>NZ_JBICJM010000033.1:0-35953 GCF_043103065.1 Vibrio sp. YQ_11 | reverse complement strand
TATCGTTACCCGTACTACGTGTAACAACATCATCAGTGTACTAATCTGATGATGAAAATTTGTGGAGAGATGGCTGAGTGGTTGAAAGCACCGGTCTTGAAAACCGGCATACGTTAATAGCGTATCTAGGGTTCAAATCCCTATCTCTCCGCCACTATTAAGAAGCCTCGCTAGAAATAGCGAGGCTTTTTTCATTTCTGATGTTTGAGAATGAGAATGAGAATTAGATGGGATTTGTATTAAATCCCAAGTCGGTCGCGACTAAGACTCTCAGCACAGTTAATACCAACCTGGAAAATTAATTGGTCAGGTCTATCCATCCATCTTCTCGAGCACATTTTGGTGACTCTTTTTGAGCTATCCAAAAACCGACTTCATGCATCGTAGACTTTGGAGATGATGTCGTGGTAATCAGTAAAAGATTGGTTGGATAAATCGCGTTGCCTCAACCAACGCCATACTTGTTCGATAGGGTTTGGCTCTGAAGAATAGGGCGAAAGTTTGATGACACTGACATTTTAAAGTCATTGGCAATTTCTTCTGTATGCCATCCTGCACCATCCATTACAACGACAGCGTGGCGTCCCTCCTCCGTGACTGCCAATATTTGTTTTAAGTGCTCTATCATGATGTCTTTATTAACCCAGGG
Source organism: Vibrio sp. YQ_11 (assembly GCF_043103065.1). Lineage (NCBI taxonomy): Bacteria > Pseudomonadati > Pseudomonadota > Gammaproteobacteria > Vibrionales > Vibrionaceae > Vibrio > Vibrio sp. YQ_11. Next base: position 35,304 of record NZ_JBICJM010000033.1, on the reverse strand, counting down.
ACAATGATAGCCTCACCAATTCCTTTTTTGGGACAGACTGAACCGAAACAGATAAGCATACTCAAATTGTTATTGCTTCACGGCTCTTGGGCGAGTTCCTTTTTTAGCCCATAAGCGTGTTGTCGTGTTTTGTTGTCCAAATCTGGTTTTACTCTAAAGCCATATTTTCTGGGATTTTAAGGATCGTTTCGATTTTGAATTTTTCAAATCCTCTTGTGTTAGTTGAGATTGTTTGGGGGGGAAAGTTATCCATGAAAAGCCCATGTGGTCGAGCAGGTAATAGATAGAATCAGAGTGGTAGTGCTGACCAAATTCTTTCACGATATAAGCCTGGATGTCGGCACCAGTCAGTCGTCCACCTTGTGTATCATTGGCTTTATCTTTTGTGTATTGGCTCAACTATTTTCTTTGATCGGAAGTTAAGAGAGGTAGTCTTCCTGTGCTTGGCTTTTCTTGCCATCTTCCATCCCTTCTTCAAAAAAGGTTTGGACCACTGGTTCGGCTTACCTTGAGCAACGTTGTGATCTGTGTGAGTGAGTGTCCATCTTTGAAATGATCAAGGGCCAGCAGTCTCATTTTCATCTGAATGTATTTTTGCTGACTTGCGAGCTTTTTAAAGTTGATGTTATTGAGGCTATCCATAACGAATCAGCATTTTCTTCAAGTAGTACTTAAACGAGATATGTTGATCTAAACGGTAAATTCCCGTAAGGGTTCTTCCTATGAAAAATTGCTTGGAACGTATGTAAAAGTGACTCCTGTAACTTTTAAATATTTTAGTGGTTTTAAAGCGATTATATTGTCGAATTCTAAGATTGTGTTACCGATGACTGAGCGATTTTGATTACAATATCATCAGAACTTATTGGGGGAATTATGGGGCAGTTTTCTATTTTAGGCTTTATCGCACTCGGTGGGGCAATCGGTGCGTGTTCTCGATATTTAGTGTCTGAGTTTTGTGTCTTACTTTTCGGGCGGGGCTTTCCTTACGGTACGCTGACTGTTAACGTTGTTGGCTCTTTCATCATGGGGTTGCTCATTGCTGCATTTGAAAGTGAAATATTAGCAACTGAACCATGGAGACAAGTGATTGGCCTAGGCTTCCTCGGTGCGCTTACCACCTTTTCAACCTTTTCTATGGATAACGTACTGCTTATGCAGCAAGGTGCTTTCTTTAAAATGGGTTTAAACATCTTATTAAATGTTGTACTGAGTATCTCGGCGGCTTGGATCGGTTTCCAATTATTGATGCGTAGCTAGCAAAAGTAACGAAAATGTAATCAGGTCGGCTTGGTTTAACCAAGCCGTTTTTATATACTGGCTTCACTTGTCGGAGTGCCATAAGGCTGAGACCGTTAATTCGGGATCCGTTGAACCTGATCAGATTAATATCTGCGAAGGGAACAAGAGAAGATACCTACACCAGACAACGTCTGGCTAACCTATCAAAACGTCGAATGTAGTAATAGACAAAGAGTGAGCACCTGAACTCTAATCGTCCATAATTCGACCCCTCTTGTCGCATCTATCCGCCAAGCATTTTTATCCCAATACTTTTTATCTAGAATAACAAGCAAGGAAAAATGCTATGTCGAGTCGCAAACAAGCGAGACTGGAAGCAAAACAGTTTATTGATACTCTCTCGGTACAGCCGTACCCAAACTCAACCAAAGTGTATGTAGAGGGTTCTCGTCCTGACATCCGAGTGCCAATGCGTGAAATTTCTTTGGCTGATAGCCTAATTGGTGGCACCAAAGAGGCTCCTGTTTTCGAGTCAAACGAATCAGTACGTGTTTATGACACCTCTGGTGTATACACTGACCCAAATCACTCTATCGACCTTTACAATGGCTTACCAAAGCTTAGAGAAGGGTGGATTGAAGAACGCAATGATACTGAAATCCTTGAAGATGTGAGCTCTGTTTACGCAAAAGAGCGTCTTGACGATGAAACCTTAGATGATTTGCGTTATGGCAACTTACCACGTATTCGACGAGCTAAAGCCGGAAAATGTGTCACTCAACTACACTATGCTCGCAAAGGCATTGTTACTCCGGAAATGGAATACATTGCACTGCGTGAGAACATGGGTCGCGCTAAATATCGCGATGACGTGCTGACTCAGCAGCATCCCGGCCAAAGCTTCGGTGCAAATCTACCTAAAGACATTACTGCAGAATTCGTTCGTAAAGAAGTCGCAGAAGGTCGCGCCATCATTCCTTCGAATATCAATCATCCAGAATCTGAACCAATGATTATTGGCCGTAACTTCTTAGTTAAGGTGAATGCCAATATTGGTAACTCATCGGTCACGTCTTCAATCGAAGAAGAAGTGGAGAAACTTGTCTGGGCGACACGCTGGGGTGGCGATACCGTGATGGACCTTTCTACCGGCCGCAACATTCACGAAACTCGTGAATGGATTTTACGCAATAGCCCGGTGCCAATTGGTACGGTTCCTATGTATCAGGCTTTGGAGAAAGTAAATGGCATTGCTGAGAGCCTGAATTGGGAAGTCATGCGCGACACGTTAATCGAACAAGCAGAGCAGGGTGTTGATTACTTTACTATCCATGCTGGTTTACTACTTCGCTATGTTCCAATGACGGCGAAGCGAGTGACGGGGATTGTTTCGCGTGGTGGCTCGATTATCGCTAAGTGGTGTCTAGCGCATCACCAAGAAAGCTTCTTATACACCCATTTCCGCGAGATCTGTGAAATTTGTGCGAAGTACGATGTAGCTCTGTCTCTTGGTGATGGCTTGCGTCCAGGCTCGGTTGCAGACGCGAACGATGAAGCGCAATTCGCAGAGCTGCGTACGCTCGGCGAGTTGACGAAAATCGCATGGGAATATGATGTGCAGGTCATTATTGAAGGCCCTGGCCATATTCCAATGCATATGATTAAAGAAAATATGGACCAACAGTTGGAACACTGTCATGAAGCGCCGTTCTACACCTTGGGTCCTCTAACGACAGATATCGCTCCGGGTTATGACCATATTACATCCGGTATTGGCGCGGCGATGATTGGTTGGTATGGCTGCGCTATGTTGTGCTACGTGACCCCTAAGGAGCACTTGGGGCTTCCAAATAAAGAAGATGTCAAAACCGGTATGATTACCTACAAGCTAGCTGCGCATGCTGCGGATTTAGCAAAAGGGCATCCGGGAGCACAAGTTCGTGACAATGCCTTATCAAAGGCGCGTTTTGAATTCCGCTGGGAAGACCAATTTAACCTCGCTTTAGACCCCGATACGGCACGTGCATTTCATGATGAAACGCTACCGCAAGAGTCTGGAAAAGTAGCGCACTTCTGCTCAATGTGCGGCCCTAAATTCTGCTCAATGAAGATTTCTCAAGAAGTCAGGGAGTACGCCAAAGATACAGAGCAAGTTGCCGCGGATCAGGCGATTTCTATCAAGATGTTAGATGACCCGCTGGAAGGCATGCGTAAGAAGTCTGAAGAGTTTCGTGCGACAGGCTCGGAGCTTTATCACCCAGCCGTGCACGCCGAGGCGGATGAGTAATGGCTAAAATCCTTATTCCATCGTCGTTAATTCCGCTGACAGGATCTGTTCAGCAGTGTTTATTGTTGGCGAAAGAACAGGGTTTTAGTATTGATGAGATTGAGTTGGGCGTAAGCCCGACTCAATTTATTCAACTTGTTCTTGGGCAAAATACCTTTCGTGTAGGTACCGATCTGATTGACGTATGTGAGGAAGCAGAGACTGCCGATTTTGTGCTTTACTACCAATCAGGTCTATCGGTTTCAGAATGTCGCCAACAACCATCCTCGGCCATTTTTATTGGTATTGAAGACATAGAGTCTAAGCACGATGATTCTGTTAAAACGACAAGCGTAGACGTGTTGGATATCTGGCGCCATCCGGTTAATGATGAAATAAGAGCTCTGTCAGTTGCTTCTACTTCTAGAACTACAACTCTTCAAACCGATCAACACTTAGCGTGGACAGTAACGCTGCTTGCTCTCGATTTCCCTATTGAAGATGCTTTGACCTTGGCGCGCGCAATGGCGAATGTTTCACGTGAAACAATGGTCAAGCTGGAGTGGGCGTTTCAGTTTGCTGATTTTCCTACACCAGTCCTAGAAGATTGTCGCTTAGGCATCAAAGTAGGTTGGTCATCATACGGACAGTCGGTCAACTTTCCTCATCTGAGCAAACAGAGTTTGGGTCTCTATCCGGTCGTGGACGACGTCAGTTGGATTGAGCGGTTGTTGCCATTGGGTATCAACACCATTCAACTACGTATCAAAGACCCCTATCAGCCAGACTTAGAACAGCAGATTGCACGCGCGATTGAACTCGGTCGTCAGTATGACGCTCAAGTTTTTATTAATGATTATTGGCAACTAGCAATAAAGCATGGCGCGTTCGGGGTTCATCTTGGTCAAGAGGATATCGAAGATTCCAATTTGAGTCAGTTGAGCACCGCAGGCATTTGCTTAGGTCTATCAACCCATGGTTATTATGAACTGCTGCGTATCGTCCAAATTAACCCAAGCTACATTGCGTTGGGGCATATTTTTCCAACCACCACCAAACAAATGCCATCCAAACCGCAAGGTCTGGTTCGCTTAGCCTTGTATCAAAAGCTGATCGATAGCATTCCATATGGTGAAAGAGTTGGCTATCCAACTGTGGCCATTGGTGGCATTGACCAATCAAACGCAGAGCAAGTTTGGCAATGTGGCGTGTCCAGTTTAGCTGTGGTTCGTGCGATTACCTTGTCCGAATCGCCGAAACAAGTGATTGAGTTTTTCGACCAACTGATGAGCACAACGAGCACGTCATTGGTCATGGAGGACTATCGTGCTTACTGATCAAGAATTCATTCGTTATCAGCGTCAAGTTTCGTTACCTGAAATCGGAGAATCGGGCCAAGCTCGTCTTGGTCAATCTCATGTGTTGCTCATCGGCTGTGGTGGGTTGGGTAGTGCAGCAAGTTTGTATCTCGCGTCTGCTGGCGTGGGTAAGTTGGTTGTGATTGATGATGACCGTGTCGACAGCAGCAATTTGCAGCGCCAGGTTATCTATCGTGAAGGCGACATCGAACTGGCGAAAACCGAGGCGATGGCTCAGCAGCTTCGTGATCTCAATTCAATGATTCAGGTACGCACGATTACCAAGCGTCTCGACCAAGCTCAGTTACAACTCGAAGTCATGTTGGCGGATGTGGTGTTGGATTGCAGTGACAACCTGCCAACGAGGCAGCTGATCAATCAAGTTTGTTATGAGCAAAATACACCTCTGATATCGGCGGCAGCGATTGGTTGGCAAGGGCAGTTTGCTGTTTTTGACTACTCAGACAAACCATCAAATTCAGGCTGCTATCGATGCTTGTATCCGTTTGATGAATTGCAGCAAACAATGAAGTGCAGCGAAACCGGCATTATCGGTCCGGTGGTGGGCACTCTGGGGAACTACCAAGCTCTCGCTGCTATTCAAAAGTTGGCGATAGATCGCTTTCATGTTGAGTGTGGTCAGTTACACCTCTTTGATGGACTGCGGATGAACTGGCAGACCATGTCTATAACCAAAGACAAGCAATGTCAGGTTTGTGGTGACAATAATCTTGCACCAATGAGCAGTTAAGAGATGACCGCCATGACAGTTTCAAATCAATTCGCAGCAAGTTCGTTTGTGCGTTCCTTTGTTAAAGGAGAGAGGTAACGTGATAACTATCGCTATTAACGACCAAGCTCAGCGGGTCGAGTGTAAAGCCAACCTACAGCAAATCATTACCCAGTTTTCTCTGCCTGAAATGGGCTGTGTTTTTGCCATTAATAATCAAGTGGTGCCGCGTAGCGAATGGGCGAGTACGGTACTTTCTGAGGGAGATAGCATCTCTCTGTTTCAAGCCATCGCAGGGGGATAATGTCGATGCTGAAAATTGGAGATAAAGAATTTAAATCACGCTTGTTCACAGGAACAGGCAAATTTTCTAATAGCCATTTAATGGCCGAAGCCATCCAGGTTTCAGGTTCACAGCTCGCGACGATGGCGCTTAAACGTGTGGATGTACATGATCAGCAAGATGACATTTTGCAGCCTCTGATTCACGCCGGTGTGAATTTGCTACCGAACACCTCTGGCGCTAAAAATGCCAAAGATGCGGTTTTTGCTGCGCAGCTTGCTCGCGAAGCGTTGGGCACAAATTGGGTCAAACTGGAGATCCATCCCGACCCAAAATACTTAATGCCTGATCCGATAGAAACCTTAGCCGCTGCCGAACAGCTCGTGCGAGATGGCTTTATTGTGTTGCCATATTGCCATGCTGATCCGGTGTTATGTAAACGGCTGGAAGAAGTTGGCTGTGCTGCGGTGATGCCATTGGGAGCGCCGATTGGTTCGAACAAAGGTATCGCTTCGCACGATTTTCTAGAAATCATTATTGACCAAGCGAACGTACCTGTTGTCGTGGATGCGGGAATTGGTGCGCCTTCACATGCGGCAAGAGCGATGGAAATGGGCGCGGATGCCGTGTTGGTCAATACGGCGATCGCTGCTGCAAGTAATCCCGTTGCGATGGCGAAAGCGTTCAAGATGGCAGTCGAGTCAGGTCGTATGGCTTATAAAGCTGGGCTTGCAGGGAAAGTTTCTCATGCCGTTGCTTCCAGTCCGCTAACGGCTTTTCTCGATGAACTGTAGAAGTGAGGGTTCAAGATGAGCTTTTATGATCGCTTTCAGCAGCTCGATTGGGATGACATATCCATGTCGATTTATGCCAAAACGGAGCAGGATGTGGAAAGGGCGCTAGCAAAACCCAAACGAGATTTGGAAGATTTTAAAGCGTTGATTTCTCCTGCTGCTGAACCGTACTTAGAGCAGATGGCAAAGTTTTCTTATTCGCTGACGCGTAAGCGTTTTGGCAACACTATGTCGCTGTATATTCCTCTGTACCTCTCTAACCTTTGTGCCAACGCTTGTACCTATTGTGGCTTCTCTATGGAGAACCGCATAAAGCGAAGAACACTGAATAGGGACGAAGTTGAGGCGGAGATTGATGCGATTAAGCGAATGAAGTTCGACAGCGTGTTACTGGTAACGGGTGAGCATGAGACCAAAGTTGGGATGAAATACTTTCGCGAAATGGTGCCAATCATCAAGCAGCGATTTAATTATTTAGCGATGGAAGTCCAACCGTTGGATCAGGACGAATACGCCGAACTCAAAACATTGGGCCTTGATGCGGTGATGGTGTATCAAGAAACCTATCATCCCCAAACATATGCTCAGCATCATTTGCGTGGCAATAAAATGGATTTCCGATACCGGCTTGAAACGCCTGATAGATTGGCAAAAGCGGGGATCGACAAAATCGGTATCGGCGCTTTGATTGGTTTGGAAGAGTGGCGCACCGACTGCTTTTTTGCTGCTGCTCATCTGGATTACCTTGAGCGTACTTATTGGCAATCGCGTTATTCGATTTCTTTTCCTCGTTTACGCCCTTGTGCCGGTAATGTACCAGCGTCGGGATTACAACCGAAGTCTGTCATGACGGATAAGCAGTTGGTGCAATTGATTTGCGCCTATCGGCTGTTTAATCCGGAAGTGGAGTTGTCATTGTCGACGCGCGAATCACCGCAGTTTCGCGACAATGTATTACCGTTAGGCATTACGAGTATGTCTGCGGCATCGAAAACACAACCCGGTGGTTATGCGACCGAAGAGGTGGAACTGGAACAGTTCGAAATCAGTGACGAGCGTAGCGCGGCATCGGTAGAAGACATGATTAGAGCGAAAGGTTTCGATCCGGTCTGGCGTGATTGGCACTCAGTTTACTCAGGTTAACCGAGGCGTTTACTGTGTCATTGGCATGTTTCACGTGAAACATTGTAATTGAATGAACGCTTAGCTTTGAGTTTCATGGATGTGAATTATGGGCTGAATTTGCGAATTTAGCCCATAACAAAGGCTCTCCAAGTGGAGAGCCTTTTCTATTTTATCTTTAATACATGTTCGCACTTTTGTTTAAGAGTGGGCCAACGGCAGAGTTGCTTCGCGTAGCCATTCTTTTACTTCGCCTTCAACAAGCGGGCTGATTTGTTCCCATACTTTTTGATGGTAGTCGTTCAACCAAGCAAGTTCTGGACGAGTCAGCATATCGACATTGATATTACGTTTATCGATTGGACAGCGCGTCAAGGATTCGAATGATAGAACAGGGAAGTCACCGTTAGTCGGTGTTTCAACTACGAGCTCTAGGTTTTCGATTCGGATACCGAACGTATCTGCACGGTAGTAACCAGGCTCATTTGATAGCACCATGCCTTCAGTTAGCGGCACATCAATTTGTTTCTTAGAGATGCTTGCCGGACCTTCATGCACACTTAGGAAGTGACCTACACCGTGGCCAGTACCGTGGTCGTAGTCATAACCTTCCGCCCAGAGATGTTGGCGAGCCAATGTATCGATTTGGTAACCGCGAGTGCCTTTCGGGAAGCGGGCACGTGCTACACCGATATGACCTTTCAGCGCGAGAGTGAACTGCTTGATCATTTCTGCTGATGGCTGACCAATCGCGATGGTGCGTGTAATGTCGGTTGTGCCATCTAGGTACTGACCGCCTGAATCAACAAGGTAAAGCGTATTCAGCTCTAGCTTACCTGGCTCAGGTTGGTTCTCATGATTGTAGTGACACATGGCAGCATTGCCGCCTGCCGCAGAAATGGTATCAAAGCTCAGATCCATCAGCGTTGGGTCTTCTTTACGGAATGCTTCTAGGCGATCAGCCAGTGTAGCTTCATCATGAAGATTGCCTGCAGCCACTTCGGCATCTAGCCAGCAAAGGAATTTGCTCATCGCTACACCGTCGCGGATATGACAGGCTTTCATGCCCGCAATCTCAACTTCGTTTTTCGCGGCTTTTGGCATTAAACATGGATCGGCTGCAGCAATAACCGATGCGCCTGCATTTTGCAGAACTAACTTAAACCATGCGTTACTGATTGCTGGGTCGAGCAATACCTTTTTACCAGACATGGCTTCAAGGCGTGATTGAAGTGCTTCTGGATGATGAACCGTCACACCAGTACCCACATGCGCTGCAAATTCAGCAGGTAAGCGAGCGGGATCTAGGAAGTACTCTACACTTGAGTCGGCATGAAGAATCGCGTGCGACAGTAAAACTGGCAAACGCGATACATCTAAGCCACGTACATTCAATAGCCAACAAATAGAATCAAGCGCTGTGATGACTGCACTGTCTGCACCGGCTTTTGTTACCAGTTGAGCGATCTCTTTACGCTTACTTTCGCTTGATTGACCAACGGCTTCTGTTGGCATGAGGCGAACGTCAGAAACCACGGGTGCAGGGCGGTCATGCCACAGCTCATCAATTGGGTTGCTGGAGAGAATGTTCAGCTCAAGTTTTCCAACCAGTTTTGCTTGTGCCATATCTAGCCAAGCCGAGCTGTGCATGCGGGGGTCGATAGCCACGGACGCATTTGCGGTTAGATGGTCTTGAATCCAATCCAATGCTGGTTCTTCAATTAGGTGGCGATATTCAAACAACTCGCTAGGAACTTGTTTGGTCACTTGCACTGTGTAGCGACCATCTACAAAAATTGCGGCTTTGTCTTTTGTGATCACGGCTGCGCCTGCAGAGCCTGTGAATCCGGTTAGCCAGTGGAGACGTTCATTGTGCGCAGGGACATATTCACCCAGGTATTCATCTTCGTGAGGGATCAGTAGGGCATCAATGTTGTGTTGAGTAAGCCATTCGCGAATTGCGTTCACGCGGCTTAGAGTATCGTTGTGCATCTGTTTTATTCCTTCAAATTACCGCTCCTTCATGCTCAGGTGTGGGAGCTGTTTCCTTCTGCTTCGTGCAGTGATTGAGTTAAACGCCGTAGCAAGATGACGTTTAAGTCTGGGTACAACAGGCCATAGATGAGCCAAAAAGGACTATCGACTGTTAAGCTACTCATTTTAACCGCTAAGCGCAAATTGCGTCCGACATTTTTATCTAAGGTGATCGGTTTTTTGCGTGATCATCGTACGCAGCCAATTTAAGGCTGGGTCGTTTTCTCTGTCTCTGTGCCAAAACAGAGTGTAAGCCATGGGCGGGAATTCAAGCGGCAATGGCAAGACCACCAAGTCGAGCTGTTTGGCAGCCAGTTGAACAAAATGGCTCGGCGCGGTAAAGATGAAGTCGGTGTAAGAACACAAGCTGGCGGCACTATTGAAATCTGGAACAGTGACTGCAATATCGCGCTCTGCGCCAATGTCCGCTAAACGATAATCCAACAACCAACGGTCGTTTCCATCACATCGCACTTGTACGTGACGAAGTGCGAGATACGCTTCGAGGTTCCACTTCTGTTTTAGTGCGGGGTGGTTTTTACGAATGATGCACATCTGATGGTCGCGATAGATTTCGAGTTCGCAAATATCATCCGGTGGCAGCAGGGTAAGCTTTGCGTCATTGATGTCGATGTCTTTACCAGTTAATCCCAAATCCAACTCACCACGCTGCAACATTTTGAAGGTGTTATCTGACCAAGGATGCGTGCTGATGGTGACGCCGGGTGCCTGTTGAAAAATCGCTGGTAAGAAATGCGGCAAGATTAATGGGTAGACACTTTCCACGGCTGCAATTTGAAAGCGGTATTCACTGCTTTGGGGCGAAAACTCTTCTGGCTGGGTCAGCACTTCTAATTGGTTAATCAACAGATCCAGTTTCGGTTTGAGGAACAATGCACGTGGTGTTGGCGTTAATCCATGTGAGTTACGCGTAAACAATGGATCATCAAATTGAATGCGAAGTTTGGCTAATGATTTGCTCACCGCGGATTGGCTAAGGCACAGTCGATGCGCTGCTCGAGTCACGTTAAGCTCTTCAATTAGCACTTTAAAACAGACCAGTAAGTTCAGGTCGAGACGAGCGAGCTTTTCTATGTTCACGGTGAATTTCCTCTGGGGAATAATGGTCATGATTATACATCATTTCCATTCATATCATCAGATGATTAAGCTCTCTGCAAAGTTCTTGTTCAATTTGGAGTGTTGTGTGTCTAGCCATATTTCTAATAGTAAAAAACAAATGGCGTTGTTGACCCTTTTGGTTCTTTTCAGTCCGCTTGCGATTGATATCTATCTACCTGCGTTACCTCTTATCGCTTCAACTTTTCAGGTAGACAATGCGCTAGCACAAGACACTATTACATGGTTCCTATTTGCTATGGGTGTTGGCCAACTGTTTGCTGGCCCTTTGGCAGATAAACTCGGACGTCGAACTGTTGCATTGGGCGGCATCACTATCTACGCAATGAGCGCTTTATTGGCGTGGAGTGCTCAAAATATTGAGTGGATGTTGATGTCTCGTTTGCTACAAGGCTTAGGTGCGTGTGCGACATCGGTAGCAGCCTTTGCAACAGTTCGCGATATTTTCGGCCCAGAGAAAAGCGGCAAGATGATCAGCTACCTTAATGGTGCGATCTGCTTTATTCCGGCACTGGCACCAATCTTAGGTAGCTGGTTAACACAGCAATTCGATTGGCGTGCAAACTTCAGCTTTATGGCTGGTTTTGCGGTTGTCTCAGGAACGTTGATGTTCTTGATGATGAAGGAAACCAACCCTGCAACCGAGAAACAAGCGGTATTCAAAGTAAGTCGTTACTGGTCGGTACTGAGCACGCCATCTTTCATTTTCCACGCGTCACTATGTTTGATGGCCATGGCGGTTATCTTAGCTTACGTGACGTCAGCACCGTCGGTATTGATGACAGGCATGGGCCTTTCAATGAATGAGTTCACATTCTGGTTTGGCATTAACGCGGTCATCAACATCGCTGGTTGTATGTTGGCTCCGAAGTTCATGGAACGTTTTGGCACACACAACACGCTTGTGGTTGGTATCTCGACGTTGGCTCTGGCTGGTGTGGTGATGCTGGTGATGAATGGCCAAAACACGGCGCTGTCGTTCATGCTGCCAATCTTTATGTCGTCCGTTGGTTTTGCTTTGATTCTTGGCGGCGCCGCGGGCAAGGCGTTGGAACCATTCGGTGATAAAGCGGGCACAGCCGCGGCGCTACTTGGTTTGTTCCAAATGAGCGGTTCTGGTTTGTTAGTGGGTACCTTACAGCGTTTGCCGTTTGATCCACAAACATTGATTGCTATTCATATGTGGGTATTGCTACCAGCATTGGTGATTCTATTTTCAAAGGCCGGTAAGAGCTGGCACGCACGCTTCGCTAATGCGTAAATCAGTGTAATTTAGTATTTTCCAATGTATGTAACGCGTGTATATTTGTCGTTCACACTTTTCCTGACACCATAATGGAATTCAAAAAGTAATGTCGTTAACCACGTATGAAATGGCTCGTATTTTAGAGCAAATGGAAGAATCACCAGAAAAGGTGATGTTTGGTAAGTTGCTTAATGAGCTGGGCAATCAAAGCTCCGAGCGCATTCGTAGTGCGGCAAAACAAGTACCTCTACCAATCTTGCGTGACATTGTGTACCAATTTCAACAAGTGATTGAGTCACGCAAGGGCGAGCAAGTTGAGCTATTAGCAAAAGACCTCGCACAACAAGGTATCTCAGCGGATGAACTGCTGGCTTACCTAAACAAGCAATAAAAGAAATCCCCGCAATCGCGGGGATTTTTCTATCTGACGAATTTGTCTTTTAGCAATCGGTCGAGCGAAAACGGACCGCCTCCCCACAGCATCACAATCAAAATCATTAACCCCCAGAGTTGATGGTCATGGAAACCTTTCTCCCACAGTAGCGGGTAGGACAGGACCGCGATAATGTTGAACACAAACAACATGGCAGCCATAGGGCGAGTAAATAATCCAAGCGCTAAAAAGACCGGAAGAACTAACTCTGCGAATGTGCCTGAATAGGCGGCAAATTCCCAAGGTAGCAACGGAACTTGATACTCAAATTCGAACAAGTACAAGGTGCTATCCCATGAGGCAATTTTGATAAGGCCGGAATTAAAAAACACCCAAGCGACCCATAAACGGCAAAACAGCAGCAACAACGGCATTGCGTTAGTTTGTAAGCTGTTGGTGTATTCGTCGTAGCGGCTAATCAGGCTTTTAACAGAATCTGTCATCGTATCCTCCTTACGCGGTTTGCAGCGTAAAACCTTCAATCAGGTCAAGCGTCATGATGTGATTAAGATGAGTGAGCAACGGCTCAGGGATATCGCTCAAACATTGCTTTTGTTCCAAGCTGGCAAGCAATTGATAGGCTTCGTCATCCAGCGCGAAACACTGCGCTTCACCATCGGGCTCGATGCGGATCACCCCTTGTTGCAATTGGTTGATGTTGAGCTGATCGAATTGTTGAGTACGAACAGCTGCGAATAAATCAAACACCGCGTAATGAGCATCAAAGCACTTACACCCAGGACGAAGGTGGAAAACTAAATGAGAATGTTGCGACTCTGGTACGTGTGGTAATTCAGTCAGCGGTTGCACGGCTGTGTCTGCTTGATGCTCATAACGAGCTTGGCGAGCAAGGTCGATGTTCCATTCAAAGAGTGCGACTTCTGGGCTGTATGGCGCTTGAGCCATGACCTGACCAAACAACATCACAGTGTGATGGAAGTCTTTTCCGTAGTGAATAACACTGCCTTCTTGGAGTGGGTGCGTTAAAACATGTTGGCGTGCTATTTGGGCAAAGCACGTTTCCCCTAGTAACGCTTCAACCATCGGATAAGTAGCAGAGAGGACTTCGCTCAAGCTGATGATAAAGTTGTTGCGATATATCTGCATGCGCTCGTCAGCGGTAAACTGACCGCTTGCAATATTACAGTCATCGCCCAATGCCTGATAGTGAAGCGCTTTCGCAAACTGATTTTGTAAGGTGGCTAGCTTCATGAGGCTTTCCTCGTAGCGCTAAGCGGGGTGGTAATTTGGGAGAGAAGGAGCGAGGCCTTTTCCGCTTCTGCCAATAACACTTCTGGTGTTGGGATATCTAAGTCCCATTCAATTAAGGTATGGCGCGGACCATACTGTTCAACCCAGTGTTGATATAACTTCCAGACTTCCGTGCTGACGGGACGGCTGTGAGTATCAATCCAAATTTCGCCTTTATCGAGTTGCTTGATGGTGAAACCCGCCAAATGAATTTCATCCACTTTGTCTGCCGGAATGGCGGACAGATAGGTATTGCAATCAAAGCCGTGATTGAAGGCTGATACGTGTACGTTATTCAGATCGAGCAGTAACCGGCAACTTGTGCGCTGCTGAACTTCAGCGAGAAACTCCCACTCGCTGATCGTCGAGTGTTGAAACTTCACATAGCTCGATGGGTTCTCTATTAAGATTTCGCGTTGCAGATAATCCTGAACTTCAAGCACATTGCGAGTAAAAACGTTCAGTGCTTCTTCGGTGTATGGTAGGGGAAGCAAGTCGTTAAAATAATGCCCACCATTTTCACTCCAGCTCAAATGGTCAGAGACAAACATTGGGTCAATGGCATCTATCAACGCTTTCAGTTGAGCGAGGTGTACTTGGCTAACGCGTTCAATAGAGCCTAACGATAAGCCAATTCCGTGGCAGCTGATCTGGTATTGCTCTCGCAAAGTGTGTAAATATTTTCGTTCGGCTGCATTGGGTTGAAAGTAGTTCTCGCTGTGAATTTCTAACCAAGACAGTTCTGGGCGTTGTTGCTGAAAAAAGTCTAAATGAGGAGTCCGTAAACCAACGCCAACAAGAGGGTGAAAATCGTAGTGTTTCACGTGAAACTCCTTTTCGAACTGGATAGAAGAGGTTGTGGGGTGTGAGTTGAGCCATCACACGCCCACAACAATTAACGGAGAAATTAAGATGCGCTGGTGCTGCCGCCAGCCAATTTGTCGCAAAGACCTTTTGGAACCACCACAAATGCGTCTTTCTGGTGGTCTTGTTTTGACGTGCCGGCGCAAGAGCTGTTCTTCGTCGCACAGTCATTTTTCCCCGCTTTTGCCACGCCGTAGCACTTTTCTTTTTCTGCCGCGACAGCAGGTGTTGCTGTTAGTAGAGTGCCACCAAGGGCTAGTAGACCAGTAACCGCAGCAGTAACAGCAAGATTCGACTTTTTCATAATAATTTCCTCTGAATGATTTCCTTTACGTTGAGATGGGCAAGCAGACGAGCGATTAAGATGCACAGTTTTTGTCCGCTTGCTTAACTTAAGAGATAGGAAGGTGAGTGAAAAACTTTCAGGTAAATTGCTTTGGGGAATGCTTTTTGATGGTTTGATTTACATAACTGATTGAATGGGTGAGTAAAAAATCGTCGAACTTTTTATCTAGTTTTGTCTCAACACACCCTAGTTGTTTAGGTTATAATCTATTTTTATGTATAAATAACCAGTAGCTCATCATGATGGATCCATCTCTATTACTCGACGGTTTGAACGATAAACAGCGTGAAGCCGTTGCAGCACCTCTAGAAAACTTGCTCGTCCTTGCTGGTGCAGGGAGTGGTAAGACTCGTGTTCTTGTTCACCGTATCGCTTGGTTGATGTCGGTAGAACAAGCGTCTCCGTTCTCAATCATGTCGGTAACCTTTACCAACAAAGCGGCAGCGGAGATGCGTGGCCGTATTGAAGAGTTGATGATGGGCAGTGCGTCAGGCATGTGGAATGGTACCTTTCACGGTATTTGTCACCGCATTTTGCGCGCGCACTATCTTGATGCCAAGCTACCGGAAGACTTTCAAATCATCGACAGCGACGATCAACAACGTTTACTGAAGCGTCTGATCAAAGCACAAAATCTGGATGAAAAGCAGTGGCCTGCACGCCAAGTGGCTTGGTGGATTAACGGCAAAAAAGACGAAGGTCTGCGCCCAGCACACATCGATGCTTACCACGATCCTGTGACCAAAACCTACTTGCAGCTATACACCGCTTATCAAGAAGCGTGTGACCGTGCAGGTTTGGTCGATTTTGCAGAAATTCTGCTTCGCGCTCATGAGCTACTGCGCGATAACAAGTTTGTCCGAGAGCACTACCAGGCTCGCTTTAAACACATTCTGGTTGACGAGTTCCAAGACACCAACAATATCCAATACGCTTGGCTACGCATGATGGCGGGGCCTGAGTGTCATGTGATGATTGTGGGTGACGATGACCAATCGATTTACGGTTGGCGCGGAGCAAAAGTCGAAAACATTGAGAAATTCACCCGTGAATTCCCAAGTGTAACCACCATTCGCCTAGAGCAGAATTACCGTTCCACCAAGACCATTTTGGAAGCTTCCAATACCTTGATCGCCAATAACACCGAGCGTATGGGTAAAGAGCTGTGGACTGACGGCGTTGTTGGTGAGCCGATTTCGGTTTACAGTGCTTACAACGAGTTGGACGAAGCCCGTTTTGCGGTTAACAAAATCAAAGAGTGGCAAGACAAAGGTGGAGCGTTGAATGACGCAGCGATGTTGTACCGCAACAACGCCCAGTCTCGTGTACTGGAAGAAGCGTTGATTCAAGCTGGTCTGCCATACCGTATTTATGGCGGTATGCGATTCTTCGAGCGTCAGGAAATCAAAGACGCACTGGCCTACATGCGTTTGATGGCCAACCGTAATGACGATGCTGCATTTGAACGTGTGGTGAATACGCCAACTCGTGGTTTAGGTGACAAGACACTAGAAACCATTCGCCGTGCGGCGCGTGATCGTGGTTGCACGATGTGGGAAGCCAGCGTTGCGATGTTGGATGAACAAGTGCTCGCGGGTCGAGCGGCTGGGGCATTAGGTCGCTTTATCGAACTTATTACCGCACTCGAAGACGACACGTTAGAGATGCCGTTGCACGAGCAAACAGACCATGTGATCAAGTACTCTGGCTTGTTTGCCATGTATGAGCAAGAGAAGGGCGAAAAATCTAAGGCTCGTATTGAGAACTTGGAGGAATTGGTGACCGCAACTCGCCAATTCGAGAAGCCAGAAGAAGCGGAAGAGATGTCGCTGCTGACTGCGTTCTTGACTCATGCGGCGCTAGAAGCGGGTGAAGGGCAAGCCGACGAATTTGAAGATGCAGTTCAATTGATGACACTGCACAGTGCAAAAGGCTTGGAATTCCCATTGGTGTTTATGGTGGGCGTTGAAGAAGGCATGTTCCCAAGCCAGATGTCGGCGGAAGAGGCAGGGCGTTTAGAGGAAGAGCGCCGCCTGTGCTACGTCGGTATGACGCGCGCGATGCAAAAACTCTACATCACTTACGCGGAAATGCGCCGTTTGTATGGTCAAGATAAGTACCATAAGCCATCGCGTTTTATTCGTGAGTTGCCGGAAACGTGCTTGGATGAAGTGCGGATGAAAGCGCAAGTCAGCCGACCTGCAAGCAGTGGTCGCTTTAGCCAAACTGCGGTGAAAGAGAACTTCAACGAGACGGGCTTTTCACTTGGTTCACGCGTAATGCATCCAAAGTTTGGCGAAGGCACCATCATTAACTTTGAAGGCAGCGGTCCACAGAGTCGCGTTCAAATTGCGTTCAATGGTGAAGGCATTAAATGGTTAGTGACTGCTTACGCTAGACTAGAGAAACTGTAAGGTTTTTATCGAAAGCTAGCTTGCATTGTTCGCAAACTAACTCAAGGGCTGCTTTGGCGGCTCTTGTTGTATCTGGAGCCTACAAAGTACCTTATTTGAGCTTGAGCTTGAGATGGGGACAACTGTGCTTGGCAGGTCGGGCGGAAATGGCAGAAAAAGAAAAACCCCGAGGGCTTGCGCCCATCGGGGTTATAGTCTTACTCGCAGCAATCCAGCTACTAAAAAGTGCTCCTTGCATCGAATCCTTGATAGCGTGCTGTATTCCTTCAGCTTAATCCTTTCGTCGCCTTCCTAGCGGTGTCCTTGATGACCTTATCCTGGTCTGCTAACTATCCTCGTTAGCTCTCATCACTTGTTCCCTGAGCGGTGTCCATGACATCATCCTGATGTTCAGTCCTTGCCTCGTCCAGAGGTGTCCATTTCCCGTCCTTAGTAGCAACCATCCTAGTCGCTATTGATTCCGTTCAATGTCCAGTTTTGCATTCCATGCCCGACTATTCATCCTGAATAACCGTTTCTTCTTCCTGAAGTTCACCAAATCCGTGGTGTTTCCTGTTCCGTGTCAGCATCCTTCCGACAGGTTTAATATTACGTTTTTGGTGCTATCCAACAACGGTGCAAGTTCACATTTTTTTATTCCGCAAACGTTTAAAAACTGCACGTACTTATATTATTCAATAGGTTATGGTTTGTTTGGGGTGCTTTTACTGCTAAAAAAGAGAGTTTTACTCAACCCTTTGTGAGAGATCTCGCACAAAGGGCCGAGCGAAAGGCTACTATTTTCCGATGGCTGCACCTTCTCGGCGTGGATCCGCAGCACCTTCTAAGCCATTTTCAGTGATGTGAATGGCGTGTAAACCGGAATTCAAATCGCGAATTTCGGTCTTAAAGCCCATCTTTTCGAGTGCCGGTTGCAACTGAGTTGCTGCGCTATCTTGCTCGAGGTCGACAGTACCAAAACGGTTTAACACTCTTGGTTGGTTGATCGCTTGCTGAATGTCCATGTCCCATTGAGTATGAGCAATGATGGCTTGTGCCACATAGCCGATAATGCGACTGCCGCCCGGTGAACCAATTGCCATGTATGGTTGATCATCTTTCATGATGATGGTCGGAGCCATGGAGGAGCGAGGACGTTTGCCCGGTTCTAATCGGTTGGCGATTGGAACTCCATTTTGATGAGTGCGGAAAGAAAAGTCCGTTAGCTCGTTATTGAGCAGGAAGCCGCGAACCATTAAGCGCGAGCCAAAGGCGTTCTCGATGGTGGTGGTCATTGAAACCACGTTGCCTTGCTTATCGACGATGTTGAAATGGCTGGTGGAAGGAAGTTCTATCGATTCATCCATACTGAGATTCATTGCATGTGACCACGGTGGGTTACCGGCTTCCACTTTCGACAGTGCTTTGCCGACCTGAATCAGTTCGGCACGTTGTTTGAGATAGTCTTTGTCCAACAAACCTTCGGTTGGCATGGGTACATAGTCTTGATCGGCCATGTACTTACCGCGATCAGCAAACGCGAGACCAGATGCGTCCGCAATGACCTGCCAAGATTTGGCGCTGTCTGGTCCCCAGCCTTTGAGATCGTATTGCTCGGTGATAGCCAAGATCTGTCCGACAGTTAGCGCGCCTGAGCTTGGTGGCCCCATGCCGCAGATGTCGTAGCTTTGATAAGCCGCGCAAACAGGCTCTCTCTGTTTGATGCGGTAAGTATCAAAATCTTGTTGTGCCAATACGCCCGGGTTACCCACTGCAGTTTGCACGGTTGCGATAATGTCTTTGGCAATATCACCTTGATAGAAGGCTTGAGCACCTTGCTTGGCGATGGCTTGCAAGGTTTGCGCGTATTCTGGATTTTTTAATCGTGTGCCTTCGGCTTTTGGTGAGCCATCGGCGTTAAAGAAATACGCTTTTGTGGTCGGAAAACGTGATAAACGCTCGGCGTCGTGGGCAATCAAACTGGCGAGACGAGGGCTGACGGCAAAACCTTCCTCAGCTAAGCTGATCACTGGCTGAATGATCTTTTTCCATTCCAGCTTGCCGTATTTTTGGTGGGTATCCCACAACAGTTTGACGGTGCTCGGTGTCGCGACAGATCGTCCGCCTACAACGGCATCATAGAATTGCAGCGGTTGGCCTTGGTCGTCCAAAAACAGTGTTGGGGTTGCGGCAAGGGGCGCGGTTTCTCGACCATCATAAGTGGTGAGCTTTTGTTGTTCGCCATCCCAATACACCAAAAATGCGCCGCCACCAATGCCGGAAGACTGTGGTTCGACTAAGCCAAGCATCAGTTGTACCGCCACCATAGCATCAATGGCATTGCCGCCTTGCTCCAGTACATCAGCACCTGCTTGGGTAGCAATTGGGTTCGCTGCTGTCACCATATAGTCTTTGGCTTTGACCAGTTGTTTGTGCTCAAACCCAGTACTCTGCTCTGGGGTAATCGCATCGGTGGCTTGGTTTGCAAACGCGGTGTGGGTGATGGAGGCGCTAAGAAAAAGACCCGTAGACACGAGTCGGTTGAACGTCCATTGCATGATGACTCTCCATGTTGCCAGTTTGATTGTTCAGCTTGGCAGCCATGGAGAAGATCGTCGAGTCAGCGTTTTAATAAATGTCGGGTGTGCGACGCTTTTAAATCAGAGAGTTAACCGATTAATGTGCTGATGGTTTGCACCAAGATACTGCCGCCAACGAGGGTAAACACCACACCACAGATGCCATCGATGTAGATGCCTGCCTGTTGTAATCGACGTTGTAAACGTTGCGTTGAGAGCATCCACGCCAAGCTGGAAAACCAAACCAGAGACAAGCTGAACAGGATAACTAACGCGATGCTTTTGCCTGAGACCGACATTCCGGCTGGCACCAAGCTCGACATCAAGCTGATGAAGAAAACCAGTGCTTTGGGGTTGAGAATGTTGGTTGCAAAACCTTTGGCAAAAGCCTGACGTTTGTTGCTGATCACGAAGCTGTTTGTTTTATTTTGTTGATCCGTTTGCGGGTTTTTGATCGTAGCGATCACGCCGCGCAGGGCACCAACACCGAGGTAAAGCAGGTAACTGCCACCTAGCAGTTGTAATACCGAATACAGCAAAGGATGTTGATGCACAAGGTAGCTCACTCCAGTCAGGCTGAACAACGAGTGCAGCAAAATACCAACGGATAAGCCAAGAGCGATGTATAAGCCCGTCTGGCGACCATGACGCGTGGCATTTTGCACCACTAATGCGAAGTCGGGGCCTGGGCTCATTAAGGCAATAAAGTGAATGCTGGCCAATGTCAGCAGGATAGTGGATTCATTCATAACACATCTCAAAGATTACCAATGCAGCTATTGTGGAGGCTTGTTGTGGCATGCGCTTGTAAAAAACTGACAGCCTAAGATGAGCGTGCTGTTATCGAGTGACTTGAGACGGAGAGACGCCATAAGTCTGCTTAAAGGCTTTGCTGAAATGTGCCTGATCGTAAAAACCAATTTGATGCGCGACTTCAGTACCGCATTGTCCTGCTTGTAG
This sequence comes from Vibrio sp. YQ_11, assembly GCF_043103065.1. NCBI lineage: Bacteria > Pseudomonadati > Pseudomonadota > Gammaproteobacteria > Vibrionales > Vibrionaceae > Vibrio > Vibrio sp. YQ_11. Next base: position 14,263 of record NZ_JBICJM010000033.1, on the reverse strand, counting down.
CAGCTTCATCCCTTGCTCGAGTCGTAAACGGGCAAACCACGCATACGGTGTCATGCCAGTTTGCGCTTTGAAATGGCGTTGAAATTGAGTCGGGCTTAGCTGGCAAAGCTCAGAAAGAGACTCCAGCCGTACCGATTGGTCGAGGTTCGCCATTAAGTAATCTTTTAAGGTGTTGAGAGATTGCTTACCTAATGGAATGACTTTTTGCCTTGCCAGCGATCCGTAGCGATCAAAAAGTTGGTTAAATCCCTCAAACGGAAGACAATCTTTGGTCAATTGACTGAGATTTTCGCGCCTCAATAGTCCGTGCAAGTTACTAAGTTGTGAAAATATCTGTGGATCGGAGATGATCAACTCATTAAAGCGGATAATTTGACCGTTTTGTTTAAGATCTGCCAGATCGCTAAGTAAGTGTGGTTCGATCGAAAAAACATTCACTTGATAGCCACTGGCAAGCTTAGATTGGCCGTCGTGCAGTTCATCGGGCGGCATAATAACGATTTGCCCATGACCGACTTGGTGATGAGAGCCTTGATAATGAAACTTCTGCTCACCATGCGTGATCAAGCCGAGGTGAAAATCCAAATGATAGTGCCTTTGAAAAGCAAACTTGTGGTATTTCGCCTCGATCAGACTCAGTTGGTCATGGTCGGTCGCGTAGTATTGAATCTGTTCCATTACATACAAAAAAAGCTTGGTCACATAATGACCAAGCTTATCCATCAATTGTTAGATTGTCTTGTAAAAAACGATCACTGTGACTGAATGGCTCGGCGTGAACGGCGATTGTTGCGCAGCCCATCGAAGCTAAATACCACAAGAGCTCCCCAAATAAAGGCGAACGTAATCGCTTTATCCATCGTGAAGGTCTCGCCGTAAATTAACACTGCAAGCAAGAACATCAGGCTAGGGCCGATGTACTGGAAAAAGCCGAGCGTTGATAATTTGAGGCGAGTCGCGGCACCAGTGAAGCACAGCAATGGCAAGGTCGTCACCACACCTGCTGCAATCAACAACGTATTGAGCTGCCATGGGTTTTCAATCATGTTTGCCGTTGGTGAACTGGCAATAAACAGAAGATAAACGGCGGCAGCGGGTAATAAGATTAGCGTTTCGACAAACAAACCCGTTTGAGCATCCACCGCGACTTTCTTACGTAGCAAACCGTAAAAACCGAAGCTCATCGCCAACGCCATCGCTACAATTGGCACCGAACCAAAGACGATCAACTGCACCAAAACGCCGCATCCTGCCAATACCACAGCAAACCATTGCAGCTTACGTAGTCGTTCGCCTAAGAACACCATACCGAGCAACACGTTAATCAGCGGGTTGATGTAATAGCCTAAGCTGGCATCCAGCATGTGATTGGAGTTAACCGCCCAAATGAAGATCAGCCAGTTGCCACCAATCAATACCGAACTGGAAAGCAAATACGCGATTTTCTTTTTATCTGTGGCGATGTGATAAACCGAGCGCCAGTGACGGCCAAAATGAAGAAGTGCGGCAAGCAAAAAGAAAGACCAAATCACTCGGTGGCTTAGGATCTCGAGAGGAGACACTTGTGCTATCGATTTAAAGTACATGGGCGCAATGCCCCACATCGTGTACGCGCCAACCGCAAGCAGGACACCTTGCCGCGCGCGCTGTTGTTCTTCTGGTGTCATGAAGTGTCACCTAATTGTGTGTTTATAGAGCAGAAAATCAGTATACGAGCCGTGGTGTGAAACACCTAACAATTTGCGGTTTTATTCGCCATGAAACCCCATTACAATGTGCCCTCACTTTGTGTGCTGGTGGCATGCAAAAGCATTTCTACATCACCCAATCTGAGATTTTTCATGACCTCAACTTTGTTAGCCGAACAATCAGACTTACCGGTAACGCCTCAACGTGTGTTGGAGGAAGTTTTCGGTTATCAAACGTTTCGTGATGGCCAGCAAGAGGTCATCGAATCGGCGGTCGAGGGCAAAGACAGTCTGGTGATCATGCCGACAGGCGGTGGCAAATCTCTTTGCTATCAGATACCTGCACTGGTTCGCAGTGGCATCACCTTAGTGATTTCGCCGCTGATTTCTTTGATGAAAGACCAGGTCGATCAGCTCAAAGCCAACGGCGTTGCGGCAGAGTGTGTGAACTCCACCATGAGCCGTGAAGAGCTGCTGAGTGTGTATAACCGCATGCACAGCGGTCAACTCAAATTGGTTTACGTCTCACCAGAACGCGTGTTAATGCGTGACTTCATCGAGCGCCTCGAAAACTTGCCTTTGGCGATGATTGCGGTGGATGAAGCGCACTGTATCTCGCAGTGGGGACACGATTTCCGTCCCGAATACGCCGCTCTGGGTCAGTTAAAGCAGCATTTTTCGCATGTGCCATTTATGGCGCTCACCGCCACTGCGGATGACGCTACACGTCGCGACATTCTTGAACGCTTACGTTTGCATGAACCTCATGTCCACTTAGGCAGTTTTGACCGTCCGAATATCCGCTACAACCTGGTCGAGAAGCACAAGCCGATTTCTCAGATCATTCGTTATCTCGACACCCAAAAGGGCAATTGCGGCATCATTTACTGTGGTAGCCGTAAGAAAGTCGAAATGGTGACGGAGAAGTTGTGCAACAACCACATCCGTGCGGCGGGCTATCATGCAGGGATGGACGCTGATGAGCGTGCTTACGTTCAAGAGGCGTTTCAGCGTGATGACATTCAAATCGTGGTCGCGACGGTTGCCTTTGGTATGGGTATCAACAAGCCGAACGTCCGTTTTGTGGTGCACTTTGATATTCCGCGCAATATTGAATCCTACTACCAAGAAACGGGACGAGCAGGGCGAGATGGTTTGCCTGCTGAAGCGATGATGTTGTACGACCCTGCAGACATCAGTTGGCTACGTCGCATGCTGGATGAAAAAGACGATGGACCGCAAAAGCAAGTAGAAAGCCATAAACTTAATGCGATGAGTGCCTTTGCGGAAGCGCAAACCTGTCGTCGTCAGGTTCTGCTCAACTACTTTGGTGAATACCGCGAGAAGCCTTGTGGTAACTGCGATATCTGCCTCGATCCACCCAAACATTTTGATGCGACAGAAGAAGCGCGAAAAGCGTTGTCGTGTGTTTACCGCGTTAACCAAAGCTTTGGTATGACGTATGTGGTTGAGGTGCTGCGTGGTATGCAAAATATCCGCGTGCGTGAACATGGCCACGATAAGATCTCTACATACGGCATTGGCCGCGATCACAGCCATGATTACTGGGTGAGTATCTTCCGCCAGTTAATCCACAAAGGGCTGTTGTTTCAAAACATCACCCGAAACTCGACGTTGCAACTGACCGAGGAAGCTCGACCATTATTGCGCGGGGATGTGTCGCTCGAGCTAGCGGTTCCTCGTTTGGATACCGCAGCACGCGCTGCGAAGTCGGACAAACTGACCAGCAAAAACTACGATAAGAAGCTGTTTGCGAAATTACGCAAGCTGCGTAAGTCGATTGCCGATGAAGATGGCTTACCACCATACGTTGTATTTAGTGATGCGACCTTGATTGATATGGCGGAGATTCTGCCGACGTCGTATGGCGAAATGCTGGCGGTGAGCGGGGTAGGTCAACGTAAATTAGAAAAATATGCCGATCCATTCTTGGATCTGATTCAAGAACACATCACTCACCACGGATAAGGAACCAAAATGCAGAAGGAATTTGGCCTAACAGAATACATTGCCGAAGAAGGTCGTTTGCTGATTGCAGCCCCAAGTTTTGATTTAGACACCTTTCCGGCGTTAGGTGAGCGTTTGGTGGGTTTACTCTCTGCGACGGTAATCGAAAAACAGTGGGATGCGGATATCCACTCTTGGCTGATCGACTTTGAAGGTTGCCGCTTATTTATGAAAGCGGAGCATTACAGTGAAGCGATTTGGTTTGAAGCGCTGAACATTGAAGAGAGCAGGGAAGAGCTCGATTATCTTGCTGGATTATTTCAACGCGGCTTCTAAACTCAATTTATCAACTCTTTAAATCATTTCCTTATAGGGTGTTTCACATGAAACACCCTTTTTCGTTTTTCGCCCAATTCTTTGGTGCAAAGGTGAAATTATCGGATAAACGTTTGCGTAAAAAGCACCGCTTGCGAGCGCAATTGGTTAATGTATAATCGCCCACCGCTTCGCTTGGAATGAGTGAAGCCGATTTGAATTTTCATTTTACATTGTTGGTAAGAGTTGTTTTCGTTACTGAAAATGCTCGATTTGGGTTCCCTCGCCCCCAAACCAAACTAAAAAGGTATCGCATGAGTAACTTTACCCCTGCGCAGCAGCGCAACGCCCTTATCTATCTGGTTTTATTCCATCTAGTCATTATTGCATCCAGCAATTATCTGGTTCAGCTACCGTTTACTATCTTCGGTCTGCACACCACTTGGGGCGCATTTACCTTCCCATTTATCTTCCTAGCGACAGACTTAACTGTTCGTATTTTTGGTGCTCAGTTAGCGCGTAAGATCATCTTCTTAGTGATGTTGCCTGCGTTAGCGGTGTCTTACTTCCTGTCGGTTGTGTTCTTTGAAGGTCAGTTCCAAGGTTTTAGTCATCTAGGGGAATTTAACCTGTTTGTCGCACGTATTGCGATTGCGAGTTTCATGGCTTACTTACTTGGTCAGATCATGGATGTGCATGTGTTCAACCGTCTACGCCAAATGAAGCAGTGGTGGGTAGCTCCAACGTGTTCGACACTCTTTGGTAATGCGCTAGATACCATCGCGTTCTTTGCGATTGCATTCTACCAAAGTCCAGATCCATTTATGGCTGAGCATTGGACGGAAATCGCGCTGGTGGATTACGGCTTCAAGTTGGTGATCAGCCTTGGCTTGTTTGTCCCAATGTACGGTGTATTACTGAATTATCTGATTAAGAAGCTAACCGCAGTAAACCCAGACTTCAAAGTGAGTACGGCTGCGTAATCTCGCTGATTGAATGTGAATAACAAAAAGCTGCTGAATCCAGCGGCTTTCTTGTATTTGAAGGACGGGTACGAGTCTCGTTGTACAGCACAAAGAGCAATAAGATCATGGGTGTTCTAAAGCTCCAAGCACTGTGCATTGGAATGCCAAATAACAAAAAGGCTCCATAAGGAGCCTTTTTACTCGATAACAATCATTAGCAAGCGGTAATCGTTAATGGCCAACCAATGTCTGTTTGACGGTTCGATTCTATTTCTAACTCAGCAGCCGTAAGCGGGTTAGCTTCTAGCCATTTCGCATCAATGCTCAACGTCAGTTTATCACCTTCAGCCAATAGCTCGACTTGTGGTTCTAAGCTTGGGTTGCGGCGGTGGGTCAGTAGAACCGCAAGACGCAGCAAACGCAGCACGCGTTTGGCACTTGTTCCAGATATAGCATGTTGCTCTGGCAGTGAGCTTAGCTGCTCGCGGTAACGGCGTGCAATTTCACCAATAAAGAACTTCTGCGCACGTGTATAGCCTGGTAAATCGAGGTTTTGCAGTAAGTAAGCACTATGTTCACCGCCTTTTTTAAAGTCGATGGTTAGGCCAATTTCGTGCAATTTTGCTGTGGTTTCGAGCAGAACTTTACCTTGAGGCTCAGCAATCCACTCATCGCCACCGGCTTGCTCTAAAAGCTTACCAGCCAGCGTTGCCACTTGTTCACCATATTGGCAATCAAGCTGATAACGGCTTTGCACGCTACAAATGGTGCGAGCACGAATGTCATTTTGACGCAGCTCGTCGACCATTTCATAAACCAAGCCTTCACGCAATGCGCCGCCCGCGAGTGTCATCGCATCTATTTCAAGTAACTCGAAAATCGCGATAAGAATAGACAGGCCGCTAGGGAAGACCAAGGCACGCTCAAGCGTTAAACCTTCGATGTCGAGCTCTTCCAAATGATCGGCTAGCATGGCTTGCTTTTGTAAACGCTTAAGTTTGGAGTGAGTAATTACTTCGTCCATACCCTGCGCCAGCATGATTTCTTGTAGCGCCTGAACGGTACCAGATGCACCTACGCACACATCCCAACCAAGATCGGTGTACTGTTCTAAGATTGGCTTGATGGTTTGCTTTGCGCCTTCAATCGCAGCTTCGAAGTTACGGGCATTCAGTTGGCGATCTTTAAAGAAGTTCTCCAACCATGTCACGCAGCCCATTTTTAGGCTGGTGAGGGCTTTCGCTTCAAAACCTTCGCCAATAATCAGCTCAGTGCTCGCGCCACCAATATCAACCACAAGGCGACGACCACTACCACCTGATGTGTGGGCAACACCTTTATAGATAGTGGCGGCTTCTTCTTCACCAGAGATGACTTCGATTGGCTGCCCCAGAATCTGGTTTGCTTTCTCTAGAAATACATCCACATTGGTGGCAGTACGTAAAGTCGCTGTGCCGACAATGCGAATGTTTTGTGTAGGAATATCCTGCAAGCGTTCCGCAAATAGACTTAAGCAGTCCCATCCTCGCTGCATAGCTTCCATACTAAGAGAATTATGTTCATCTAAGCCCGCCGCTAGACGAACTTTGCGCTTAATTTTAGCCATTGTTTGAACGCTGCCATCGATGTGACGCACAACGAGCATGTGAAAACTGTTCGACCCGAGGTCGATGGCTGCGTATAGCGGTGATGATCCTGCTTGACTCATAAACGACTTCAGTTTCCTTTTATGATTGTTTCGGCGCTGATTGACGTGGCTGACGGGGACGACGTCCTTGAGGCTTACGGTTACCAGAGCGAGTACCACCGGTGTTGGTGCGGCGTTGCTGAACGCGCGGCGCACGCATGCGGATTGGCGCAGGCAGATCTTGAATCAGAGCTGATGCATCGTATTCCGACACAGGAATGGTGTGTTCGATGTATTCTTCAATCGCAGGCAAGTTGATTGCGTATTCTTCACACGCAAAGCTGATTGAGTGACCGCTCGCGCCCGCACGACCCGTACGACCAATGCGGTGTACGTAATCCTCACAGTCGTCAGGAAGGTCATAGTTGAATACGTGTGTTACTTGAGGAATGTGTAGACCACGGGCTGCAACGTCAGTCGCAACAAGAATGTCGACATCGCCTTTAGTGAATTGCTCAAGAATCTTTTCACGTTTCTTCTGTGGAACATCACCTGTTAATAGGCCAACGCGGTGACCATCTGCCGCCAAGTGGCCCCAAACTGACTCACATTTATGTTTGGTGTTCGCAAACACGATTGCGCGATCTGGCCACTCTTCTTCAATCAGAGTTTGAAGTAGAGCCATCTTGTCTTCATTAGATGGGTAGAACAGCTCTTCTTGGATACGGTGACCGGTTTTTTGTGCTGGCTCAACCACAACATGCTCAGGATTGTGCATATGCTCGAAAGCCAACTCTTGCACGCGGTAAGACAAAGTCGCAGAGAACAACATGTTCAAACGCTCTTTTGGCTCAGGCATACGACGGAACAAGAAACGAATGTCTTTAATAAAGCCAAGATCGAACATGCGGTCGGCTTCATCTAACACAACTGCTTGAATGTTGTTTAGGTTGAAAACGCGCTGTTTGTAGAAATCGATGATACGGCCAGTCGTGCCGATTAGAATGTCTACGCCATCTTGTAGCTTCGCAAGTTGCTTATCGTAGCTTTCGCCACCGTAAGCTAATGCTGCTTTTAGACCTGTGCTTGCAATCAGCGGCTCAGCATCGTTGAAGATCTGAATCGCTAGCTCACGCGTTGGCGCCATAATAATTGCGCGCGGTTGCGTTGGTTGACGGCCTTCGTGCTCAGGTGTCGTAAGTAGGTGGTTGAAGGTTGCAGTTAAAAACGCAAGCGTTTTACCAGTGCCCGTTTGGGCCTGGCCTGCGATGTCTTGGCCGGTGAGCAGTACCGGCAACGCCAAGGCTTGGATAGGGGTACAATATTCGAACCCTTTTTTTTCCAATCCTTCAGTAACTTGGGGCTGTAAACCCAAATCGGCGAACTTTTGCTCTGTGATATGCGTCTTTTTCATGGCTATAGAATATCAGCTAAAGCTTGCAATACGAAAGTAAATACATTCCAATAGGGCATCTAATTACTGGTTATCATCCAACCAGTTTCGAAAAACACATTGGAGTGGAAGATGAGTGATAAGATTTTGCAGCTAACTGATGACGGTTTTGAAAACGATGTAATCAATGCTGCAGGCCCAGTTCTCGTAGATTTTTGGGCAGAATGGTGTGGTCCTTGTAAAATGATCGCTCCTATCCTGGACGAAATCGCTGAAGAGTACGAAGGCAAACTCACTATCGGTAAACTAAACATCGACCATAACGCAGGCACGCCGCCTAAGTTTGGTATTCGCGGTATTCCAACGCTACTGTTATTCAAAGACGGCAACGTAGCGGCAACGAAAGTTGGTGCTTTGTCTAAGACTCAGCTTAAAGAGTTCTTGGACGCAAACTTATAATCACCAAGTGATTACAGATAAAACCGTGCAATGTAACAATGCGCGGTTTTGTTTTTCTAACTCTGGACTAGAATATTAATTAGTGCTAACTTATCGCGCGTTAATTGAACAAATTTCTCTTCTTGGTCGATCCTGAGACCAAATCCATCTTAACTAGAAAACAGATCTTATTTTGACTAAACAAGAATCCACCACCATGAACCTTACCGAACTGAAGAACAGACCTGTGTCTGACCTTGTAAAACTGGGCGAAAGCTTAGGACTAGAGAACCTAGCTCGCTTAAGAAAACAAGACATCATCTTCGCGATTTTAAAAGCGCACGCTAAAGGCGGCGAAGACATCTTTGGCGATGGGGTTCTGGAAATTCTGCAAGACGGCTTTGGTTTCCTACGCAGTGCAGACAGTTCGTACCTTGCTGGTCCGGACGACATCTACGTATCACCAAGTCAGATTCGTCGTTTTAACCTACGTACTGGTGACTCAATTGCTGGTAAAATTCGCCCACCAAAAGACGGTGAACGCTACTTTGCCCTTCTAAAAGTCAATACAGTTAACGACGACAAACCAGACAACGCTCGTAACAAGATCCTATTTGAAAACCTTACCCCTCTGCATGCGAATGAACGCATGGTAATGGAGCGTGGTAACGGTTCTACAGAAGACATCACAGCACGTGTTTTAGACTTGGCATCGCCTATCGGTAAAGGTCAACGTGGTCTGATTGTTGCTCCGCCAAAAGCGGGTAAGACAATGCTTCTGCAAAATATCGCTCAAAGCATCGCATACAACCATCCAGAGTGTGAGTTGATGGTACTTCTTATCGACGAACGTCCAGAAGAAGTAACAGAGATGCAGCGTCTAGTTAAAGGTGAAGTAGTCGCGTCGACTTTCGATGAGCCAGCATCTCGTCACGTACAAGTGGCAGAAATGGTAATCGAGAAAGCAAAACGTCTTGTTGAACACAAGAAAGACGTTGTTATCCTGCTTGACTCTATCACTCGTCTAGCTCGTGCTTACAACACCGTAGTGCCTTCATCAGGTAAAGTACTAACAGGTGGTGTGGATGCAAACGCATTGCACCGTCCTAAGCGTTTCTTCGGTGCGGCACGTAACGTAGAAGAAGGCGGCAGCCTAACTATCATCGCAACGGCACTAGTCGATACTGGTTCTAAGATGGATGAAGTTATCTACGAAGAGTTCAAGGGTACAGGTAACATGGAACTGCACTTGAACCGTAAGATTGCTGAGAAGCGTGTATTCCCTGCGATTGACTTCAACCGCTCAGGTACACGTCGTGAAGAGCTACTGACGAAGACTGACGAACTACAGAAGATGTGGATTCTGCGTAAGATCGTTCACCCAATGGGCGAAATCGACGCAATGGAATTCCTAATCGATAAGCTAGCAATGACGAAGACGAATGATGAGTTCTTCGATGCGATGCGTCGTCAGTAATAACTGAGTTCTTATTTTGAAAAAGCCACCACAAAAATGGTGGCTTTTTTATTGCTTTCTATCAATAGAAGCAGCAGAATGAGAACAAATGTTATCGGGAGGTTAACATGCAACAAGGAATGTTGTCGTCATTACTCCTGAGCTTGTCACTGCTCACTCTACCCGTGGCCGTTTCTGCGAAGGAAATGCAGGAGTCTGTGGTAGAACAGTGGCTTCAGGATACTCAAATTCAAACCAAAGTTTCTGAACTCCTTGAGTACGTGGTCAGAGATGAGGTTGATTCGCTTAAATTTTCCCTCGATCGGCTCGCTTTTCCTCAGCAAGAAGTGGTGCGTTTTCGCCTGTTGGAAAAATTAGAACAGCAAAACATCATACTTACCCCGCGCATGGCACTGTTCGTGGAATCGCAAGTTCGTTTGACACCCACGTATCAAATGTTGGAGCGAGGCGATGGCTATGAATTCAGTGTACCCGCATTCAATTACCCAGCGATTGCGAGTCGTTTAATTAAGCGTTGGAAACAAGACCAAAGCACGTTAGATTTTGTGCTGCAAGCTGAACGAAAAGAGCTAAACTTGCAGCAGTGGTTAACGGGGACGTCTCAACAAATTCAGACAAGAGAATCCTTGCTCATTCGTGAGCTAGATAGCTTATCGCCAAGTGCGTTAAAAGCCTTAACGACGCAGTTAACTCAAGCGAATGTCACCAGTTGGCTACCGTCCACAGCAGTGGTCGTTCGTATGGCGCAAGTCAGCCAAGACAAAGCCATGTACGATTTACTATGGCGAATGCGCGCCGATTACAATAGCCAACAGGAACTCAAGCGCTTAGCTGATACAGGAGATGCTTTCTCTTTGCAGCAGTTGATGAATGCCACGATCAACCCAAGCCTCAAACCTCACGCGATTCGCTTACTCACTAAATCCAATCCATTATCGCCGGAAGTGAAACAGTTTCTTATTGCGAAAATGGCATTATCTGAAGAAGCGACACTGGTCGCTCGTCAACTGGCTCAACAAGGCCACCAAACATGGCTTGAAGAATTAATTTCAAGTAATCGCCAAGTAAAGGCTCGTCAGATCGAGCAAGTATTAAAGTAACCCTGCTCACATACCCACACAAAATAGGAGGATCTTAGCGTCCTCCTATTTGTTATACTGCGGACAGTTTAATCAGCCAGCATGAAGGCCTATGAGTTTTAAGGATTTACGCGAATTTATCGACCATCTAGAACAGAAAGGTCGACTTAAACGCATTACTCACCTTGTCGATCCCGCTTACGAAATGACAGAGATCAGCGACCGCACCTTACGTGCTGGTGGCCCTGCGCTGTTGTTTGAAAATCCAATCGGCTACAACGTTCCTGTTCTGACCAACCTGTTTGGTACGCCAGAGCGTGTCGCGATAGGTATGGGACGCGAAGACGTAAAAGAGTTACGCGAAGTCGGCAAACTGCTGGCTTATTTAAAAGAACCTGAGCCACCAAAAGGCTTCAAAGACGCATTGGAAAAACTGCCAGTATTCAAACAAGTGTTGAATATGCCAGCCAAGCGACTGCGTAAAGCACCATGCCAAGACATTGTGTGGCAAGGTGACGAAGTCGATTTGGATAAAATTCCGGTGATGAGTTGTTGGGCGGAAGACGTAGCACCATTATTAACGTGGGGTTTGACGGTCACCAAAGGGCCGAATAAAAAACGCCAGAACCTCGGTATCTACCGCCAACAAAAAATCGCCAAAAACAAAATCATCATGCGTTGGCTAGCTCACCGTGGTGGCGCGTTAGATTTGCGTGATTGGATGGAAACCAACCCGGGTAAGCCGTTCCCAGTTTCCGTGGCGTTTGGTGCCGACCCTGCCACTATCCTTGGTGCGGTGACGCCAGTGCCGGATACGTTATCAGAATATGCCTTTGCTGGTTTGCTGCGTGGCAGTAAAACCGAAGTGGTCAAATCCATCAGTAACGATTTGGAAGTCCCAGCAAGTGCTGAAATCGTCATGGAAGGGTACATCGACCCGAACGAGTTTGCCGATGAAGGCCCTTACGGCGATCACACTGGCTACTATAACGAAAAAGAAAAGCATCACGTCTTTACCATTACGCACATCACCATGCGTAAAGACCCAATTTATCACAGTACCTATACTGGTCGTCCGCCAGATGAGCCAGCGGTATTAGGCGTGGCACTGAATGAAGTATTCGTGCCAATTCTGCAAAAGCAATTCCCTGAGATTGAAGACTTCTACCTACCGCCAGAAGGTTGTTCGTATCGCATGGCCGTTGTAACCATGAAGAAGCAATACCCAGGTCATGCGAAGCGCGTGATGATGGGAGTGTGGTCCTTCTTGCGTCAGTTCATGTACACCAAGTTTGTGATTGTGTGTGATGAGTCGGTAAATGCGCGCGACTGGAATGACGTCGTCAAAGCGATGACCGAACATATGGATCCAGTGCGCGATACCTTGATGATAGACAACACGCCAATCGATTCTCTCGACTTTGCGTCGCCAGTGGTGGGGTTAGGTTCCAAAATGGGACTAGATGCGACTATCAAATGGGATGCGGAACTTGCAACACGTCCCCAAATCAGTAAGCAAGACAGTAAAGTAATAACAGAAGCCGATTTGGAATCACTGAAACAACAGCGTCCAGAGATTATTGATATCTATCTACCGCCAACAACCAATAATCGTTTTGCCGTCGTTACGATGAAGAAAGACCAAGCGGGTCAATCTCAAGCATTAATGGAAGACCTGTGGGACTTCTTCGCGCAGTACACTGACAACAAGTTCGTTATCTTGTGTGATGAGGACGTCAATGCGCGAGATTGGAATGACATCATTTGGGCGGTGACCACTCGTATGGATCCGGATAGAGATACCACTCAAGTATCAGGTAAGGCAGAAAGTTCATCCAAACTCGGACTGGATGCGACTAACAAGTTCGAATCTGAAGTCACGCGTGAGTGGGGTACGCCAATTAAAAAAGATCCTAAACTTGTGGCTAAAGTCGATGAGATTTGGGACCAGTTAGGTATTCTATGAGTCATCAAGTCCACCTTCTGCCTATAGACGTAACATTTGAGGTTAAAGAAGGGGAAACGGTGTTGGAAGCCGCGCTCAACAACAATATTCGCTTCCCACATCGTTGCCAAGTTGGCGCTTGTGCCATGTGCATGTGTAAAAAGCTATCGGGCGAGGTGACATATCACCTCGAACCCATGCTAACCAATAAAGAGCAGCAGCAAGGTTGGATATTCCCTTGCCAAGCCTATACAGAAAGTAATTTAGTGCTTACTTTTGATGAGTAAGCGAGAGGAACACCATGACCATCCAATGTAAAGTAAAGTCTATTCAGCCGTTAGCTTGTAATACTTACCAAATTCTACTGCACCCTGAGTCTCCAGTTGCGTTTAAAGCTGGCCAATACCTGATGGTTGTGATGGGAGAAAAGGACAAACGCCCATTCTCGATTGCAAGCAGCCCTTGCCGACATGAAGGCGAATTAGAGCTTCATATCGGAGCTGCTGAACACAACGCTTACGCCATCGAAGTTGTCGAAGCGATGAAAGCTGCGTTAGATACAGGTAATGATATTGAAATCGATGCGCCGCACGGTGATGCGTGGGTACAAGAAGACAGTGAACGCCCGCTGTTATTGATCGCTGGTGGTACAGGTTTTAGTTACGTACGTTCGATTCTGGATCATTGCGTAGCACAGAATAAAACCAACCCTATCTATTTATACTGGGGTGCTCGTGATAATTGCCAGTTGTATGCGAAAGACGAACTGATCAAACTTGCACAGAAATACGCAAATGTTCACTTTGTTCCGGTTGTTGAGGAAGCCTCTGCAGATTGGCAAGGGAAAGTCGGTAATGTACTACAAGCCGTGAGTGATGATTTCGAAAGCCTAGAAAACTACGATATCTATATTGCAGGTCGTTTTGAAATGGCGGGCGCAGCACGTGAGCAATTCACTCAGAATAAAAAAGCGAAGAGTGAACGTATGTTTGCAGACGCGTACGCATTCATTTAAATTCCGCGTTTCAGGCAGAAAAAGAGGGTTTTTTACCCTCTTTTTTGCTTTTTTGATGAAATAGTCATCGAATAGCTAGTTTTATCCATTTTTTTTCAAAAAAGGGTTGCGCTCGGAACTCAACTCCCTATAATGCGCATCCACCGACACGGCAGACGCGATAAGGCCTCAGCAAGGTCGGAGAGGTAAAAAGCTTCTGAGAAAATAAATTGAAAAAAGTGTTTGACTCTTTCAATTATCTCGCTAGAATGCACCTCCGCTTTGAGAGAAAATCTTCTCGAAAAGCAAGCTCTTTAACAATATAGACCTATCAATCTGTGTGGGCACTCGTTGATGATAATCCAATTCGATAC
>NZ_JBICJM010000032.1:0-302 GCF_043103065.1 Vibrio sp. YQ_11 | reverse complement strand
TTAAAGAGCTAATCACTTCTAATGAAGTAACCATTTTTAAGAACACTTAATACTTTCTTATCAAAAGAAATGTGCTTAAAGATGGTATCCCGTAGGGGAGTCGAACCCCTGTTACCGCCGTGAAAGGGCGGTGTCCTAGGCCTCTAGACGAACGGGACATAGGAAGTCAGTGGTGGAGCTAATCGGGATCGAACCGATGACCTCTTCGCTGCCAGCGAAGCGCTCTCCCAGCTGAGCTATAGCCCCACATAAATTGCTTCAGCACTTTATGCAGAACCAACTTTTTGCTCTGAATTTAAACC
>NZ_JBICJM010000031.1:0-105248 GCF_043103065.1 Vibrio sp. YQ_11 | reverse complement strand
GGATGAAATTGCAGCAAAACCACTTAAAAGAGCACGTTATTTCTACAGTTCTTTGAATTTATCCGCGAAAAGAGCCACTTTTTCCCAGTTGGTGTACTCCACTTCTTTAGTCGTGTCCGTTTCACCACCAGTCATCGACATAATGAACTTGATCATCATTTTGTCGAACCAACCGTAGCGCGGATAATAAAGGGCACCAGCGAAGACTCCAATTAATGTTGGCTTCCAAGGAGATTTGATTAGGAACTTACGAATGTAGGCACTTCCTTCTGGGGTATCTTTCCCTTGGTCTTCTTTGCGGGCAGTTAAGTTCACACAGAAGAAAGCCACTTTATTCTGTTCTAGCTGAGTGAGGTTGCGTTCAATAAATTGGTATAGCTTCTTATTTAGGTGACCATAACGAATAGAGGCACCAATGAGCACTTTTTCATATTGGCTGAAATCCATCGTCTCTACATTATGTAAATCCACCAGCTCACATTCAAAGTCTGTTAATTGCTCTTCTATATAGTGGAAGATTTTTTTGGTTTGCCCTTCACGAGAAGAGTATAGAAATAATGCTTTTGCCACGATTTCCCCTTAACTACGCCAAAACGTCGGCGTGAGTAGAATAAGTAAGGTAAATATTTCCAGACGACCAAATAGCATGGAGACGATCAACACCCATTTCGCTTTGTCGTTTACATCACCAAAGTGAAGTGCGACTTCGCCCAATCCAGGGCCAAGGTTGTTGAGTGTCGCTGCTACGGCAGAGAATGCACTTAACTCATCCATGCCTGTTGCAATCAAACCCAACATACATACCACAAACACTAATGCGTATGCTGAGAAGAATCCCCATACAGCATCGACCACACGTTGCGGTAATGCACTACCTCCGACTTTGATGGTGTAAACCGCACGAGGGTGAACCAAACGTTTAAGTTCACGCGCACCTTGTAAGGTAAGAAGCAGAATGCGGATCACTTTCATACCACCACCGGTCGAACCTGCGCATCCTCCTATAAAAGAGGAGAACAGCAACAGCACTGGCAAGAACAATGGCCAATCTGCAAAACCGGTTGTGGTGAAACCTGCGGTTGTCGAGATGGAGACAGTTTGGAACAATGCTTGGTCAAACGCATCATAAGGTGATGTGTAAGAGTGGTGCTTCAATAGTAGTAAGAAGCAAACCAAAAACAGTAACACCTGAATAAAGATGAACGCGCGGAACTCTGGGTCTTTCCAGTAATACTTAGGATGAACCCCACCAGAGGCAAATGCCGCAAAGTGCAGAGTGAAGTTACAAGCAGAGATCAGCAAGAACACCACGGTAATCAGGTTAATCGCATAACTGTCGAAGTAGCCCATGCTGGCATCGTGAGTTGAGAAGCCACCAATCGCAATAGTAGAGAAGCTGTGGCTGATGGCATCAAACGGCGTCATGCCCGCGAGCCAAAAAGCAACCGCACAAGCGATTGTCAGGCTTAAATAGATGTACCACAGCGCTTTTGCTGTCTCGGCTATGCGCGGGGTCATTTTGGTATCTTTCACTGGACCCGGAATTTCTGCGCGGTACAACTGCATCCCACCGATGCCCAACACTGGCAAAATAGCGACCGCAAGTACGATGATCCCCATCCCACCAAACCATTGTAGAAATTGGCGGTAGAACAAAATCGCTTTAGGTAACTCGTCAAGTCCGACAATAACGGTCGCCCCTGTCGTAGTTAAAGCAGAGAAGGATTCAAAAAAAGCGTCAGTCACAGAAATGTTGGGATTATCTGCGATTAAAAATGGAAGCGAACCCGCGCTGCCCAAAACCGTCCAGAAAAGAACAACGATAAGAAAGCCATCACGTGATTTGAGCTCATGTTTATGCCGACGGTTAGGAAACCAACACATCGCTCCACAAAAAAGCAGCACAAAAAAAGTCGTGACAAAAGGTACACCAGCGCCGTCTCGATAAAGAAGCGCAACCAGTGCAGGTGCCAACATGGTGACACTAAAAAGCGCGAGCAAAAGCCCGACGATTCGAATAATTGAACGAAATTGCATGGATTGATTGACTAGCGAAGCTGTCCCTGTTGCTTCCTGGTTTTCATTATTGTCCGTCGAGTGGGGTTACAATTGCCTTTGCCCCACTTTTATTGATGATAGCTTGGGTAAACGCGCTCACTTCACGAAGCTCAATTTCCACCACTAATGTTACCTGATCGCTATATTCAGCAGCGACTTCTACCGCACCAAATTGAGGCATGATCGACTGGGCGATAGGCATAAACCCATAGTCTAACGTTAGTCTGAGTTTTGTGGTTATTTTTTTCTCAATAGTTTGAAGCAGCTTGAGAGCTTGCTGCACCCCGCCGCCGTAAGCTTTGACTAAACCGCCAGTACCAAGCTTGATGCCCCCTGAATATCGCGTCACTACCGCAGTGATTTCTCCCACGCCAGAACCCGATAGCTGCGCCAAAATTGGCTTGCCAGCAGTCCCGGACGGCTCGCCGTCATCGCTAAAGCCCCATTTCATTGAATCTTCAGGTCTGCCCGCTACGAATCCCCAGCAATTGTGTCTTGCATCCGAGTGTTTGGCTTTAATTTGATCAACAAACGCCTTCGCCGCATCAACGCTTGGCGTGTGTGCGAGGTAGGTAATAAAGACACTTTTTTTGATTTCTTCTTCAAACAGAGCTGGCGCTGAGGGAATCAGATAAGGCTGGTCATTCATAGCATTAGGTCAATGTTTACTTTGCTCGAAGTCTATCACGAGAGTGAATTCAGAGTCGCATAAGATCTGCCACAGCGCACAATGTTAAACACTTGTTTAAAAAATGTATTGAAATTAAACAATCCGCGATCCAAACTAACTTTACTGGTCAAACCAGAATAAGAATAAACGACTTCCTCGATACTTATTTGCCGACGAATTCAGCACTAACAATAGGTATACAGACAATCCACGATTGTATGTCATGGAGATAGACAATGATTTACCAAGCCGACACCCTACAGGTAAAGGAAATACAAGATGGCATAGCAGAGCTGAGCTTCTGCTCCCCTAAATCCGTAAACAAGCTCGACCTAGCAACGCTAGAGTCTCTCGATAAGGCTCTTGATGCGTTGACTTCACATCAAGGTCTAAAAGGCTTAATGCTCACTTCAGATAAAGACGCGTTCATCGTTGGCGCAGACATCACTGAATTCTTGGGCCTCTTCGCTAAAACAAACGCCGAGCTCGATCAATGGCTACAATTTGCCAATAGCATCTTCAATAAACTAGAAGACTTACCCGTTCCGACAATCTCAGTACTTAAAGGTCACACACTTGGCGGCGGCTGCGAATGCGTACTGGCTACCGACATGCGTATCGGTGACAAGACCACCAGCATTGGTCTGCCAGAAACTAAACTGGGCATCATGCCAGGCTTTGGTGGTTGTGTGCGTTTGCCGCGTGTTATCGGTGCAGATAGCGCGATGGAAATCATCACGCAAGGCAAAGCATGTCGTGCAGATGAAGCATTGAAGATTGGTTTATTGGATGCCGTGGTTGAAACTGATGCGTTGTATGAATCCGCATTGCAAACACTGACTTCAGCTATCAACGAAAAGATCGATTGGCAAGCACGTCGTAAACAAAAAACCTCGCCACTGACACTCAGCAAGCTAGAGTCGATGATGAGCTTCACAATGGCAAAAGGCCTAGTGGCACAAGTAGCCGGTCCACACTACCCTGCGCCAATGACTGCAGTTATTACGATTGAAGAAGGCGCACGCTTTGCACGTAACGAAGCACTCGACATTGAACGCAAATACTTCGTTAAACTCGCGAAATCAGAAGAAGCCAAAGCTCTGGTTGGTCTGTTCCTCAACGACCAATACATCAAAGGCATCGCGAAAAAAGCGGCGAAATCAGCAAGCAAAGACACTGAGCGAGCAGCGGTATTAGGTGCAGGCATCATGGGTGGTGGCATCGCTTACCAATCTGCGCTGAAAGGCGTGCCAGTATTGATGAAAGACATCGCCCAACCATCTCTCGATTTAGGCATGACCGAAGCGTCTAAACTGCTAAACAAACGCCTTGCTCAAGGTCGTATCGACGGCTTCAAGATGGCGGGCATTTTGGCATCAATTACCCCAAGCCTACATTACGCAGGCATCGAAAATTCAGATGTGATTGTTGAAGCCGTTGTCGAAAATCCAAAAGTAAAAGCAGCGGTACTGAGCGAAGTCGAATCGCACGTTGGTGAAGACACCGTCATTACATCAAACACATCGACGATTCCAATCAACCTATTGGCACAATCACTTAAACGCCCAGAAAACTTCTGTGGTATGCACTTCTTTAACCCTGTGCATCGCATGCCTTTGGTTGAAATCATCCGTGGTGAGAAAACTTCTGATGAAACCATCAACCGCGTAGTGGCTTACGCAGCAAAAATGGGTAAATCCCCAATCGTCGTGAACGACTGTCCGGGATTCTTCGTCAACCGCGTATTATTCCCGTACTTTGGCGGTTTCAGCATGTTGCTTCGTGACGGTGCAGACTTCACTAAAGTCGACAAAGTCATGGAACGCAAATTTGGCTGGCCGATGGGCCCGGCGTACTTGCTTGATGTAGTCGGCATCGATACTGCGCACCACGCACAAGCGGTGATGGCAGAAGGTTTCCCTGAGCGAATGGGCAAACAAGGTCGTGACGCGATTGATGCTCTATTCGAAGCCAACAAATACGGTCAGAAGAATGGCAACGGTTTCTACAGCTACACCATTGATAAAAAAGGTAAGCCTAAGAAAACCTTCACTGAAGATATCTTGCCAGTACTGGCAGACGTCTGCGCGGATAAACAAGAGTTCGATGAGCAGACCATCATCCAACGTATGATGATTCCGATGATCAACGAAGTGGTGCTGTGTCTGCAAGAAGGCATTATTGCAACTCCTCAAGAAGCAGATATGGCGCTGGTTTACGGCCTTGGTTTCCCTCCATTCCGCGGCGGTGTATTCCGCTACCTAGACAGCGTAGGTATTGCTGAATTTGTTGAAATGGCAAAACAGCACGCTGATCTAGGCGCGATGTACCATGTTCCGCAAATGTTGATTGATATGGCGGCGAAAGGCGAAAGCTTCTATGGCGCGCAACAGCAAGGTTCTATCTAAGGAGGGATTCCCAAAATGACTAATCAAACCAGAAACGTTGTCGTAGTCGATTGTCTACGTACCCCAATGGGTCGCTCTAAAGGTGGTGCTTTCCGTCATACTCGTGCAGAAGACCTTTCTGCGCACCTAATGAAAGGCATTCTGGCACGCAACCCACAAGTGAACCCAAGTGAGATTGAAGACATCTACTGGGGCTGTGTGCAACAAACGCTTGAGCAAGGCTTTAACATCGCGCGTAATGCAGCGCTGCTTGCTGGCCTACCAATTGAGATTGGCGCAGTAACCGTGAATCGTCTGTGTGGCTCATCTATGCAAGCCCTGCATGATGGTACTCGTGCAATCATGACAGGTGACGCGGAAATTTGCCTGATCGGCGGTGTCGAGCACATGGGTCACGTACCAATGAACCACGGTGTAGACTTCCACCCTGGCATGTCGAAAAATGTCGCCAAAGCCGCTGGTATGATGGGTTTAACCGCTGAAATGCTTGGTAAGCTTCATGGTATCAGCCGTGAGCAACAAGATGAGTTTGCGGCGCGCTCTCACGCTCGTGCTCACGCAGCAACATTGGAAGGTCGCTTTAAAAACGAAATCCTACCAACCGAAGGCCACGCAGCAGACGGTACATTGTTCCAGTTAGATTACGATGAAGTGATTCGTCCAGAGACCACCGTTGAAGGTCTGTCTCAACTGCGCCCGGTATTCGACCCAGCGAACGGTACGGTAACAGCCGGCACGTCTTCCGCTCTATCTGATGGTGCATCCGCAATGCTGATCATGAGCGAAGAGAAAGCCAATGAACTTGGTTTGAAGATTCGCGCACGAATCAAAGGCATGGCGATCGCAGGTTGCGATCCATCCATCATGGGTTACGGCCCTGTACCTGCAACGCAAAAAGCGCTGAAACGTGCAGGTCTTGCAATTGAAGATATGGACGTTGTCGAGCTAAACGAAGCGTTTGCAGCGCAATCTCTGCCATGTGCGAAAGACCTAGGTCTGCTTGAGGTGATGGACGAAAAAGTGAACCTGAATGGCGGCGCGATTGCTCTAGGTCACCCATTGGGTTGTTCTGGCGCACGTATCTCGACAACGCTTATCAACCTAATGGAAGCCAAGGACGCCAAATACGGCCTTGCGACCATGTGTATCGGTCTTGGTCAGGGTATCGCGACAGTCTTTGAGCGCCCGTAGCCCTTAACATCACCAGTTAGGTAATCAACCAATACCAGCAAAATTTGGTATTACACTTAAGGCGGCATCTTATGTCGCCTTTTCTTTTATTAGGCACCCTATAATTTATGCACAAAACACATAAATTAGATGATGAAGTTTCATTTTATTCATAAATAAAGAAGGCATACACTTACAGGCAGTTAATGGCTTGCTGCTCGTGGCATTCCAGCCGCGCTATCGCACACTCGGAGAACCTTATGTTTAATGCTCTAGTTCTAAACCAAGAAGACAAACGTACTATCGCAAACATCGAACAAATCGATGAAACACAACTGCCGGAAGGCGACGTATTGATTGACGTTGATTACTCATCGTTAAACTACAAGGATGGCCTTGCGATCACAGGGAAAGGTAAAATCATCCGCAACTTCCCAATGGTACCAGGCATTGATCTAGCAGGTACGGTCGTAAGCTCTGATGATGCACGCTACCAAGCAGGCGATAAAGTAGTCCTTACTGGCTGGGGTGTCGGCGAAAACCACTGGGGCGGTATGGCGCAACGTGCACGTCTAAAGGCGGATTGGTTGGTTCCACTACCAAAAGGCTTAGACAGCAAAAAAGCCATGATGGTCGGTACAGCTGGCTTTACCGCAATGCTGTGTGTTCAAGCTCTGCTGGATGCTGACATCAAACCAGAAGCTGGCGAAATCCTTGTCACTGGCGCCAGTGGCGGCGTAGGTTCGGTGGCGGTGACGCTTCTGGCTCAACTGGGCTACAAAGTGGCAGCCGTTACTGGTCGTGTTGAACAAAACGGTCCGCTTTTAGAAAAACTGGGCGCAAGTCGCATCATCGACCGTGTTGAATTTGAAGAGCCTGCACGCCCACTAGAAAAACAAATTTGGGCTGGCGCAGTCGACACCGTTGGCAGCAAAGTGCTAGCGAAAGTATTGGCGCAAATGGATTACAACAGCGCCGTCGCGGCGTGTGGTCTTGCTGGCGGTTTTGACCTGCCAACCACAGTAATGCCGTTCATCCTACGTAATGTGCGTCTGCAAGGTGTGGATTCCGTGATGTGTCCAACCGAAAAACGTATCGCAGCGTGGGAAAAACTGGTTGAGCTACTACCAGACAGCTACTTCGAGCAAGCGTGTACTGAAGTAGAGCTCGCTGAAGCGCCAAAATACGCCGAAGATATTACCAACGGCCAAGTAACGGGTCGCGTAGTCATCAAGCTGTAGCTATAAAGCTACGTTATCAAGCTACAAATCAGCACTTCACGTAAATAGAGCCAGCGTTGCTGGCTCTTTTGTTATCAGTTCAATCCCATGTCTTCGATTCGCTTTGCAATCAGCCTGCTGCACTCTTCACGCACAACGGAGCGCAGCCATTCTTGAGCAGGAGAATGCTCACAGCGCGCATGCCAAATCATCGAATAATCAAAAGGCGTAAATTGGAATGGCAACGGTTTTACGACTAGGTCATAACGCTCAGCAACCAGATACGCCAAATCTGCCGGAACGGTAATGATGATAGGTAGTGTATCCACAATCGCCAGCGCAGCTTCTAAATGGTACGCACGCAGCACCATTTTGCGTTGCGGCTTGTCGATCAGAGCTTGCTCAATCAACGCTTTCACTCCGTCACTGATGGCAATCATCGCGTGAGGGTGGCTCAAATAGTCGTCCAAACTCATCTCTTGATTCGCCAAAGGATGCTGTTTGGACAGTAAACACAACACGCCAACGCGACCAAGAATCTCGCTACGCAGCGGCTCTACGGGGCCTGTTGGGCGACAAATGGCGAGATCTGCCCCTTCATAAGTCAACTGATCGGATAAACGGTCATGCTGCAAAGGCAAAAAGTTAAACGACACATTCGGCGCTTCTTGATAAATGCGCGGTAAAGCAAACGGCAGAATGGTTTGCATAGCGTAGTCCGTGGTCGCGATAGTGAACGTCTGATCGCACTGCTGAGGATCGAACTCGACGGGCGACAACAATTGGCGCAGCGATTCCAACGGTTCACCTAAAGAGCGATCAATTTCTAGCGCTTTTTGGGTTGGGATCAAGTGCTGACCTTGGCGCGTAAACAGCGGATCGCCAAGCAGATCGCGTAATCGCCCTAACACACGACTCATCGCCGATTGGCTTAAATTAAGGCGAGTTGCCGCCTTACTGACGCTGCTTTCTTCAATCAGTACACGCAACGCGACTAATAAATTCAGATCTCGGCGATAGATGTCTTCTAGTTCCACGATTTGCCACTTACAATGCGAGGGTTTTATCAAATTGTACTCTTCAGGCAAAAAAAATCCCGCCTTTCAGCGGGGAAGCCCAAGAAAAATGGGGATAGTGTCGGAATGAAGTGTTGATAAAAATAGGTGAGCGGTATTGATCATGTTTGATTGAGGCAAGAGGCGCTAATTCTCTTGCTCTGATGCACCTGACCATTTGTGCATCTCAATCCAAATCCCAATAATGGTTGCACTCATGCCTGCTAAGGGCATCAATGAGGTTTCAGCTGGCGTTCTAAGTACCAATGCACAGAACGAGATAAAACACAGCACTGAGTAAATCGTGAGTCTGTCTAACGCTGTTAACATCGCCTCCCCTCGCCAGTTGTTACCAAATTGTTAATTTAAGGTAAAACAAAAAAATCCGTTTGCCAAGTGGTTATTGAATATTTTTTCAACGAACGTAAAATTCACCGCTAAGTTAGTTACGAGAATCACACTATGAGCTTTAATCCTGAACTGGCAACAAAGACGTTAGAGGCGGAAGGACTGCGCTGCCCAGAGCCAGTGATGATGGTCAGGAAGACAATTCGCAACATGCAAGATGGTGAGGTTTTGCTAGTAAAAGCGGACGACCCATCGACAACTCGAGATATTCCGAGTTTCTGCCGCTTTATGGATCACCAGTTGATTGCAGCACAAACAGAGCAGCTGCCTTATCAATACCTGATTAAGAAAGGTTTGGAATAATCTCAGTGAGATCAAAAACGGCAGCCCAGTGGGCTGCCGTTTGTTTATTCGTCATATTCTAGTGTGCGAACTTCAGATTGGAGTTTGTTAAGTTGTTTCTGCATCGCACGTATTTCTTCATGCATTGGAATAATGTGCGCCACCCGAATCCACGCTTCAACCGTCAAGCCAGTAAGAATGAACGTCCCTGCCACAATCGGCAACCACATATCAGTCAGTACCATCGCTAACAAGCACAGCGCCAAACCAAAGGTGAATAAATAACTCTGACTCTTTGGGGTCATCCCCATGTAACGTGTAAGCATAAACTTGCCCTCTCGCTATCATTCACACCATTAAACTACCATGACAAGTATGACACTAATATGTCATCCGTCACGCTACGGAGCGATTTTAAGTCAGAGTTTGAGCTGCGCCACTAATTCGCTAGTTATTGATAATTCGCACCATTTTAACGATTGTTCGCAGATAACATTTTTCCTTTTCAGGCTACGTTATCCGCTTCAAACCATTAAAATAAGGCCGCACCAATAGCCAACAACACGAACAAAATAGCGGTTACTTTACGGATCAAACCCAATGGCATCTTGTCTGCTGAAAGCTTACCAATCAACACCACTGGCACGTTGGCCAACAGCATACCAATGGTAGTGCCAAGTATGACCCAACTCAGCGCATCCGCGTATTGCGCGCCTAGAATGGAAGTCGCAATCTGAGTTTTATCACCGATTTCAGCAACAAAGAAGGCAATAAAGCTGGCAATGAATGGTCCACGATTCGAGATCTCTTCGTCGTCATCCAGTTTGTCTGGGATCAGAACCCAAGCTGCCATGGCAACAAAACTGACCACCAGCACCCATTTTAAAACATCAGGAGATAGATAGTCGGCCACTACCACACCTAACCATGCAGCTAAAGCGTGGTTGGCAATGGTGGCTAAAAAGATGGCTGCAATAATTGGAATGGGTTTGCGGTAACGACTGGCAAGTAATAGGGATAGCAATTGGGTCTTATCGCCAATTTCTGCTAACGCTACAGTAGTAATTGAAATAGCTAAAACGCTCACGACATGCTCATTGGGGCGGGATAATTATTTTAACCATAGACAAACCTCACGCCCCACCCCGGTTCGTGATGATTTGTCTAAGGTCTTGCTAAACTTGAAAGGCTTCAAGTCTCGAACGCCATGGTGATTTTGCACCAATTATGTTGACGAACGAACCGGATGAAACAGAGACTTCATCAGGTAAGCTACTCCCCAAAGACAGGCGCAATTCTAGCCACCTTTGTTGCGCATCACAAGAGTCAAAGCAGGTGAAAACTCCCTTTTAGGAAAAATACAGCAGATAACGCGGTAAAAATTCATTAAAGGAGAAAATTGCCCACGAATTAATCAAGATTAGCTCTACTCCCATGCTCAATATCTGGTTATACTTGATTGTTATTTTATTCAACCGTAATTACTCTTTATCGCCCTTGTTTGAGTTGAAAAACTCGGCATACGAGACGAATTAATGAGTAACTAGAGAATCGCGCGAACCTGACTTATGCAAAAATACGATATCAAAACCTTCCAGGGAATGATCCTCGCGCTGCAGGATTATTGGGCTCAAAATGGTTGTACCATTGTTCAACCGCTAGATATGGAAGTGGGTGCGGGTACCTCTCACCCAATGACCTGTCTACGAGCGCTTGGCCCAGAGCCAATGTCGACAGCTTACGTACAACCTTCACGTCGTCCTACTGATGGCCGTTACGGTGAAAACCCTAACCGTCTTCAGCACTACTACCAATTCCAAGTAGCGCTAAAACCATCGCCTGACAATATTCAAGAGTTGTACCTTGGCTCCCTTGAAGTTCTTGGTATTGACCCACTTGTGCACGACATCCGTTTCGTAGAAGACAACTGGGAAAACCCAACACTAGGCGCATGGGGTCTAGGCTGGGAAGTTTGGCTAAACGGCATGGAAGTGACTCAGTTTACTTACTTCCAACAAGTTGGCGGCCTTGAGTGTAAACCGGTAACGGGTGAGATCACTTACGGTATCGAACGTCTAGCAATGTACATCCAAGAAGTAGACTCGGTTTACGACCTAACTTGGAACATCGCGCCAGACGGCAGCAAGGTAACTTACGGTGACATTTTCCACCAAAACGAAGTTGAGCAATCAACTTACAACTTCGAACACGCAGACGTTGATTTCCTATTCAGCTTCTTCGACCAGTGTGAAAAAGAATCGAAAGAACTACTAGAGCTAGAGAAACCGCTACCTCTACCAGCTTACGAGCGCATCTTGAAAGCGGCACACGCGTTCAACTTGTTAGACGCACGTAAAGCCATCTCTGTTACAGAGCGTCAACGTTACATCCTGCGCATCCGCAATCTGACTAAAGCAGTAGCAGAAGCATACTACGCATCGCGTGAAGCTCTTGGCTTCCCAATGTGTAAGAAAGAACAAGCGTAAGGGGTAGAGTAACATGGCAAAAGAATTTCTAATCGAACTAGGTACAGAAGAGCTACCACCAACGCAACTTCGCACCCTAGCTGAAGCATTCGCAGCAAACTTCGAAGCAGAACTAAAAAACGCTGAGCTTGCTCACGAAGGCGTAAAATGGTTCGCGGCACCTCGTCGTCTTGCACTGAAAGTAGCGGCATTGGCAGAAAGCCAATCAGACAAAGTCGTTGAAAAACGTGGTCCTGCGGTTTCTGCAGCATTCGACGCTGAAGGTAACCCAACCAAAGCGGCTCAAGGCTGGGCGCGCGGTTGTGGTATCTCGGTTGACCAAGCAGAGCGCATGGTAACTGACAAAGGCGAATGGCTACTGTTCAAGCAAGAAGTGAAAGGTCAGCCTGCTTCTGAGATCGTGGTTGAGCTAGCAGCAAAAGCACTAGCAAACCTACCTATCGCAAAACCAATGCGTTGGGGTAACAAAACCACTCAATTTATCCGTCCAGTTAAGACGCTAACCATGCTAATGGGCAGCGACCTAATCGAAGGCGAGATCCTAGGCGTAGCGTCAAGCCGCACTATCCGTGGCCACCGCTTCATGGGTGAAAAAGAGTTCACTATCGATTCTGCTGAGCAATACCCTGCAATCCTAGAAGAGCGCGGTAAAGTCATGGCAGATTACGAAGCGCGTAAAGCCATCATCCTAGCTGACGCACAAAAAGCAGCTGCAGCGGTTGGCGGTATCGCTGACCTAGAAGATGACCTAGTAGAAGAAGTTACGTCTCTGGTTGAATGGCCAGTGGTACTAACCGCGAAGTTCGAAGAAGAGTTCCTAAAAGTACCTTCTGAAGCGTTGGTTTACACCATGAAAGGTGACCAAAAGTACTTCCCCGTCTATTCACATGAGAACGGCGACGAAAACAAAAAGCTACTACCGAACTTCATCTTCGTATCGAACATCGAATCAAAAGAGCCTCGTTACGTAATCGAAGGTAACGAGAAAGTGGTTCGTCCTCGTCTTGCTGACGCAGAGTTCTTCTTCAACACAGACCGTAAGCGTCCGCTTATCGACCGTCTACCTGAACTAGAACAAGCAATCTTCCAAAAACAACTGGGCACGATCAAAGATAAAACCGATCGCATCACTGCACTAGCTGGCTACATTGCAAAACAGATTGATGCTGATGTAGAAAAAGCGACGCGCGCTGGCCTATTGGCGAAATGTGACCTAATGACCTCGATGGTATTCGAATTTACCGATACTCAAGGTGTCATGGGTATGCACTACGCAACGCACGACGGCGAAGATGAGCAAGTTGCCCTCGCACTTTACGAGCAGTACATGCCTCGTTTTGCTGGTGACCAACTACCAAGCACAGCGATTTCTTCAGCAGTCGCAATGGCAGATAAGCTAGACACTATCGTGGGTATCTTCGGTATTGGCCAGGCACCGAAAGGCAGCGACCCATTCGCACTGCGTCGCGCATCACTGGGTGTACTGCGTATCATCGTTGAGAATGGTTACAACCTAGACCTTGTCGACCTGATCCGTGAAGCGAAAGTTCAGTTTGGTAACAAACTCACTAACGAGAATGTTGAGCAAGACGTGATTGATTTCATGCTTGGCCGTTTCCGTGCTTGGTACCAAGACGAAGGTTTCAGTGTCGACATCATCCAAGCAGTATTGGCTCGTCGTCCAACCAAACCAGCAGACTTCGACCAACGCGTAAAAGCGGTATCTCACTTCCGTGAGCTGGAAGCGGCAGAGTCTCTAGCAGCCGCGAACAAGCGTGTAGGTAACATCCTAGCGAAGTTCGACGGCGAACTTGCAGAAGAGATTGACCTAGCATTGCTACAAGAAGACGCAGAGAAAGCACTGGCTGAAAGCGTTGAAGTAATGACAGAAGCGCTAGAGCCAGCATTTGCAACCGGTAACTACCAAGAAGCACTGAGCAAGCTAGCTGACCTACGTGAACCAGTTGATGCGTTCTTCGATAACGTAATGGTCATGGCAGACGACGAAGCACTTAAGAAGAACCGTCTGACACTGCTAAACAACCTGCGTAACCTGTTCCTACAGATCGCAGACATTTCTTTGCTTCAAAAGTAATTCATTACTCTTCGAAGTGATTAAGAGATAAGTAAAAGGGAAGCGTCAGCTTCCCTTTTTTGTTGCCTTCAAACGGAGATTACCGGTTCTTATTATTCATTTTGTGAACAAGGCAAAAATTTGTAGGGTGAGACGCGTTGAACTTGTTGGTGCAGAGCTCGGATTGTAGAGGCACAGTTTTGCTATAACTGGGTTGTTTACTCGGGGGGAAGGACACAATGAAAAAAACAATTCTCGCACTCTCTATCGGCCTACTGAGCGCCTGCAGCCAAATTCCAGAAAATGCCATCGTATTAAGCGTTGGAGACGATACTGCCGTCTTCGAACCAAACTCAGACGGTTTACTCGTCGCAGAGCAAAAACTAGAAAAAGGCAACTACACCTTTACCATTGCCGACAGCAAACAAACCTGTGGCAACAGCTTTGCGCTAGCGGAAGAAAACCGCATCAAATTCAATACACCATTAAAAATGGATAACTGCGCAACCGACACATCTATGCAGCTGCGCATTTTCAAAGCCAATACCTACCTCTTCACGCTCAATCCAGACACCAATGAGCTAACCGTTAAAATCAAACCAAAACAGAGTCAGGACATCACCTATTCTTGCCCTGTTGCAACCGACACAGCTAAAACCATCAACGTAGCCCAAACCTTTACTGATGGCACTGTTGTTCGTGACGCCTTAACCGGGCAAGAAGCCACCGTCGCCAATGGCAGCGTCACCATGCAACCAGGCCCGATGAGCCAAGGTCTATTGCTGTTAGAAGAGGTTGAACAGCAAGCCGATAAACCGTTCAGCTGGGACAACGCGACGGTGTATTTTGTCATGACCGACCGCTTCTACAATGGTAACCCAGACAATGACAACAGCTACGGTCGCAGCAAAGACGGCAAATACGAGATTGGTACCTTCCACGGTGGTGACTTAGCGGGTCTGACGGAAAAACTCGATTACATCGAATCCCTCGGTGTGAATGCCATCTGGATAACCTCACCACTAGAACAAATCCACGGCTGGGTTGGCGGCGGCGATAAAGGCGACTTTAAACACTACGGCTATCACGGCTACTACCACCAAGATTGGACCAAGCTTGATGCCAACATGGGTACCAAAGATGAGCTGAGAACCTTCATCGATACCGCGCACAAGAAAGGCATCCGCGTGATTTGGGACGTGGTCATGAACCATACTGGCTACGCCACATTAGCCGACATGCAGGAATTCGGCTTTGGTCAACTTTACCTTGATGACCAAGAAGCCAAACAAGTACTTGGTGAAAAATGGACCGACTGGCAGCCAAAATCTGGACAAAGCTGGCACAGCTTCAACGACTACATCAAATACGGTGATAGTGAAGCGTGGGAAAAATGGTGGGGCAAAGATTGGATTCGCACCGACATTGGCGATTACGATGCGCCGGGATACAACGACATCACCATGTCTTTGAACTACCTACCGGATCTAAAAACCGAATCGACGCAGAAAACCGGACTACCAAACTTCTTCCGCAATAAAGACACCAATGCGCAAGATGAATTGAAAACCCCACGAGAACATCTGATCACATGGCTATCGGATTGGGTACGTGATTACGGCATTGATGGCTTCCGCGTCGATACCGCCAAACACGTTGAGATGGAAGCGTGGGCAGAGCTCAAAGCAAGTACCACTCAAGCCCTCGCCGAATGGAAACAAAACCACCCCGACAAAGCACTAGACGATCTGCCATTTTGGATGACCGGCGAAGTGTGGGCACACAGCGTGGTGAAGAGCCCGTATTTCGATAACGGCTTCGATTCGATCATCAACTTCGAGTTCCAATCTGACGTGGCACCAAAAGCGCTAAAGTGTTTCGCTCAACTTGATAATGATTACCGCCGCTATGCAGAGCGTATTAACTCAGATCCTGAGTTCAACGTGTTGAGTTACCTGTCTTCGCACGATACTCAACTGTTTTGGTCAGCACGCAGCCGCAGCTTTGGTGACCAAGCTCGCGCCGCCAATGCGTTAATGCTGGCACCGGGTGCAGTACAAATCTACTACGGCGATGAGATTGCCCGTGACTTTGGCGTGACAGGATCCGATCCGACCCAAGGTACACGTTCCGACATGCCATGGGACAAGATTCATGGCGAGCGTGAAGACTTACTACAACATTGGCAGAAATTGGGCGAATTCCGTCAACGCCACCCAGCGGTTGCTCAAGGTAAGCACATCACTCGTAATCAAGAAGGCTACTACGCTTTCGAACGCCAATACCAAGACGACAAAGTACTGATTGTTTACACTGGCGAATAACCGACTCACTCCACCAGCAAGGGAAGCATTTCGCTTCCCTTTTTTAATTCCAAATCCTCTCCATCTGGTCTGATGACAGACTTTTTTCTTCTTCGAGTAAATTCACACTTTGCGTCGTAATAACATTAGGGTAAGGTCAAGTATTACTCTATAAGCTGATGTTTCGTCAGCAATCAAGACACATAAAGCAATCACAATGAATTAGGTATATGTAAGCATGCAGTTCTCAAAGTTTGGTGAAAAATTTAATCAGTATTCAGGTATTACGCAGTTAATGGACGATTTGAATGATGGCCTACGCACGCCAGGTGCCATCATGCTCGGTGGGGGTAACCCGGCCGCCATTCCTGCCATGCTCGATTACTTTCACCAAGCCAGTGAAGAAATGCTCGCCAGTGGCGAACTCGTCGCCGCGCTCACTAATTATGATGGCCCTCAGGGTAAAGACGTGTTCGTCAAAGCGCTCGCACAGCTGTTTCGTGAAACATACGGCTGGGACATCAGTGAGAAGAATATTAGCCTGACGAATGGCAGCCAAAGCGGATTCTTCTACCTATTTAATTTGTTTGCTGGTCAGCAGCCAGATGGTTCGCACAAAAAAGTCCTGTTGCCTATCGCACCGGAATACATTGGCTACGGTGATGCAGGTATCGATGAAGACATTTTTGTTTCGTACCATCCAGAAATCGAGCTACTCGACAACGGCCTATTCAAATATCACGTTGATTTTGAAAAGCTCACCGTCGATGACTCCGTCGCAGCAATTTGTGCATCTCGCCCAACCAACCCAACAGGTAACGTACTGACTGACGAAGAAGTGCGTAAACTGGACAAATTGGCGCGCGAGAACAACATCCCACTGATCATCGACAATGCGTACGGCTTGCCGTTCCCGAACATCATTTTTGAAGATGTCGAACCGTTCTGGAATGAAAACACCATCCTGTGCATGAGCTTATCTAAACTTGGCTTGCCGGGTGTGCGATGTGGGATTGTGATTGCGAGTGAAGAAATCACCCAAGCACTCACCAATATGAATGGCATCATCAGCTTAGCGCCAGGCAGTGTTGGCCCAGCATTGGCAAACCACATCATCGCTAAAGGCGATCTACTCAAACTGAGTTCAGAGGTGATTAAGCCGTTCTACAAGCAGAAATCACAACGCGCGGTAGAACTGCTACAACAGGCGATTACCGATGAGAGATTCCGTATCCACAAACCTGAAGGGGCGATCTTCTTGTGGTTATGGTTTGATGAGCTGCCAATTACGACAATAGAGTTGTACCAACGCTTGAAAGCGCGTGGTGTATTGATTGTTCCGGGTGAGTACTTCTTTATTGGTCAGAAAGACGAGTGGGACCATGCTCATCAGTGCTTGCGCATGAACTACGTTCAAGACGATGAGATGATGCAGAAAGGTATCGCGATTATCGCGGAAGAAGTCGAAAAGGCTTACCAACAAGGTCAGTAAAGCAAACTCCCGCATCAAAGACACAAATTAAAAAGAGCGCCAACTGGCGCTCTTTCTCACTCTATAGGGCAAATAACTTGCTGATTAGTTGCTTTCTAGCAGGTTGTTGCCACCGATAGCAATTTTGCGTGGTTGCATTGCTTCTGGAATTTCACGAACCAAGTCAATGTGTAATAGGCCGTTTTCCATTGAAGCGCCAGTCACTTTTACATAGTCCGCTAGTTGGAACTTACGTTCAAAATCGCGCTCTGCAATGCCTTGGTACACGTAGTTTTTGCCTTCTTCTGCTTTACGCTCGCCCTTCACGATCAACATGTTTTCATTTTGAGTTAGATCGAGTTGGTCTTCAGAGAAACCAGCAACTGCCATAGTAATACGGTAGTTGTGCTCATCTTTTTGCTCGATGTTGTACGGAGGGTAACCGCCAGAAGTATTTTTCGCTGTATTCGCTTCCATCAGGTTTAGCAGACGATCAAAGCCAATTGCATTACGGTATAGTGGTGAGAAATCTACGTTACGCATAAATCTATCCTCTTAATTAAGCAATAGTCTTAGTTCGGATGAACTTCATCCTACTGGCGTGTTTATGCAAAAACCGACGCCGAACTAAGAGATTCTTATCATTCCACAGGCCTTGGTTTGGCTCGGAGACATGATATTGAATCTAAAGGTTTAAGTTGTGTGCTAAAACACCATATCCTCTTTTGAGCGATCTCGTTTTAGCGATTCCAGAGGGCTGGTCTTCTAGTCTCTAGCAAGCCAGTCATCCTCTTCACAACTAGATATAAGGTCATCAAAAATCGCTTTCAAGGGACAAAATGAAAAAAATTTCAACGCGCCTATCAAAGACCTCAAATTAAGCTCGCTTTTCCTACGCGACAACAATACAAAGCCCACCTCTTACGGCGGGCTTATAAGCCACAATTTTTATTTCCGAGATGATTTACGCGCTTTCACCATCCCTTGCTCGGCCGCTTTCTCTTGCTTCAACTTACGTTTTTCTTTCAAGCTTAACTGGGGTTGCTTCTTGTCTTTTTTACTCATGACTTCACCTCTATTTTACTGACATAGCATACAGCTACACACCAGGTGCGGTGTTGGTGGCTGTGATTGATGAATGATTTCGGTAATCACAAAGCAGCGGCGCTGGTTGAATATCTCGAGTTCTAAGACCTCATCCTGAGAACGTCCCAACAATCGGGAACCTAAGTACGAGTCAACAGCTAGCATCCCCGCAAGAGGTTGGCTCTTACGTGAATCAACTAACGTCATACGATATTGATAGGAGCGGTCAAGATCCACTAAGCGAACGGTGTCGCCAATCGCAATTCGGGCTAAGTTGCGACACTGGGTTTGCTGTTCGTAGGCTTCAAACAGCGACAGTAATCTTAGTGGTGATTGATAGGTTAAAAAGCGACTGGTTAACCACCAAGTTCGCAGCGCTAAGCAGTACGCAGTGAACCAGCGTTCAAACATGATATTTTCCTTCTTAATGCCTTGTCTTACAGATAATTGCAGTGCATTGAACCGGAAGTGCGTCACCTCCGGCTTAGTTCAGGAAAATCGTCACCATATTTTCTAACCTCGTATGATTGGAAAGCTCTACAGCACTATAGCGAGCCGAAAAAAGAAAGCAAAAGCACTCAAGCGAACAAAATGGCAAGAAAAACAGAAAAGGGAAACAAAATGGTGCCGCTACTCAAGCCTCTGGCAGTTAGTAGCAGAAAAGCCAAAGTCTTGGCATAAAGTGGTGATTTTCATACCACCAAGAAACAAAAAAGCAGCGATGGCTCGCTGCTTTTTTCTATCCAAAAACGCTTGTCGTTACACGTCTAGGTTTGCAACCTTCAGTGCGTTCTCTTCGATGAAGTGACGACGAGGTTCAACTTGGTCACCCATTAGCGTTGTAAACAATTGGTCTGCGCCTACCGCATCTTCAATCGTTACTTGCATCATGCGACGCGTCTCTGGGTCCATTGTGGTTTCCCAAAGCTGATCTGGGTTCATCTCACCTAGACCTTTGTAGCGCTGACGGCTTAGACCACGCATCGATTCTTTAACCAACCACTCAAGTGCTTCAGCAAAGCTTGATACTGGCAGAGTACGTTCACCACGTTTGATGTACGCGCCCTCTTCTAGAAGACCGTCTAGGACTTCAGAAAGGTCCGCCAGCTTGCCGTATTCTTTTGAGTTTAGGAAATCAACACTTAGCGAGTGCTCGTGAGTCACACCGTGTGTACGAACGATGATCTTCGGCAGGCTCAAACCAAGCTCTGCGTGCAGCTCCACTTCGTAGCTGTATTGGCTTGCACCCACTTCTTTCGCGTTTAGTTGCTCAACAAGTTGTTTTGTCCAAGCTTCTACTGCTGCTGCATCATGACACTGCTCAGCCGTTAGACGAGATGTGTAGATAAGCTCATGCACTAAGGCGCGAGGGTAACGACGGCTCATACGATCAGCAAGCTTGATACCTGCATTGTATTGTTGAACCAGTTTTTCTAGCGCTTCGCCAGCTAGAGCTGGAGCTTCTGCGTTTACGTGCAGTGATGCGTTGTCCAATGCCAATGATACTTGGTATTGGTTCATCGCTTCTTCATCTTTGATGTACTGCTCTTGTTTGCCCTTCTTCACTTTGTATAGTGGTGGCTGAGCGATGTACACGTAACCACGCTCGATAAGCTCTGGCATTTGACGGTAGAAGAAAGTCAACAGTAGCGTACGGATGTGCGAACCATCGACGTCAGCATCGGTCATGATGATGATGTTGTGGTAACGCAGTTTGTCCGGGTTGTACTCGTCACGACCGATACCACAGCCAAGTGCTGTAATAAGCGTTGCAACTTCTTGCGAAGACAACATCTTGTCGAAACGTGCTTTTTCTACGTTCAGGATCTTACCTTTCAGCGGTAAGATTGCCTGATTCTTACGGTTACGACCCTGCTTAGCTGAACCACCCGCAGAGTCACCCTCCACAATGTATAGTTCAGAGAGTGCCGGATCTTTTTCCTGACAGTCTGCAAGTTTGCCTGGTAGGCCTGCTAGGTCTAGCGCGCCTTTACGACGAGTCATTTCACGCGCTTTACGTGCGGCTTCACGTGCACGTGCTGCATCGATGATTTTCGAACAAACCATCTTCGCTTCGCTTGGGTTTTCGACCAAGAACTCAGATAGCTTCTCACCCATCGCCGATTCAACCGCTGATTTCACTTCAGAAGAAACCAGTTTGTCTTTGGTTTGGCTCGAGAATTTTGGATCAGGCACTTTTACTGAAACAACGGCTGTCAAACCTTCACGCGCATCGTCGCCTGACGTTGCTGTTTTCGCTTTCTTCGAGAAGCCTTCTTTATCCATAAAGCTGTTTAGCGTACGTGTTAGTGCCGCACGGAAACCAGCAAGGTGAGTACCACCATCGCGCTGTGGAATGTTGTTGGTGAAACAGAAGATGTTCTCTTGGAAACCATCGTTCCACTGCATTGCCACTTCTACCGAAATGCCGTCTTCACGTTCTAAGTCGAAGTGGAAGATTTTCTCGATGATTGGTGTTTTGTTGGTGTTTAAGTGCTGAACGAACGCTTGAATACCACCTTCATACATGAAGTGGTCTTGCTTGTCCGCTTCGCGCTCATCAATAAGCTTGATAGAAACGCCTGAGTTCAAGAACGATAGCTCACGCAGACGTTTTGCTAGGATGTCGTAATGGAATTCAGTGTTAGAGAAAGTTTCTGCACTTGGCCAGAAACGAATTTGTGTACCGGTTTTATCCGTATCACCCACAACCGCTAGAGGCGCTTCAGGCTCACCATGACGGTAAGTTTGCGTATGGATATGGCCGCCACGATGGATGGTTAGTACCACTTTTTCAGACAGTGCGTTTACTACCGAAACACCTACGCCGTGAAGACCGCCCGATACTTTGTATGAATTATCGTCGAACTTACCACCAGCGTGAAGTACCGTCATGATTACTTCTGCTGCAGAGACATTTTCCTCTGAGTGGATTTCTGTTGGAATGCCACGACCATCATCGCTAACGGAAACCGAGTTATCCTCATGAATTGTCACAACGATGTCTTTACAGTGACCTGCCAACGCTTCATCAATTGAGTTATCCACCACCTCGAAAACCATGTGGTGAAGGCCGGTGCCGTCGTCCGTATCGCCGATGTACATTCCTGGACGCTTACGTACCGCATCCAGACCCTTCAGTACCTTAATACTCGATGAATCGTAATTTTCAGACATGAGTTTCTCTCTTCTAGTTTGACTCTATCCTGCCATGTTCCACATGAAACAATTTACCATTATCGTCGAGCATGTCGGCGATTTGGTTTTCAGTGATAGAGCTTACAAATACTTGTGCGCCAGTCTCTTTCAAGCAATCAGCAAGACGCTTGCGACGTTGGCTATCTAATTCCGACGCAAAGTCGTCAATTAGGTAAATGCATTGTTTACCGGTCATCGCTGTAAGATGTTGCCCTTGCGCCACACGCAATGCACACACCATCAGCTTTAACTGACCGCGTGACAGAACATCCTCAACGGGCGTTCCATTCACTTTAATGCGCAAATCAGCTTTGTTTGGGCCACTAAAGGTGTACCCCAAAGACTGATCACGCTCGAAATTCTTTTCTAGTATTTCTTGGTATGGAGTGTCTTTATCCCAACCACGATAATACTTCAATTGGATCTCAAATTCTGGCAAAAATGTCTGACAGATCGTTTCTGCGACGGTTTTCATCTGTTCAATGTAAAGTGACCGCCACTGGCTGATGTTTTCCGCCAAACGCGCCATCTCTTGATCCCAATAACTGAGCTCACGATAGCTACTCGCGGTCTTCAACAACGCGTTTCTCTGTTTGTTGAGACGCTTAAAACGACCCCATGCATCATAAAATGCTGGCTCGGTATGAAACACGCCCCAATCGATGAATGCACGGCGATGTTTTGGACCATCCGTCAGTAAATCAAACCCTTCTGGATGTATCAACTGCAGCGG
Source organism: Vibrio sp. YQ_11 (assembly GCF_043103065.1). Lineage (NCBI taxonomy): Bacteria > Pseudomonadati > Pseudomonadota > Gammaproteobacteria > Vibrionales > Vibrionaceae > Vibrio > Vibrio sp. YQ_11. Next base: position 82,626 of record NZ_JBICJM010000031.1, on the reverse strand, counting down.
TAACACTTGCGCCAATTGCGCCAATTTTTGCCCAGATTGACCGCCTATTTTAACCTCTGTCGAGCCATCGCGCCGCTTATTAATGCCGATAGGTAGCTCAAATTGATCCGAGTTCAAAAAACGACCATGAACAAACAGTTCATCACACTCATTTTGAATCACACGACCAGTGAGAGAGCTTTTGAATGAGCGACCATGCCCGAGTAAATAAATCGCTTCTAGGACACTGGTTTTGCCGCTACCGTTCGGTCCAATAAGAAAGTTAAAGCCTGCTGATAACTGAATATCACAGGCTTTAATGTTGCGAAACTGCTGAATGATGAGACGAGAAAGAGGCATTCAGTTGGCTTATAGACGAATTGGCATCACCACGTACATGGCACTGTCATCGTCGGCATTTTCAATCAATGCACTGGCATTGGCATCCGACATCGACACTTGTACCTTCTCGCAACGTAGCGTGTTCAGCACATCCAACACGTAGCTAACGTTGAAGCCGATTTCGATTGGGTCACCTTCAAAGGTCACATCCAGCATCTCTTCGGCTTCTTCCTGCTCTGGGTTGTTTGCCGTAATGCGCATTTCGCTGCCCGCTAAGTTAACACGCACACCACGGAACTTTTCGTTAGAAAGAATCGCAGCACGCGAGAACGCTTGGCGCAATTCATCACAACTTGCGATCAGTGTTTTGTTGGTATGTTGCGGTAATACGCGGCGATAGTCAGGGAAACGGCCATCAACCAGTTTAGATGTGAAGATAAAGTTGTTCACTTCTGCACGCACGTTTGAGCTGCCAATTTGCAAAACGACAGGTTGCTCTGGCGCATCCATCAGCTTAACCAATTCCTGCACACCTTTGCGTGGCACGATGATTTGCTTTTGGGCGAAGTCAGCACCTAGTTGAGTTTGCGATACTGCCATACGGTGACCGTCGGTCGCCACACTACGCAGTGTTGTGCCATCGATTTCAAACAACATACCGTTGAGGTAGTAACGTACGTCTTGGTTTGCCATCGAGAACTGAGTTTTGTCGATAAGCGTACGCAGATCCGCTTGGCTCAGTGATACTTCAACTTCACTTTGCCAATCTTCAATGTTCGGGAAGTCATTCGCTGGTAGCGTTGCCAGTGAGAAACGGCTGCGACCAGAACGAACTTGCACGCGATCGCCTTCTAACACAAAAGTGATGATCGCATCGTCTGGCAAGCCACGGCAAATATCGAGAAACTTACGCGAAGGAACGGTAATGCTACCCGCTTCGAAATCCCCTTCTAGAGTCACTTTGCTCACCAATTCCACTTCTAAGTCAGTCGCGGTCATTGATAGCACGTTCTCTTCTACTTTAATCAGTAGGTTGCCCAAAATAGGCAGGGTTGGTCGGCCACCCAAAGCGCCCGAAACCTGTTGTAGCGGTTTGATTAAATGACTACGTTCAATAGTAAATTTCATGCTTGGCTCTTTACGCTGTCAGCTCAAAAATTGATTTGCTTAGAATACCGTTATTCTAACCGATTAAGAAGACAGGGTGCGAATCAAGTTCGAGTAATCTTCCTTAATATCGTGGCTCTCTTCACGCAGCTGCTCAATCTTGCGACATGCATGCAAAACGGTCGTATGGTCTCGGCCACCAAACGCATCACCGATTTCTGGCAAGCTGTGGTTAGTTAGCTCTTTAGCCAGTGCCATCGCCAATTGACGAGGACGTGCAACGGAGCGAGAACGACGTTTAGACAGCAGATCCGCCACTTTGATTTTGTAGTACTCAGCAACCGTCTTTTGAATGTTGTCAATTGTCACCAACTTCTCTTGCAGCGCCAGTAGATCGCGCAGCGCTTCGCGAACGAAGTCGATGGTGATTGGGCGGCCAGTAAAGTTCGCGTTGGCAATTACTCGGTTCAACGCGCCTTCCAATTCACGAACGTTGGAACGCAGACGTTTTGCAATAAAGAACGCAACTTCGTCAGCCAAATGAATTTGATGGTCTTCAGCTTTCTTCATCAAGATCGCCACACGCGTCTCTAGCTCAGGCGGCTCGATCGCAACCGTTAGACCCCAACCAAAGCGCGATTTCAGACGATCCTCTACCCCGCTGATCTCTTTTGGATAACGGTCAGAAGTTAGGATGATCTGTTGGTTACCTTCCAACAATGCGTTGAAGGTATGGAAGAATTCTTCTTGTGAGCGCTCTTTGTTGGCAAAGAATTGGATGTCATCGATAAGGAGTGCATCCACACTGCGGTAGTAGCGCTTGAACTCTTCAATCGCATTGTTTTGCAGTGCTTTTACCATGTCTTGCACGAAACGCTCAGAGTGCATGTACACCACTTTCGCGTTCGGGTTGTTATCCACAATCGCGTTACCCACAGCGTGAAGCAAGTGAGTTTTACCTAGACCAGTACCACCGTAAAGGAACAGTGGGTTGTAGGCAGCTCCTGGGTTATCCGATACCTGACGCGCCGCAGCCAAACCCAGTTGGTTCGATTTACCTTCTACGAAGTTGTCGAACTTATGTTTTGGGTTCATGTTTGAGCGGTGATTGATCGCTGCAATCGCTTGAGGGTCGTCATCCCATGTTTTGTGCACAGGTTTACGTGCTTGCAACTGCGCAGGCGCTGAAGATTCCGCCGCCACATCCGCCGGCGTACGTGTCGGTGCTGGCTTAGGCGCAGAAACTGGGCGACTGCCCACTTCAAAGCGTAAATTCGGGATGTCGTTACCACAGTATTCCTGCAGTAAACGAGTAATGCTGTTCAGATACTTATCACGCACCCAATCCAACACAAAGCGGTTTGGCGCGAATAGAGTGAGAGTATTGTCATTGAGCTCCGCTTGTAACGGACGAACCCACATACTGAATTCTGTAGCTGGTAGCTCTTCTTGAAGCTGCTGCAAACATTGCAGCCAAAGCGAAGATGACACGGTGCCCCCACTGAGTAATTGAATTATCGGAAAAGACTGGCAATTTTACCTGTTGATAACCAAGATCGCCAGCAATTGATCGACGATCAAGTGAATAAGATCTAAGTTATTCACAATTATTTCGCCAAACTTGGTGAGATCAACACACCTTGCCCCAAATTTGCCCACACATTGATCCACATTTGGGCAAATTTAGCGAGATCGACAGATTGGTGATAACTCTGTGTATTATTTTCTTTCCAGCGCCTCTTTTTTCGATCCTTTCGCTTTGATTCGATCGTTTTTCCATCGCCTCCTTGCCAAATTGTCTATTATCTAAACCAAATGAGAACTTATTACTCTCTGGTCTAGGTTATTGCTCTTGGTTATTTATTTAATTGAGCTAACTAACAGTAGTATTTCCAACTATAAAAATATGGAGATGTATTATGAAAAACTGGGTTAAGGTTGCCGTTGCAGCCATCGCACTATCTGCCGCGACAGTTCAAGCGGCAGTCGACACTGCCGCAACTGAAGTCAAGGTGGGCATGTCTGGCCGTTACTTCCCATTCACTTTCGTGAAGCAAGACAAGCTACAAGGCTTTGAGGTGGATATGTGGGATGAGATCGGTAAGCGTAACGACTACAAGATCGAATACGTGACGTCGAACTTCTCAGGTTTGTTTGGTCTTTTAGAAACTGGCCGCATCGATACAATCTCAAACCAAATCACCATGACAGATGAGCGCAAAGCGAAATACCTGTTTGCAGACCCTTATGTGATCGACGGCGCGCAAATCACGGTACGTAAAGGCAACGACAGCATCAAAGGTGTAGACGATCTAGCAGGCAAAACCGTTGCGGTTAACCTAGGTTCTAACTTTGAGCAGCTACTACGCCAATACGACAAAGATGGCAAAATCAACATCAAAACTTACGACACTGGTATCGAGCATGATGTTGCGCTTGGCCGTGCAGACGCTTTCGTGATGGACCGTTTGTCTGCGCTAGAACTGATCAAGAAAACTGGTCTGCCACTGGAACTGGCTGGTGAACCGTTTGAAACCATTCAAAACGCATGGCCTTTCGTCAACAATGAAAAAGGTCAGAAGCTACAAGCGGAAGTGAATAAAGCACTAGCAGAGATGCGTGCAGATGGTACAGTAGAAAAGATTTCAGTGAAGTGGTTTGGTGCTGACATCACGAAGTAATGCTACTTTGCTTTCGAGAATGCGAACAATCGCAACTCTCGACCTAAAATAAACTCATGTGAAGGTGGAACATTGTTTTCCACCTTTTCTTTTCTCTAGCCTTTAGGTAAGCCGTAATGGGATTTGATTTTAATTACATGTTGGAACTGCTGCCGATATTGCTCAAATATCTTGGCACAACCATGGAAATGGCCACATGGGGCTTGGTCTTTTCACTGATTTTAGCCGTCATTTTGGCGAACATTCGCGTATTTAAGCTGCCAGTTCTCGACCAATTGAGTCAACTGTACATCAGCTTCTTCCGTGGTACCCCACTGTTAGTACAACTTTTCCTGCTTTATTACGGCTTGCCACAAATCTTCCCTGTGATGGTAGGCATCGATGCATTTTCTGCCGCAGTGATTGGTTTAACGTTGCACTTTGCCGCTTATATGGCCGAGAGTATTCGTGCTGCAATCATCGGTATTGATCGCAGCCAAATGGAAGCGAGCCTATCGGTCGGCATGACAACGCCACAAGCGATGCGTCGCGTGATTCTGCCACAAGCAACACGAGTAGCACTGCCCTCATTGATGAACTACTTCATTGATATGATTAAGTCGACTTCCCTCGCCTTCACGCTTGGCGTGGCAGAAATCATGGCTAAAGCGCAGATGGAAGCCTCGTCAAGCTTTCGTTTCTTTGAAGCCTTCCTAGCCGTCGCTCTGATTTACTGGGGCGTGGTAGTGATTCTGACTCGAGTACAAATTTGGGCTGAAGCGAAACTGAATAAGGCGTACGTACGATGATCAAATTAGAAAATATCCACAAGCGCTTTGGCGATACTGAAGTCCTGAAAGGCATTGATCTCGATATCAAACAGGGTGAGATCATCGTGATTATCGGCTCTAGCGGTACGGGTAAGTCGACCCTGTTGCGCACCGTTAACTTCCTTGAGCAGGCCGACGAAGGCCGTATCACTATCGACGACATCTCTGTCGATACACAAAAGCACACGAAAGCCGAAGTCTTGGCGCTGCGTCGCCGTACTGGGTTTGTTTTCCAAAACTATGCCCTTTTTGCGCACATGACGGCTCGCCAGAATATTGCCGAAGGTTTGATTACCGTGCGTGGCTGGAAGAAACAGGAAGCTCTGACTCGTGCACAGCAGATTCTGGATGATATTGGCCTTGGCGAGAAAGGCGACAGCTACCCGGCAGCTCTATCTGGTGGCCAGCAGCAGCGTGTCGGCATCGGCCGCGCTATGGCGTTACAGCCTGAACTGTTACTTTTTGATGAGCCAACTTCAGCACTGGATCCAGAATGGGTCGGTGAAGTTCTCTCATTAATGAAGAAGTTAGCCAATCAGCATCAAACCATGCTGGTGGTAACACACGAGATGCAATTTGCTAAAGAAGTCGCCGATCGGGTGATCTTTATGGCGGAAGGCAACATCGTCGAACAAGGTTCTCCACAGGATATTTTCGATAATCCACAAGATCCTCGTTTGAAAAAATTCCTTAACCAAGTAGGAATAGAGTAACGATCAAGCAACAGGATCGATTGATCCTTGAGATTTTACTCACACTACGTATAATCGCCCGGCCGGAATTTCGTACTCATTGAGTCATTGACACATTATGTGAGTGTGATTACAATTCCGCCTCTTTGTTGAGAGGCGTCGGTTGTTCTTCTCTATATAAAGAGCTTCTTTATAAAGAAAACAGATGCCCACGCCGGGTTTAACAAGAACCTAAAACTACTGATCAGTAAAGGTAATTATCATGAAACGCACTTTTCAACCTACAGTTCTAAAGCGCAAGCGTACTCACGGCTTCCGTGCTCGCATGGCAACTAAGAACGGTCGTAAAGTTATCAACGCACGTCGTGCAAAAGGCCGTGCGCGCCTATCAAAATAATCGCTAGTTTATTTTGAACACGTACGCGTTTAATCGGGAGTTACGCTTGTTAACTCCCGAGCATTATCAAAACGTCTTCCAGCAAGCTCACCGAGCTGGCTCGCCTCATTTCACCATCATTGCTCGCAATAACAAACTTTCTCATCCACGATTAGGTTTAGCTGTTCCGAAAAAGCAAATCAAAACTGCTGTCGGTCGTAACCGCTTTAAGCGTTTGGCTCGTGAAAGCTTTCGTAACTCTCAACATCAGCTTCCAAACAAAGATTTTGTTGTGATCGCGAAGAAAAGCGCGCAAGATTTAAGCAATGAGGAAATTTTTAAGTTGTTTGATAAGCTATGGCAACGCCTGTCTCGCCCTTCACGTGGATAGCCATTGGGCTCGTTTATCTTTATCGCTGGTTTATCAGCCCTCTGATTGGTCCTCGTTGCCGGTTCACACCAACTTGTTCCACTTACGCGCTAGAAGCTTTGAGAGCTCACGGTTTTGTAAAAGGATGTTGGTTATCAGGCAAACGTCTATTAAAATGCCACCCTTTGAATGAAGGGGGGTATGACCCCGTTCCACCAGTCCAAAAACAAGACAGAGATAACTAACGATGGATTCTCAACGTAATATCCTGCTCATCGCTCTGGCACTGGTTTCTTTCTTGCTATTTCAACAATGGCAAGTCGCAAAGAATCCAGCACCTCAAGCGGTTGAACAGGCTCAATCAAGCAGCACTCTACCTGCACCATCTTTTGCTGATGAGCTGGACCCAGTTCCTGGTCAACAGCAAGCTTCTGCAAAAACTATCACAGTAACGACTGATGTTTTAACTCTGTCGATCGACACCGTTGGTGGCGATGTGGTACATGCCGACCTAAACCAATACTCTGCTGAACTTGATTCATCAGACCCATTCGTTCTGCTAAAAGACACACAAGGTCATCAATTCATCGCACAAAGCGGTCTTGTTGGTCCTCAAGGTATCGATCTAAGCAGCTCTAACCGTCCTCACTACAATGTGAGCGCAGACAGCTTCACTCTAGCTGACGGTCAAGACGAACTACGCGTTCCGATGACATTTACTGCAAACGGTATCGAATACACAAAAACTTACGTATTAAAACGCGGCAGCTACGCGCTGAACGTTGAATACGATGTAGCGAACAACTCTGGTAACAACGCAACCTTCGGTATGTACGCACACCTACGTCAAAACCTAATGGACGCTGGTGGTAGCATCACAATGCCAACCTACCGTGGCGGTGCTTACTCAACTGAAGATACTCGTTACAAAAAATACAGCTTTGAAGATATGCAGGATCGTAACCTGTCTATCAACCTAGCAGATGGCCAAGGTTGGGCAGCAATGATCCAACACTACTTCGCAGCTGCTTGGATCCCTCGTAACGAACCAGGTACTAACCTTTACACTCGCGTAATTGGCAACCTAGGCGATATCGGCGTACGTATGCCGAACAAAACGATCGCGACGGGTGACCAAGCGAAGTTTGAAGCAACACTTTGGGTTGGTCCTAAGCTACAACAAGAAATGGCAGCAGTGGCACCAAACCTAGACCTAGTAGTGGACTACGGCTGGCTATGGTTCATCGCTAAACCACTTCACTCACTGCTTGCTTTCATCCAAAGCTTCGTGGGTAACTGGGGTGTGGCAATCATCTGTTTGACCTTCATCGTTCGTGGTGCAATGTACCCACTAACGAAAGCGCAATACACGTCTATGGCGAAAATGCGCATGCTACAGCCTAAGCTGCAAGCTATGCGTGAGCGTATTGGCGACGACCGTCAACGCATGAGCCAAGAGATGATGGAACTGTACAAGAAAGAGAAAGTAAACCCACTGGGTGGCTGTCTTCCTCTTGTTCTACAGATGCCTATCTTCATCGCTCTATACTGGGCACTAATGGAATCGGTTGAGCTTCGTCACTCTCCATTCTTCGGTTGGATTCATGACCTTTCAGCGCAGGACCCTTACTACATCCTGCCATTACTGATGGGTGCTTCAATGTTCCTAATCCAGAAGATGAGCCCAACAACCGTAACGGATCCAATGCAGCAGAAGATCATGACCTTCATGCCGGTTATGTTTACCTTCTTCTTCTTGTTCTTCCCATCAGGCCTAGTTCTGTACTGGTTGGTGTCGAACATCGTTACTCTGATCCAGCAAACCTTGATTTACAAAGCGCTGGAGAAAAAAGGCTTACACACTAAGTAACCTTTAACAAAAGAATAAGAAAGGCGGCCAAAAGGTCGCCTTTTTGTTTTTGGCTGATTACAATTCAGCTAATTAATAGTGATGGCTCCACCGAGCCCAGCTCAAAAGGCAAGATTATGACTACAGATACGATTGTCGCTCAAGCTACTGCACCCGGTCGTGGTGGTGTCGGCATTATTCGTGTTTCAGGCCCTAAGGCCAACCAAGTGGCATTGGAAGTCACAGGGAAAACTCTAAAACCGCGTTACGCTGAATACCTGCCGTTTCAAGCCGAAGATGGCACGGTGCTCGACCAAGGCATTGCACTGTACTTCCCTAACCCGCACTCGTTCACGGGCGAAGACGTATTAGAACTGCAAGGTCACGGTGGCCCTGTGGTCATGGATATGCTGATTAAACGTATTCTGGGCATAGCTGGCGTACGAGCAGCCCGTCCTGGTGAGTTCTCGGAACGTGCGTTCTTGAACGACAAGATGGATTTGACTCAGGCAGAAGCGATTGCCGACCTGATTGATGCTAGCTCTGAAGAAGCGGCGAAATCGGCGCTACAATCGCTACAAGGCCAGTTCTCGCAGCGCATTCAAACGCTGGTGGAATCACTGATTCATCTTCGCATCTATGTGGAAGCGGCCATCGACTTCCCTGAAGAAGAAATCGATTTTCTTGCCGATGGTAAAGTTGCAGGAGATCTGCAAGCTATCATCGATAACCTCGATGCGGTACGCAAAGAAGCGAACCAAGGCGCGATCATGCGCGAAGGCATGAAAGTCGTGATTGCTGGTCGTCCAAATGCGGGTAAATCAAGCCTACTGAACGCGCTGTCGGGCAAAGAGTCCGCAATCGTAACAGACATAGCAGGTACCACGCGTGACGTGCTGCGTGAGCACATCCATATCGACGGTATGCCTTTGCACATCATCGATACTGCTGGCTTGCGTGACGCTTCTGATGAAGTCGAAAAAATCGGTATCGAACGCGCTTGGGATGAAATCGCACAAGCCGACCGCGTATTGTTTATGGTGGATGGCACAACGACCGATGCCACCGATCCAAAAGAAATTTGGCCCGATTTTGTCGATCGCCTGCCAGAAAGCATTGGCATGACGGTGATCCGCAACAAAGCAGATCAAACAGGTGAAGATATGGGGATCTGTCATGTGAACGATCCTACTCTGATTCGCCTTTCAGCAAAAACCGGGGCGGGTGTCGATGCGCTGCGTAACCACCTAAAAGAGTGCATGGGTTTCTCAGGTAATACTGAGGGTGGCTTTATGGCGCGCCGTCGTCACTTGGACGCACTAGAACGTGCAGCCCAGCATCTGCAAATCGGCCAAGAGCAGCTTGAAGGCTATATGGCAGGTGAAATCCTTGCCGAAGAGCTGCGCATCACTCAGCAGCATCTGAATGAGATAACCGGGGAGTTCAGCTCTGACGACCTACTCGGGCGCATCTTCTCTTCATTCTGTATCGGGAAGTAAAGTGGGCAAATAACGGAAAACAACAGCAAGCAACGGTAGATAACACACTGATTTTATTAGATCGTCATTTGCCGTTTGTTTCCATCCGTTGCCGTTAATTGCCAAATCTAGTCCCCATTTGGGCTCCATGACATGCTACTCGCACTGATTGGGGCCCAAATGGAGTCTAAAATGAAAATTTCCATTCAAAAACGAACACTTAGAGCTGATGGCACACGCTCACTACGTTTGGTTTATGATCATGGTTATGCCACAAACACACTAGGTGGACGCCAAAATAAACGTAAACGCAGCTACGAAACTTTAGACCTGTACGTTCACGACAAACCTAAAACACCCACCCAGCGCCAACACAACAAAGAGCATATGCTTCTCGCCGAAACCATTAAGAGTAAACGACTGGTTGAGTGGCAATCTCAGAAGCATGGTTTTGAGGATCGAACCAAGCGCTCAGCTAGCTTCATTGATTACTTTCAACGGCAAATTGACATCAAAGAACAAACCACCTCAACCTCCAACCATTCAATCTGGCTTTCAGCTCGTAAGCACCTGCTGTTCTACTGCGGGAAACATGATCTTAGTTTTGATGAGCTGGATAAAGACTGGTTAGACGGGTTTAAGTATTACCTAACCAATGAAGCGAAAACCAAAAGTGATACACCGTTATCTCGCAACACACAAAGCTCCTACTTCAATAAAGTTCGAGCGGCGATCAACGAAGCACATCGAGAAGGTATTATTCGCGATAACCCGCTCTCACAAGTGACCAGTATCAAAGCGAAAACGACTAAGCGGGTTTATTTAACACTGGATGAGGTCAACGCGTTAGCTCACACAGAATGTCGCTACCCAGTCCTTAAACGTGCGTTTTTGTTCTCATGTGCAACGGGGATGCGTTGGTGCGATATCCATCGACTTACTTGGTCAGAAGTAGAGACATTCAATAATCACAAACGAATTATCTTCGACCAAGCCAAACTCTCTCAGGGCGATGCTAAGAGCCTTCAGTATTTAGATATACCAAAGTCAGCAGAATCACTTTTGGGTAGCCCCAAAGCCTCTCACGAGCGCGTATTCAAGGGGTTAAAATACTCTTCTTATATAAATGTAGAGCTGCTTAGATGGGCTCTGGCTGCTGGAATAAGTAAGCACGTTACGTTCCATGCTGGTCGTCATACTTTTGCTGTAATTCAGCTTAGCCGAGGAATCGATATATACGCAGTATCGAAACTGCTCGGCCACAGCGAACTCAAGACAACCGAGATCTACGCTGACATCATAGAACAACGTAGGATGGAAGCCATGCTCACATTCCCCGATATTTTTGCTTCTTCTGGAAAGGATTCAGCGGCCTAAGGCCGCTGCTATAAAAGTATTACTTACGAGAAACGGTGGCGACATAATTTGCTGCCCTTTTTTCGATCTCATAATGAGATGAAACACGCTGCTCCTCAACCCATTTCATTATGGCTTGACGCTCAAATCGAAGGTGTTTGCCAATTTTGAAAAATGGTATTTCCGCAGAGCTGGTCAGCTTATAAAGCTGGTTGGTTGATAAACCCAGCAAGGCTGCACATTCATCAACCGTTAGAATGTCCTTTCCAAGGAGCTCCACCTTTTGTTGCTGCAAACGCTGCTCCAGAACAGCGCGCTCAACACGATCTATTTTGGCGAGAATGGATTGAAGAAGAACTTGCTCGTTGGTTGTCATCGTATCACCTCCTCACCCATTGGAATGTATCTGGGAAGAGTGGGAAAACCGGGAAATGCACTATTCATCAATACCCATCTCCTTCAACTCAGAGAGGATCTTTTCCGGCCAGAAGGCGAAAAAACGATGATCAAACTCAGTACCGTTCTTCTTTTCGATAATCCGAAGTGTTCCCCTACGATCTTCATTGGTTTCAAACCACCCTTTATGAATCAAAGGGCTCAATTGACTCTTGTATTGACGCCGCAGTCGTAGCTGCTTAACAAACTCTTGTTTGTGGATAAGCCACTGGACGTCATTACCATCCTGCCGCCAGTAACCAAACTTTGACTGTTTGCTTGTGCAGAATTCAGGAAGCTTATTTTCCCAATGCCTAATGGCTTGTTTCAAAGCACTTAGAACCTCATACGTTTCTTGATTGTGCTGATGCCCTCGATGAGCTAACCAACGACTAAAAACGCTATAAACAGAATACAGTGATTCTTCTTCAGGCCATGGCACTAACTGGTTTCGTGACGCAACAGACAACGCAACACCAACCAGGACAAAGCGCTTCAAGACCCGATGAACCTGGCCGGAATAATTGCTTTTAGACCAATGCTGCCTCAGCGTTTCGATTTCACGCTGTAAAACGACTTCCAGATCGGGCTTATCTGAAATAAGCGTCATCCAAGCCGTGAACAAAGTGCCAAAGTACTTTTGAGTCTGCTTTTCTAAGTGCTCAGCAAACTGAGATGGTGAGGAAAAGCGGTGTAGATCCGCAAAACAGCCAAAGCGCTCTTCGGCAGGAATTTCGATGACTCGAATCAGCTGACCTGCTTTCACTTGATAACCAGAGGACTCCATCAGCTCTGTCAGGCCAATCTCTCCATTACTCAAGGTCAACGTCCGCCAATTGGCAATATTCGCCAGGCCGCCTGTTTCCGTGGCTCGCAGCTTCCCACATCCGTTTACGATTTGATAAGCCGCAGAACTGGCTTCTTCCGCAGAGCACAACCCTAGCTCATCTAACACAAGCAACATGTCGTGATGTTCTGATGCAACCGCCTCAATACCGTTAGCGGTTGTTTTCCAAGACTTGATATAAGACTTATTAGCATAAACAGACGCAGCGACAAACGATGTGACAGACTTACCCGACGAAGATGGCCCCATAATATGGAATGCCGCACTTTCCATTCCAACAGGCTTGAGAAGCGGCGCGGCCAACGCAACACCAACAGAAAATATGAGCAGAGGATTGCCGACCAACAAAGAACCGACTTCACTTTGCCATTCCGCTAAGCTGCCTTCTGCCAAACAGAGTGAATCAGCCATACCACCAGAAAAGTAGTAGGACTCATCTGACCGTCCGAAACTTTTATCCGGAGTGACGAACACCTTGTCATGCCAACCTGTTCTTGTGACACAAAAGGCCGTTTCTGCTGCTTTGAGCTCTTCCCGCAAATAGCGCTGGACCATACTCCATGCAGTTTGCTCAGGCTCCAGCCAAAAACCGGTATCGAACAATTCATCTCTTAACTGATAGTTGGTCCCTCCCATAATCTTTCTGGCAGGCACTATCATTCTGATCATCTGCCTGTCCATATTGATGATTTCAATGCAAGCACTGAACCCTGACTTCCGATCTGGTGAACGCGTTCTAGCAAGAACTTTGACCGAAGAGCTTAACGAACGCCAGCCTCGCTCACGGCAGAAATACTGTAGTTGATCATGGTGATGACGAAACTTCATATGACCTCCCTATCATAGGCTCAGCAGCCACTTCTGCACGTCTTCAACACGAAATCTCACACTTCGAGCACCAGGCGATAAATTCACTGGAGAAGGAAAAGAACCATTTTTCACATAACGGCGAATGGTTGCCTGAGACAACTGAGTTAACTGACAAACTTCTTGATAGCTTAATAGCTGATTTGATTGTTTTTGTTCGGTCATAACTACTCCTGATAGCTAATGGATAATCAAGAAATAGTTTGCAAGGTGAGCAACGCAAAGGCGCGCGGTGCTCAGGCCCATTTTGGGCAGTTTGGCGTGAAAATATGCCTGTCGAATTCGTAGTTTAGGGTTACAGAAGCAGATAATGAGGCGGTAACGTGAGTAGGCATTGCTTCACTGTTATTCACCAAGCCACAAAGCGCTATGCGTTAAGCTATTCATCATGGTTAACGCATAGTGCATAGTTACTAGAGACTCTCTTTCACATGTGAAAGTAGCAAAACATGAAGCTTTGAACGGACAAAACAACTAAGTGTACCGCTTTTATTCGGTACACCTAAAACGGTACAGCTCAACCGAAAAACCAATGTAAGGCACTGTTATAAAATATTTTTTATTAAATAGAATGCTGCCAAACTGTACCGATTTGACGAAAACGGTACACCTCCCTCATCCAAAGCAATCACTACACCCATTTCTTCTCGCTTTTTTGACTCAAGCACTCGCCACTACACACCAAACCCGCTAAGATACAAAAATTACAATTTGTAGGTTTTGTGAGTCATATGAAAGCAACCAAGATAGACCCTCAACTTCTTGAAAAAGCAACGAGTATCTTTGCTGAATTAGGTTTACCGATTGAGCAGGCCATCAACGTATTTCTAGCAAAGTCCGTTCAGGCCAAAGGCTTTCCGTTTTCTGTTGCCCTCGAAAATGAAGCAGAAGCGCAGGAGGCCTCACACAGCCAAGCACAAAACAAAATCAGCAATGCCGAGATAACCGAAGCTATCCAAGACTTGGTTGCACACGCTCTGCCACAGAGTGAAATAGAAAACCTCACACAGCTAACCTATTGTCGCAACACCTTTGGGTTGTCATTCCCGGTGCTTAAACTGGCTAAATCACCACGGCCAGAAGACATTCGTAGTGCAGCCAAAGATGCCAAAGAGCGCAACCGCTACTCCACCACGAAAGTGGCCCAGCGAGATGAAAAAACCTACGTGATTTGCACCCAGTGGACAGACAGGCACCGCAATGCGTTTTGTCGGTGGCAAGCCATCTTTAGCAGTGAAGCGTAATAACTCATCAAAAGAACAACCAAGCACCTAATTAAAGACGGGCCACCTAGCACAATAAGGAGAACGATAATGCTTAAGAAAATACAACACATTAAGAAGCTTGGTGTCTTCAAAGACTTCAGTTGGGATAGTGAAGTTAAAAACAAAGGTGGTGCTGTTCAGAACTTTGTTGATATCAACATCATCTATGGTCGCAACTACTCGGGTAAAACCACACTATCACGTATTGCGCGTGCCCTAGAGACTGGCTATTTATCTGACAAATATGGATCGCCATCGTTCCAGCTAAAATTTGCTGACAACTCAGATGTAACACTCGAAACCTTATCTAGCCGTAATAAGAATATTCGCGTATTTAACGAAGATTTTATTAAAGAGAATCTACGCTTTATCACTAATCCTGACGACAGCATTGAGCCATTTGCTATTTTAGGTGATGACAATAATAAGATCGAAAAAGAGATTGAAGCTCTAGAGGTAGAGCTCGGTTCTAGTATTGAAGGACAAGAAACCGGTTTGTTTGCCGAAAAAAATCAGGCCGCAGTTGCGTACAGAAATGCTTTTACCGCTCATAAACTATCGAATGATAGTCTAGAAAAACAATTGGGTGATAAAGCGACCAATAAAGACATCGGCATTAAATACAAGCCTGAGCGTTTTGGTGATCAAAACTACACCATTACCAAATTAAAGGCTGATATTAAAACTGTAAGTAGCCCTGATTTTCAGCAGTTAACATCAGAGCAAGTGAGCGAGCACGAAAAGCTGATTGATGAAAAAGTTTTGCCTGCTATACCGGCTTTTTCGCCGCCTAAGCTAAGTTTTTTGAGCTTGGCACAACAAGTTGAAACGCTGGTAACCAAGCCCATCAGTGAGTCTGACAAAATTCAGGCGTTAGTAAAGGATGCAGTGCTTAACCGCTGGGTCAATGAAGGTCGAACCCACCATCGAAACAAGTATGAAAAATGCGCATTTTGCGACAATGAAATTTCGTCAGAGCGATGGGCAGAGCTTGATAAGCACTTTGATGAAGAATCTGAGCTATTGGAAAAGTCGATTGATGCGTTACTTGCTAAGATTGAAACCGAAAACCAGACAGTTCATGCCGCACTCACCATTGATCAATCTGTTTTTTACTCCAAGTTTTACTCACAACTGACCGTATTGGATTGCAGATTAAAAGCTGCAACCAAAGACTATCAGCTTGCTTTAGGTAATCTAGCCAAGCAACTGAAGGCGCGAAAAGGTGATATTTTAAACGCTAAAGATTATGAGAACGTCGATGATGACACCGCGAAACTCACGCAAATCTGGCAGGAATATAGTGACCTTTGCGCTCAATCAGAGCTATTTAGTAGCTCATTAGCCGACGAACAAACCAAGGCTAAAGCCGACTTGCGATTGAAAGAGGTCGCTGAGTATTTGCTTACGATTGATTACCAAACACAGCTCAATTCAATTGAAACCTTACAGCAAAAAAGAGACGAGGCTCAGCAAGCGCAGGAGGCTATCAATGCAAATATTACCAAAAAACAAGCACAAGTTACGGCTAAGAAACGTGAACTGAATGATGAAGAAAAAGGGGCTAAAAAGGTAAATGAATATCTGAATAATTTTTTCGGGCATCAGTTTTTGACGTTGGAGGCTAAAAAGGATGAAGGACCAACGCAAGAGGCAAAACGTATTCGGTTTGAAGTGATCCGTGACGGTAAGAAAGCTTATCACCTAAGCGAAGGTGAGTGCAGCTTGCTGGCATTCTGCTATTTTTTGGCCAAGTTGGATGATGTCGCAACCAAAGACTCTAAACCCATTATTTGGATTGATGATCCTATCTCCTCGCTCGATGGCAACCATATTTTCTTTATTTATAGCTTGTTGAATGCGGAAGTGGTCGAGAAGGGGAAATTTGCACAGCTATTTGTTTCAACACACAACCTTGATTTCTTAAAGTATTTGAAGAGGCTTAAAGACAATTACCTTACTGCTGAAGGCGACAAGGTGAAATGTCAGAAAGCTTACTTTGTTGTGGTTAGACAGGATAAAAAATCCACCTTACAGGTAATGCCGTCGTACTTAAAAGAATATGTTACTGAGTTTAACTACCTGTTTCATCAGATCCATAAATGTGCCTCTCTTGATACTATCGATGATACCAACTACGTAACCTTTTATAATTTTGCCAACAATGCGAGGAAGTTTTTCGAGATTTATCTCTATTACAGATATCCCGATCAAGGCATGACGCCGGAGACCCTAAGTTCATTTTTTGGTGAAGATAGTATTCCGGCGGTTTTAACTGACAGGATTAACAATGAGTATTCTCACCTGTCAGGAGTCTTTGAGAGGGGCGCATCCCCTGTTGAAGTTCCAGAAATGCAAACTACCGCTAAACAAATCATTGAACGACTCAAGCAAGATAGCGACCAATTTACTTCATTGATGAAAAGTGTTGGTGAGAGTACAGAGGGACAACCAGCATGATCTCAGTTAGTCATAAAACAATACTGCTTAATACGATAGAGAGGTAGCACATATGACCGATAACACCTCGCAAGCAGCGAATCAAGATGCCGCACAACAGGAGAATCAACATGGCTAAAGATCTCACTGAGTCTTTGCATGACAGACAAAACATTCTTAATAACCGTTATGCCTTGCAAAAAGCAGAGCAGCATCTGGCATTAGGCGGCGTGCAGTTTGACGGTGAAACAGTATTTACCAAACAACAGGTGATAGAGCTGTTCGATATCAGCGATGCCACCGTAGAGCGTTACTTGTCTTCGCATGGGGATGAACTAAAAGCGAATGGTTATACTCTACTAAGAGGCACTAAGCTAAAGAAGTTCAAAGAGATAGCTGTTGGTACCCTCATCAGTGAGGGTACCAAAACTACGGTGTTAGGCATCTTTACTTTTCGCGCCATTTTGAACTTGGGCATGCTACTCACTGACAGTGAGCGCGCCAAAGAACTGCGCTCTCGTGTACTTGATATTGTCATTGATGTACTCGCAGAACGCGCAGGGGGCCATACCAAGTTCATCAACCAGCGCGATCAAGATTACTTGATGGCGGCGTTCCAAGAGGAAAACTACCGCAAACAGTTTACCGACGCCTTGGACAAGTACGTAGACGGCAATAAGTGGAAGTATGGCCGCTTTACTAACCTAATCTATCAAAGCATTTTCCATGAGAATGCAGCGGAGTATAAGAAAATACTCAAGCTGGCCGAAAAGGATAAGATCCGTGAAACCATGTACTCCGAAGTGCTTACACTAATTGCCAGCTTTGAATCTGGTATCGCTCACGAGCTAGAGCGCCAGAGCATCAACCTAGGTCGCCCATTGACGCAAAAAGAAGCAGAGCTGCTGTTCGCCAGCTTTGAGCAGCATCCTCTCTTTAGACCGCTGATAACCGATGCTAGGACCAAAATGGCCAGCCGAGATTTGTGCTTTAGAGATGCTTTGCATGAAAAGCTGGAGGCTTACATTAAATCCGTACCGGAGGCAGACTTCGAACGCTTCCTTGGCGAGAAAAGCAAGTCTCTTGAAGAGCAGCTCAGCGACCCTGAAACATTGGCCGTATTCAAACGATTGAAGGACCGCTGATATGATCAACGACGCTCAGCCACGGTACTTTTATTTCGATGTGGAGTACGCAGTTAAAACCCACGATTGGATAATTGAAACAACTGGAGGAAGTCATGGTTCTGAGAATATTGGTTTGTTAGAAAGCCCATTGAACCATATACAGAATGATGATTATTATCCTGAAGTTGAGGATAAACTGACTCACTTAGTATTCTCAATTAATAAAAACCATGCATTTATAGATGGAAATAAACGCTCTTCACTGGCGCTCGGAGCCTATTTTTTAGAGCTCAACGGATTTGACTACATCGTGCAGCATTTCGTTCTCGAAATGGAGAACATCGCCGTTTGGGTCGCCGATAACGTTATTGATAAAAAGCTACTTCACAAAATCATTAGCTCTATTCTGTATGAAGATGAGTACTCCATATCGTTGAAGCTGGAAATTTATGAGGCCGTTCAACGAGCCGAGGAAAACAAACAGCAGTAAGCCATGATCAGCAGCTACGAGAACATAATTGCTCAAGGCCAAGCGGACGAAAATTGAGTTGTTCGGTTATTCCGAACAACTGCCTGATCCAAGTTGGTAAACGAGCGGCAACTATTTTCTAGCATAAAACGTTCGATCGTTTTCCTCCCTGTACAAAGTGAACTATCCGGAAATTCCGGATAGTTCATCACAAGGCATTATTTCGGTGGCTTTAGGATTCAATTGCCCGCGCGATTATCAAACCCACCAACCGAAAAGCAACCCAAAAGCGCTCTTGCTCACAACCCACCGCGTGCTGCTCCATGGGCTTTCACATGTGAAAGTACATCAGCCCTCATGCACTACAAACAGGCCAAATCCCACAATAATCTAAAAATTTACCAACACAATCCCATCAAAAAAATAATCGACGCTCAGGTCCCACAATGATTGGAGTACAACTCCCTACATCCCCGCCAAAACAATAAAGCAACGAAAATAATCCGTATCAACGTCCCACAAGGATAGATATCTGGAAAGCACAAGGATAGGTCCCAGGAGAGGAATCGCTGCCATGCTTGCCAATCAGCAGTGGGACACGAAGAAATTTACGCACCCCAAAAGGGCAATTACAGATGCGTAAGTAACAGTACGTTTGCGCTACCTTGAGCAAAACAAACAAGGAACCAATATGACTGTATTAAATGAACATTCCGCCGCCTATCAATGGCATCAACGCTCCCAGCAGCGACACCCCGAAAGTGAACAAGAGTGCTTTGAACTCGCGCTATCACAATCGCTAAAAGCCCTTAATGATATAGAGAACTTTGCAATGCAGGAGCCCTATCTGCTTGAGTTTTTAGCCAGTTGCTACGCTAACCAGTTTTGGCGAATCCATCGAGCCCATAAGAACACCTCACCTGGCCGCTACGGCTGCCGTGTTCGGGTTCGCAATCATCGCTTTGAAGCGGCTTGGTACTACAACTGGTACCTCAGTGCTAACCAAATGGCACAGCGAAACAACAAAGAACAGCGTGTTCGCTCAAAGCATTTAGCCAAAGGCAAAGGCTTTCGTTACCCACCTAGCCGCTTTCTAAAAGCAAACTCGGAATGGGAATCCGAGCTTATTGAGTACACAGAAGATGCCTTCGCACTGATCCGCGAAGTGCGGCATGAAATCCTCACCATCAAACAAAAAGCGCAAATCTGTACAAAACGACTTCACAAGCTTCGTGAACACTTTCAAAAATCCCAAAATGGAGAAGCGTAATGACTAAGAAAACCACGCCCAACGTCGGCATCGCACAACTAAGCAAGGAAATTGAGTTAAGTAATCTCAAGTTGAAGCTGCCTGAGCCAGTTCCTTTGCCAGAAAGAATCGATGGTTTATCTGATTTCGTTGCGACAGAGTCAAAGCACTTGATGGCAGCAGCAAAAGAACTGAAGAAACAAATGGATAAACTAAAGAAAGCCTTGTCAAAAGAGTACAACGTCGAATACCCATTTCGCTATGAGTTCATTGTTACGAGTGAACAACGCTTACCTAAAATAAAATGGCACCGCGTGATCGCTCGTGGAGGCTGGTATCCTGAGCTTGAAACCCAAGAAGTTTCAAATGGGGTGTTACGTCGTTTTTCACATGCAATGGATTGGGAAATCCCTCTCTATCTTCATTTGCTAGACCAGATCAACCGATTGGAACAGCGCGTGAAGCCTATAAGAGAACTGTCTAGTCAGGTGAGAAAAACGATGCGAGCGATAAAAAAACTGCACATTTAGCTCTATCCAATCAGGAAGCTTCATGCCGTGAAATGAAGCTTCTACCCACAGTTTGCATTTTCAAAATCGATGATACGCTGGTAGTAAAGTGAGGAGAAAATGCTGTGATGAGATTGAAAGTTCAGGTTGAAAAAATCAATGCTGCAAGCGTCAATATCGCGTGGTTCACAGGGTTGAACAACCACGGTATCGTTACGGTTCAAATTGCTCAAAGTGCGTTCCGGTGCGCTATCGCGGAGTTAACCGCGGCAAGGTTCTTAATTCTCGACAAACAGGTATTCGGGCGCTTACCAAACAGCGGTAAAGGTCTCGCACTCAGCCTAACCAAAGAAACCATTTTAGCGGCCAAGAATGAAGATCTCAAAGCAGCCGCACTGTTTCTGTCCAACCGTCTATCCAGTATCAAACTTTATTCTGACGAGATTGTTGATATCACTCATCCAGAAACAAAAGACATTATTACGCCTTATGCTTCACCCTATCCGACATTTAAGGTTGCAAAACTTGGCACCATCGCCATCAGTAACCATGCAATGCAACGCTACCAACAAAGGCACAAGCAAGGTGATATTCGCAATCCATGGCACAGCTTACAGAAGCAACTCTCCCACCCAAATCTAGAAAGACTGACTTTGTCATCAAGAACACGCTTTCAAAAGCTACTCCGTTACGGAAGCGAGCAACATGAAATTTGGGCCAACCCTACAGGCAATATTTACTTTCAAATTGCATCCTTAGCAGAACACAAGTTGGTTGTGACGGTTTTTTCTCAGGTAACGCATGCTTTCAATGAAATTCATGCTTAGGAAAGCTAAGCTAAATAGAGATAGAAGATACTTGCAGGAGGTAAATATGGAACTTTGGATTTGGCTGGGTGGTTTATTACTGACAATAGCCGCAGTCGGTGGGGTATTTTGGTATTCAGGACGAGAGCGATAGCTTTATTACTGGTCGATGTTATCGAGCTCCTGCCTGATCTGCTCAATAAGCGCCTGCTTTTTAGTTTCACTGAGCTTTTCAATCAAACATGCCAGTTCTGCTGAGCTGTCGGAATCTGAAAAGAAAAACGCAACAGGTACACCAAGCTCCTGAGCAAGCTTTTGTAGCGTACCGATATCGGGCATATGACGCCCTTTTTCATAATGATTCATACGGCCACTCGCTGAACTTGGGTCCATACCCAAACGGATACCAAGCTCCCTCTGGCTGATACCAACGCGATTTCTTGCCTGTTTAAGGCGCTGTGGAAATGGATTTGTTTTAGACAAGTGAGAATCATCATCAACCTACGATGCTTAGATTTTCTAAGTTTTAATTATACCTGTATACTTAGGAAAACTAAGTACAAAATGGAGACTAAGATGAAAACACTAAAAAAGTTCGCACTCTTTTGCGTTTTTTGTCTTGGTGCGTTAGTGACTGCATATCAAAGCTGGGGAGTGGTGTTGATGGCCTTCCCTAGCGTTATTTGGCTACATAAGCCACTGGATGTTATCCACAAAAATAAGTACATCGCGTTGCTATTTTGGTTTGTACTCTTCTATATAAACTGGCTATTCGCCACTGCCGCCGCCCTCACCTATTTCTTCATTCATGTCTGGCATTTGCACCAACAGAACATTCCGCTCAATGACTCGTCTTGCGTTAAGCGAGCGCCTCGACGCATCAACCCAAGCACTGGTTTGTTGATGAAGAACAGGCACTTTGACATGACAGGTGAAGCTTATGGCTGGAAGATTGATTGATATGGGTAGGTGATGATCACTCTCGCCCCTACAGGAAAGGATCGTAAATACAAAATGATCCACGATCCATAGCAAAAGCCCCCGATCAATAACTGATGAGTTTAATGATCAAAAGATATCTCCTGCTTATCCACAATGAGTCAACTTGGTGATCAACCGATAAATAACTGCAAAATCAAATTGTTTTGAAAAGGAAATCTCTCATGAAACCGAAGGCTAGGTTCACTCAGCTATCGTTACTAATTTTGCTCACTGGATGTGCCTCTACATCAAGTCCTATCCAATATGACAACAGCCAAAGCCGTGCTCATAACATTGCTCATGCAGGTGGGCTCTACCAAACAGAAGACAAAGTCATTCCAATGAGAGACTTTGAAGCATTTAAGCTCGCGAAAGCTGCCGCAGGAAATACATTGTTGCTCACGTCTTCAGTAGGTGTGGGACTTGAGTTAAGTGAAGGACTGGACCTTAGTTTGCTAACGTCATTACTGGAACAGCCTGATACCGCTTCGCGAAACAGCATTATTGCTTGGATGCCTATACAAGAATCGACATCCGCTCGAGACGCACAGCAAAAGTTGATCTACCACTTCAACGCAGCCATCGAAACCGTGCTTCAAGAACAATCTATTCACTATGAGCGCACTAATGGCAATTCAGAACAAAAGATAGAGTTCTGCTTCCATAGTGCAGACTACCAATGCCCAAAATACCAAGCTGGTATGACAAACCAGGACCTATGCTACATCACCGCTGAAGTTTTCGAACCGAGAAGAACGATGTCACCGTCTTTCGTCAACGATGGACAGGAAAGTTATGCATTTGAGTCTCACAGCAGTATATCATTAAGGGATACCTGAACAATTGATAAAGATACCAGCGTAGCAAATGCTGCGCTGGTAGACTTGGTTATGAATAGACGGTTACACGTTAAACCACGCGAAAACTAATATCAGTTGACCATTTCTCACTGTTATACACTTCCAAGTGTTTGACATACTCCTCTATAATTTCAACTTGCTCAGTCCAATGAGCATTGAAACTATATTGAAGCGGCTTGTTTTGCCAGCCGGTCATTTTCAAACGCCAGTAGCCAAACCCCTGATCAAGCCTTATGACTACCCGCTTACCGGATTTAAGAGTAAGGGTCAGCATTCGGCGATGAGCAATATCGCTACGGTTTTCGAATAGGACAACTTCAGGTGCAATGCTTGTTGCTTGCTCAATGACCCTTGTCATAACAAGTCTTTGATCATCCTTGTGATACCAATCCTGGTGAAGAAATCTTGCATTTTGTTCTTTCTCACTGAAAAGCGTTTCAATGGTCAAAGTTGGGCTTGTCTTCATAACGCTAGTCAGTGAAGAGAATACCTGACGTAAGAACAGCAGAGCAGCAGGTGATTGAAGATATCTATCTGAATATTGAATCGCTTCAATATTATCATTCTGCATCAGTGTTTTCAGATCTGGGTTATTTAATAAAAGATGCTGCCAGAAACTAACACCAAAGGAGTCTAACTTACCATTTAGTTCGCTAACGATTTCCGCTTCGCCATATTGAGTAGGCTGATTGAACTCTGCCAACTCCAAAGCAACGGGCACAGAATCAACTAAAGCTAGTGTTTTGCTAATAGTTGAAGCGCCCGATGACATCATCCAATATCGACCAGGTACGCGAAGTGCATCTGCGTCCCGAGCGGCAAAAGAGACAACGCCTGAATCGTCAACAATCTGTGCAATGAGGTTTTCTGGACTAAGAACTGCTTCTTCTACTTCAACGCCCATTGCACGATATGCATTCAGTTCGGATTTTGTTTCTTCATCCAGAACAATATTTTTAGGTAAGATAAACTTAACAACACGATCTTCATTTAAAACAAAGCTAGCTAGCTGTTTCTTGAAAACTGGATGGCAGAGATCCCAGTCATTTACGCTATCTGAGAGTAAGAAAACAACCTTCGAACAGCCCCTCTGAACATAATGGTCAACATTCTCTGCAACTGAGAAAGGACTATACGACCCTCCATCAATCACTTCTGGACCCGTGTTCGATAGATCCAACCCTTCAAGCCAGTCTAAAGCAGCGAGTCTGTCGAGTTTTTCAACATCATGCCTTGAATCGGTCTCTAGTAGGCAGTCACCACAAACTGATTGGCACTTTGGACACTTCAACTTTGATACGGTCTTTGCCAGTAAAGCCTCTATATGCTTTGGTGCTGATGAAGCGAAACCCGCACCACCACTGATTATATCGAAGAGCTGTAAGGCCAAACCTGCTTCACCATTGGGTAGAATTATCGGTCGAACCGCATAACCCATTTCATTAACCGCAACACCAAGAAGCTCAGCAAGAGCAGCACGAAGAGACACAGCAAGCGTGGTAGCAACTGTTCTCCCATCTTCATTGTCTGCAATAAACTCATTTCGAAGCGGATGCTTGAGAACAAGCTCAAAAACGTCTGTCTTTATGTGACTCCCCAAATGAACATCTTTCAATATTGTCGTGCTACCGCCACACGAGGCTCGAGGGTCCTCACCATCAAGCTTACCTGCCTGCAACGGAACATGAGGTACGGACGGTGAGAAGTGTTTAGGAAACTCGCCGCTAGAAGTCATTGACTCAGCGCGACCGCATGACATACACAGTGCATACCCTTTGCCAGATGCACCTGCTGTGTGATTGAAGACTCTCCCATCAGGGCTAGCAACCATATAACCCATATCAGGGTTAGGTAAGTTCTTTTGTGTTCCAGAAACAGAGATCCATGGTGCCTCAACGGGGATAAAAGCCTGCTGCGAGATATCATTTGAAGGACTGTGATAGAAGTCTGTAACGAACCCTGTTGGCTGAAGCACCTTGCGCTGATTCTTCGTGTCTATCTTCTCGCCACATTTTTCGTTATCACAATAGATATCATCTTGTTCAATCGCGACACCATCTAGATAACCGGTCTGCCCGCAATGATTGCAGCGCCAGGCCAAATCAAACTTTTGAGCCTCCACTGCATCCGATTTAGAAATATTGTGCCAGTTAAGGGCAACACCACCTGAACGGAATACTCGGCCATCCAGAACAACTTCTGCACCGGGGGCATACTCTCGAATGGCAACCGCAAGGTTTCGGCTTGGTAAACCCCGCGCTCGAGAGACATTATCTTCCCTGTCATCTTCTTTCTTCTTCCCTTCGAGCTTGTCTCGCTTGAAGTCTTCAATATTAGTGTTATTGAACGTGACCACATCAGTTGGGAAGCCATAACCTGGTAAGAATGATTTCGCCGCCAATTCTCGAAGTAAATACTCTTTACATAAACGGTTCAGTTCTTGTTTGAGACGGAAAGCAAAAGGACTTCCCTCTTCAGCTCTCGCTTGCTCAGATTCAAGTCGCTTGTAGTCTTCCAGCCAGCGTTTGGAAAGCGTTTTCATCATAAGCGACGCTTGTTCCAATAAGCTGGTAGCTGAACTGGAGGCCAGCACTGTTCCAGCTACTAGGGTTTGGAGTTCCTTGTCTAACGCGATCGCACCTGTCTTTAGCCATGTTATGAATCTATCGCTGACGGATATTGACTCTCCTGACGCAAGATAGAACCACTCCAAATTAAGCGACGTTCGCTCTGTTTTTGTATTTCCGACCTGTTCTCGCAGGAACACAGAAAGCAGCATGGAATTGACATGACGCTGAACCAAGCGTGAAGAATTAAACGCGACATACGGTGCTGGGATCGACGTTTCAAAAGGCCACTTAGGGTTATTGAACGCTTGCTGATCATGAGGGTTTCCCTTACACAACGTGTAGGAAATAGCGCGTGACTCTTTGCTCCGGCCCGCACGTCCAGCTCGCTGTAAATAGTTAGCTGGGTGAGGCGGTACGTTATTCATCACTACTGCAGAAATACCACCGATATCAACGCCCATTTCCATGGTTGTAGAACAGTTGAGCACGTTGATTTTGCCCGACTTGAACATCTCCTCATATTTCTCTAAACGCTCAGCAGACTGCTGTGCAGAGTGTTCAGCGGTACGGTAGTAAAAACCACCTTCAACGACTCTGTCGTTGATATCCGTCCATAAGTTTTGCTCCCTTAAAGCCTGTACCTTTGGATCCTCTGAGACCTGCTTACGTGTAAGCAGTAGACCCTTACCGAAATCAGCTTGGTCGTCTCCAAATTCCCAAATCTGTGGGTAGTCTACTGCCACGCAGGTGTAATCATCGTTACCCAGCTTTATCGGTAAATATGGCGTAAATCCCTTGAAGGTCGTATCGAGAAGCTTATGAGTACGCGAGCAAACGTACACTTTATCGGTGAATGAGAAGGTAAGTTGTTCTCTGTTTAGGAAGAATTTGTTCCCATCATTTTTTAGAACACCCACGTTTTTCGATGTTAGGTCACCCCATGCCGCGCGTAGCCAGCTATCAATAAGGTCAATGCCAATCACCGAGTCTTTATCCACACCACTTCCTAAAGCAAGCAGCTTGACCAATCGGTTCATACTGTTTCGGCTTGCAAGTGGCCATTTCTTCACACTGTTCTCATCTTGCTCTTCCGAGTCAGGATTTCTCAAACGTTTTGCGGAAAAGCGATTACCAATCCACTTTCTCCAATCTTCCTCCAACAGCATGTAGGTGTTTTCGCGGATATAAAAATCCAAGGCAACTTTGAGGAAATCAAGCCAGTCTTGGAGTGTTAACCCATGCTGCTCCCATTTTTCAGGAATGCGTTTTATTGTCTTGAGACCCGTGTACCCAACTTTTATTAGGCCTTGTGTTTCAGAACTGTTCTGTCGTTTCGGGCGACGGGAAAACTCTCGGAACAATAGCATTTCAGCAAGTTTCAACGCCCCGTCTGTTTGTTTAAACGTCTCCGGTGACAGGTACTTGCTGTATTCCAGCATGCTTCCGGTCACGTCACTCTTCTGAGATAATTTGGATACCATTTCAGACCAAGATACTTCAACGACTGATAGCGTTTGGCTGCCTTCCGATAGCGCTTTTGCCTTTTCTTCTAGATCGTCTGCATGACTCGAGAGCCCCATAGCACGAAGTTCTTGAGCTTTAATTAACAATGCTTCTGGAGAAACGTCTGAGTTCACTTGTTCTGGAGCAGGTTGAGATAGCTGAGCATCTCTTAAAATGTCGAACACCAGCCCTCTCAGCTTTGAGCGCTCTGCTTCTTGCTGCATGCGCACTGCCATGCGCGCAGTGCCTTGGCGACTGTCGGTGAAGGTAATCAGACGTCGGCCTCGGCCAGGTCGTGACTGAGGGCCAAGTTTAGTGTCTTTATCGACGTCGATGTCCGGGCAATACTCAAGCAAGGTAGGAACAGTGTTAGCGACATAAAATGGCGAGCCTAACATTGCTCTGCGAAAAGGCATTGAACCCCGATAACCTTCAAAACCGCATTCGACACAGCGATGCTCCCCCATAGGGCCATCTTTGTCCTCGCCCCCAAAGTATTCCGATAAACCGATGCGTTCGCCTTCCAGCGCACCATAAACGCCAGACTTCCCTACATGTACGCTGCAGTAACCATTTTTATCAGCTAATGGTCGAGCAAACACATTTGGGCGGTTTGTTGTCTCACAGTCTTGGATCTCATAGTCATCATCGTCACTGGCGGTTTCATTGAGAAGTGAAAACTCATCCCCCGCACTGGCGTTCCATTGGCGAAGTTGATTTTTACGGGAGACTTTGCCAAGCAAGTGGGGTTGATTACAGTCTTGGCAGAAGGTCAACTCAAGTACTGGTGCTCCGCACTCGCACTTCTGACGTTGTGTCGCGTAAACAAAGCCAAATGGCCAATTGTCTCCAAGCGGTGTTTCGCTCTTACACCCACAATTAGCATCAATACAAGCCCAAAGCCCCTGGGTCATCCGCTGGAAGAAATGCGCGCGTAACTTTAAAAATGCTTCGCCGCTGCTACTTGCTTTTGTACCCGATGCAATATCAAGCCATTCAAGGAGTTGTTGTTGCGTAAAAAGAGGACGATTCAGACGAATGGATAACTGGGTATTGATGTCATTTAGATCCAGCGGTTTTTTTGCTTCCACTAATGTACTTCGAAGGGCAAGAGCCGTTGTGTTTCCACAGAGAGCTTCAAAACGACGCTTTGACACATCGGGCATTTGTTTGGTTTTACCTGCAATCGGTTCACCATCAGGCTCAATAGAAAGCAGTTCTTCAATTGAATAGTTGTTGCTCGGGCACTCAGGAAGGTCAGGGACGCTCCGCTTACCGCCAACAACTTCAATCTGGTTCGGTTCCACACCCGCCAAATGAGCTAGGTAGTTCTTTAGCTGTTTTTCCGCATCCTCGTCGGCAATGGTCGCTGATGTAGCAACAAAACGTACATCCTTTGCTTCTACATCAAAAGCTTGAAGTACACGACGTAACTGCAACGCCAGTTCTGCAGCTTGGGAGCCAACATAAGTGTGCGCTTCATCCAGTACAATCCAGCGCAAAGACTTTTCTTCGCGCGAGCGTTGAATGATCGGAGCGTCAATTTGGCGAACCATCATATATTCAAGCATGGTGCCGTTCGTCACCAAAATTGGCGCTGGTGCTTCCCGCATTAATTCACGTGAAAGCACTTCATTCGGACGATCTTTTTGCTTTCCACGCATCTTGTTCTTAGAGTTCTCGGTATTGCCGTTGTAAAGGCAATACCGAATGCCATCATCAAAATGTTTGGTCCATGCATCCAAACGCTCTTTTTGGGAGTTAATGAGTGCATTGAGGGGGTACAGAAATAGCGCCCTCACACCGACCAAGGGCTCTCCTTTATCTTCGTATTCGCGGTGTAAATCATTAATGATCGGCACCATGAAACACTCAGTTTTGCCTGAACCCGTGCCTGATGTCACGACTAGCGATTTGTGCTCATTTAAGAGATGCTCCCAACTGCGGAGCTGATGGCGGAAAGGTTGAAAATCTACACCAAATCGATAGCGCCCGTTCTTTTTGCTATCCAGGGCAGCAACAACCGCTTCAGACAGAAGATTCCCCGCCAGATCGCTCATCTTCGGGTCTGCAAACTCCCAGCCGAAGGTATGCTCGAATACCGGTGGTGCCAAAAATGCACTCTCTTGGCCACAATCAGAAGACATGATTTCGCTAAGGTGATTGCGAAGATTAGGATTAGTTACGCCCAAGATACTCAATGTCGATTCTTTAGTACGACTAATAGCTTGCTCAACGAGAGAAGAAAAATAACGGGTCATTCTAATTACCTGTTTGGTTTAGCAAAAAATAGGAGACAAAACAGCGGAATACGGGTTCAAACCACGCACAATCGAAGTCACGTAGTTTTCTTAAATGGAACAAGTCGTAATCACGGAAGGTTGAAGATACTTCGGTAGGCACAAGCTCTGTTACCACAGCAGCAGCGAAAACCGGCAGGTAAACAACTCCATCATGGAACCAGGCATTGGTTTTAATTTCAAACGGCATTAAGCCAGACTGTGTGCACCAACGTTTCAAATCAGCGCCAAACTCGGTTGGCCAACTGTTATTTTCTGCGTTCTGGCGCAAAAGATCTTGATACCACTCGTTATGAACAAGAATCTCCATCAAAGCGCTCGGACAAAGTTGGGGTAATTTGCCTGTTTCTAAGAAAATAGCCACTTCGTCTGACAAAGCAGGAATGGCGTCAACCAACTTCGTTATTTGTTTAGCCATCAACTCATCAACGATTTCGGCTGGTAAACACATACCTTCCAGCATCGAGATTTGAAGCTGAATCGCATGCCGCCAATCCACCAGGGGTACAAACTGCCAAAACACTGGCAACTCACTTTCCAGTCGCGAAATCAGCTCTGGGTTCAATTCAAACTGAAACAGTGCCACAGCCAATGCTTTGGTATCTCTCACCAAATACTTGAACACTTCAAACGTTGAAAGTGGAAGATGCCCGTAGTTCTTATATGTATCGCGCAGGTACTGCCAACCGCTGTGTCCCCAATCTGTTTTCATTTGATGAAACACATCTGCAATCACATTGGGATTAGATGAAGGGTGAAAAATACGAGATGCCTTTTGTAACGTTTTTACGTCACAGTCATTTGTTTGCTCACCCATGCATGGGATAAATTTAGCCCGAAATAAAACATCAGAGTCCGAAGCAGGAACTACAAGCCAAGGACCACCTTCTGTCACGTAATTAGGCAAGGCAAACTCCCCTGTTGAAACACCTTCAGTAGTAAGACTTTCAAGATAGATTGGCGCTTGCTCTGGTGCTGTAAGGTGCATCAACGCAGGGCGAAGAGCCTGCGTGTCAGCGAGTCGGTTTGAACGCGCATAAACCACATTTCTCTCCCGATCATAATCCATGACTGATGAGTAATGGCTGATGGAAAAACGAAGTGTCTTTCCTGGGCCCGAAATGACGAGATCAACGATGCTATCCAAGTGATTATTCAGCGACAACAACTCCAGTAGACTGGTTTTCAGCGCGTAAAGGCTCACTTCTACAGGCTTATCGCTCACCACATATTGCCAGCGGTAATAAGGAGCGGAGGTTTGCTTTATCCCCTTAATATTGCTTGATGCTTCTATTTGATAGCGAGCCACCTGACCTGACATAGAGAACAGATGTAGTCGACTGCCAAGTAAGTCATCCACTGTTAATCTTTGTGCTAAAGGTTTACCATGTGCATTAAAGGCGACAGCACCTTTTGAAGGAAAAGGCAGGATAAAGGTTATCGCCTCACCCAGCATATTCAACGTGATGTCAACTTGGACAGAAGAAGGCGGCGTCCCTTTAGCTAGAAGGTGCAAAGCAACCTGTTTTTCAGATTTCTCTATGTTCTCAAGAATCACCCCAGGAGTTTTAATTGCACAGACCTTGGGTGCGGCAGTAGTGATGATAATCACGCCAGTATTGGGTGTATCACCACTTTTAAAGCCAATATCAAAATCTGCGGGCAGCACACCAACTTGTTTTCGCAATAGCACTTCACCACTGTGCTTTTTGATGGTTAAACGCTGTTTACCAAGAAAATTATCTCGAGTTAAGTGCGAGACCGATTTTCCATCAAGACAAACATCCAAGCTTTCACCAGTTACTCTGGTAGCCGCATGGTTGATGGCTCTTAAACCACGAAAAATCATAGTCGGCTTGGTTTGCCACGTCATTACATCGCTTTCAAGCATAACGCCAACATGTTTCGGATCATCGCACCCCGTCGCGATACGATACGTATCATCACCGGGTAGAGTGATTAAACATGTTCCTGTTACTTGGCAAACTTTTAAGCGACAAAAACGGTATGGAGTGTCAGTAAGCTCACCCGATAGCGTTTCCGTCTTCGCTTCTTCCGGGATCAATATGTAAACATGTTTTTTGCGGGTTGAGAGTGAGGCTTGCCCTAACACTCGCCATTCACCATCTTCCTCACTCAAGATAACTGGCACTTCGCCCCAATCCAGCTCGCTGTCGCCTATTGATACCTGAGCAAGCTTTTCACCCGATTGCATGGCCACAAGAGAAAGCCTTTGTTTGGCGTCAACCCTTTTCACTTCAGCACGCGTTTTTCGGATCACAACATGACACTGCTCCCCGTCAAACTGCGCATAACCAGTGCCAAGGTTGGCAAGCAGCTTTTGACCTTCAAACAACACCAAATCAATTCTGCTAACACTTAACTGTTCTCGAGTAAACATGAACAGTTGCTTATGTGGCAAAGTGACTTCGGTGCGAATTGATTGGTTGTCCCATGAAAAATAGTGCGTGCAGCTAAGTTTGACTTCCTTCTTCGCTTTCTTTTTAACTTCGTTAGATGCAATCACCAATAAGTTGTTCAGAAAGCGCGTACCTATGTCATCTTCCAGTGGCAGCGGGAACTGAGTACGCCAGTTCGGACAATGTATATCGAGATAGTTTGCGGGTACTGACTGCCGATCTAACCCAAACTGGTAAACTAGGCTATCGAGCTTATCGAGCATATCAGCGAATAGTTCGACAGAGTCATCACCTTGCAGTGCCTCTGGTAAACGTTGGATACGGGATTGGATAAGCTGCCGAACAGAATACTGCCCTAGCTCCTTGGCCTCACTGTATCGACCGAATATCTTTGAAAAAGCATCTTGATAGCCGTTGTGATCGTCAGAGAGTAGCTTGGTTGGTAATCCACCTTCTCTGAAAACGGATCCGAGATAGTTGTTCCCTTGAGAGTTCTCGTAGCGGGAAACAGAACGCCCCCAATGCTTCAACCCTCTTTGAACGACATCTGAGCGCTGTTGTGGTGAAAGCTCAAACCCCAACGTATCGTGGATGCTGTTCCAACTCCACTCCAAGTTGTATTCTCGGCGAAACCACTCAGAGCAATAAAGTACGAAAGAAGCGCACCACTCAGAAGAAAATATCGTTCTATTACCTACCCCATAACTCTTCGCAAGCACATCTCTAAGGGCAAGGTACTCATTGAGTGAAAGGTGGTATCGATAAAGCGGTGAACCAAGGCGTATCCCAGTTCGACTTTTCTGAAACTGCGAGAGCCACGTTTTGTGATGTGCTTGATTTTCTCTAGCAAACGCAGAATGTAATTGTGTAGTGTTCATTTTCACCGGAGTGATTAGTTAATTCAGATTTGAGTCACACGACTACGAATGGAAAAACCTAATAAGCTTGAAGCTAACATGTGTATTACACCACATAGCTTTTTTAAGCTTACGTTCGACCAACCATCCAAAGAGTAAAGCCAGTAAAGTCGAGATTTTACCCTGTGTTATGCACAATTAATTAGACTTTGTTCAATATGTGGAAGATTATTCAATCACTTGAGTAAATAAAATTACCTTTTGATGAACGAGCCGAAGTTGTGTTAGGTGAGAAATTGTTAATTTCCTGAAACAGGTATAACTCTTCGAGGAGAATAGGCTGTCTGCACCTCCGCGTCGCTGTACTTCCCGTGAATCCAACCATCATGTCTACTACCAGAGGTTTAGAGTTTCGCCAGGCAAGAATAGTGACATCCCTTCTGATGCACTTTATGCTGCTATTAATAGTAAGTTGCCCGATTGGATCTTCATCTATATAGCAAAAGGCAACATTCACTTTGGTAAACAGACGATCACCGCACCTTACCTGCTAGAGAGTGGAAAACCACTCTTGTTTATCGTTGCTGAGGAGAAAGAAGGTGAAAGCTGATCCTGTTTCCCACCATTCCCACTTTTCCCATCCTGATCTATGATGGAAGTCATCTTGGGAAGTAAGTATTTGACCATTAATTGCAATTTGGTCCCCAATCGGTCCCCAATCGGTCCCCAAGACGTCGCGCGAGGCCAGCTATTATGGGAAACTTCACTTTCTGTATTGGTAAATAATCCAATACGCGGCACAAAACCTTGTTTTAGTGCCGCGTTTCTTTTTATATGGACACATCCATTCGCGACTCACATCGTGTCCATTGCATTCAAAAGGAAGAAGTATGATCCACATTATTACAGGTAGCACTCTTGGTGGTGCGGAATACGTCGGTGATCACCTGAGCGATCTGCTCGTTGAACAAGGATTTGAAACCACGATTCACAACCAACCATCATTAGACGAGATCGATAACCAAGGGACTTGGCTTGTGATCACCTCCACCCACGGTGCGGGGGAATATCCAGACAATATTCAACCTTTCATCGCAGCATTGCAAAATACACCACCTAAGATGGCCGACGTAAAGTTTGCAGTCATTGCGATTGGTGATTCGAGCTACGATACGTTCTGCGCTGCCGGTAAGCACGCTTACGACTTGTTAGAAGATATTGGCGCAACGCCGATTGCAGATTGCTTGTTGATTGATGTACTGGCTCATGACGTCCCAGAAGATGCTGCAGAAGCATGGTTAAAAGAGAATATCGAGCGCTTTTAACCCCATACTCATCTCCTACAGAGTCGCGATGCGGCTCTGATTTCCCTCTGTGAATAACCTTCCGTAGAAAAAATCTTTTCAACTGAACAAAAAATGTCCAAACCGTCTGTGGATAAGTCAGGTAAGATCCAGTGGTTTTCCTTTAGTTATCCAAATAACAACTTTGATCCATTTTAGCCCCTGTGTATAAACCCCATTTTTGATCCCAGGTAATCCTCGATCAGATCCAACCATGATCACAAGATATGATCCAAAGAAGATCCATGATCTTGTTGATCATTTTTCACTTATCCACAGAAGTAGTCGATCCTAATAATAGATCCAATAAAAGATCATATATATAGATCTTATATATATTTATCTTGAAGCCTAAAACGTAAAAACGAGAAAACGATTTTCTCTCTGGCATAAAGCAGGTAAAATACTGCTCCTTTATCTGTCCATTAAATCCTTTGAATACCTGAGGTCAGTTCATGCTTTATCACGAAAACTTTGACGTCATTGTTGTCGGTGGCGGACACGCAGGAACGGAAGCCGCGCTCGCATCTGCACGCACAGGACAAAAAACTCTTCTCCTTACCCATAACATCGATACATTAGGCCAGATGTCTTGTAATCCGGCGATTGGTGGTATCGGTAAAGGCCACTTAGTAAAAGAAGTGGATGCTATGGGCGGTTTGATGGCAGAAGCTATCGACCATGCAGGTATTCAATTTCGTACACTAAATGCTTCGAAAGGTCCTGCAGTACGAGCTACTCGAGCTCAAGCCGATCGCGCTCTGTACAAAGCGTACGTACGCAACGCATTAGAAAACGCGCCAAACCTAACTCTGTTCCAGCAATCGGTTGATGATCTGATTGTTGAACAAGATCGCGTTGTTGGCGTTGTGACTCAAATGGGTCTTAAATTCCATGCCAAAGCGGTTGTGCTGACCGTAGGTACTTTCCTTGGTGGTAAGATCCACATTGGTATGGAAAGTTCTTCAGGCGGTCGCGCTGGGGATCCACCATCGATCGCATTGGCGGATCGCTTACGTGAGTTGCCATTCCGAGTGGATCGTCTAAAAACGGGAACACCACCACGTATTGATGCTCGCACGGTTGATTTCTCAGTGCTAGAAGCGCAACACGGTGACAACCCAACACCAGTTTTCTCATTCATGGGTAAGCGCGAACACCATCCGCGTCAAATTCCTTGTTTCATTACGCATACCAATGAACAAACTCATGAAGTGATCCGCAATAACCTAGATCGTAGCCCAATGTACGCAGGTGTGATCGAAGGAATTGGCCCACGTTACTGTCCGTCTATCGAAGACAAAGTGATGCGCTTTGCGGATAAGAACAGCCACCAAATTTTCATTGAACCTGAAGGTCTTACCACGCACGAGTTATACCCGAATGGTATTTCCACCAGCTTGCCGTTTGATGTTCAAGTTCAAATCGTTCGTTCAATGAAAGGCTTCGAGAACGCACACATTGTTCGTCCTGGTTACGCGATTGAGTACGATTTCTTCGATCCACGTGATTTGAAGCAAACTTACGAGACTAAATTCATCAGTGGTCTATTCTTTGCTGGCCAAATCAACGGTACAACAGGCTACGAAGAAGCTGCGGCACAAGGCTTAATGGCGGGCTTGAACGCAAGCTTGTACAGCCAAGGCAAAGAAGGCTGGAGCCCGCGCCGTGACCAAGCATACATGGGCGTTCTGATTGATGATTTGTCGACCATGGGTACCAAAGAACCGTACCGCATGTTCACTTCTCGCGCGGAATACCGCCTATTGCTTCGAGAAGACAACGCCGACCTTCGTTTGACAGAAAAAGCTCGTGAACTTGGCTTGATTGATGATGTTCGTTGGGCGCGTTTCAACGAAAAAATCGAGAACATGGAAACCGAGCGTCAGCGTCTGAAGTCTACTTGGGTAAACCCAAACTCGACGGGCATTGATGAACTGAACAAACTGCTGAAAACGCCAATGGCGCGTGAAGCAAGTGGTGAGGATCTTCTGCGTCGTCCAGAGATCTCATACTCACAATTGACTCAACTTGATGCCTTTGCTCCTGCTCTTGAAGATCAACAAGCGGCAGAACAAGTAGAAATTCAGGTGAAATACGACGGTTACATCAAGCGTCAGCAAGAAGAGATCGAAAAATCGCTTCGCCACGAACACACAAAACTGCCTGCGGATTTGGATTACAAAGACGTAAAAGGTTTGTCGAACGAAGTGGTTGCGAAACTGAGCGAAGCCAAACCGGAAAGTATTGGCATTGCTTCGCGTATTTCCGGCATTACGCCTGCAGCGATTTCAATTCTTCTTGTGCATCTGAAGAAGCACGGCTTGCTGAAAAAAGGCGAGGAAGAGTAATGAGTGCACTACGAACCAAGCTTGATTCACTGATTGCACAGACCGATTTAGACGTTTCAGAAAAACAACGAGAGCAGTTAGTCGGTTATGTCGAGCTGCTCGATAAGTGGAACAAAGCGTACAACCTAACTTCGGTTCGCGATCCTTTAGAGATGTTAGTGAAACATATCCTGGATAGCATCGTGGTCGGCACGCATCTGCAAGGTGAACGTTTTATCGATGTGGGCACTGGCCCAGGATTGCCAGGTATTCCTTTGGCGATCATGCATCCGGAGAAAACGTTCTTTCTGCTCGATAGCCTCGGTAAGCGCATCCGTTTTATCAAGCAAGTTGTCCACACGTTAGGTTTGAAAAACGTGACACCAATTCAAAGTCGCGTCGAAGAATTCCAACCGGAAGAAAAATTTGATGGCGTTTTGAGTCGAGCTTTTGCTTCAATGACGGACATGGTGGAATGGTGCCACCATTTGCCGAAAGAACAAGACGGCGTCTTTCTTGCGTTGAAAGGACAGCACCCTAAAGATGAAATGGATCTGCTTCCTGAATGGTGTAGTGTGACCGAGATCATATCTTTAGCTGTTCCTGAGTTGGAAGGCGATCGTCATCTAGTAATCTTATCGCGCAAGGAAAATTAGCGAGGTAGTCGTGGGTAAAATTGTAGCAATCGCCAACCAGAAAGGTGGGGTCGGCAAAACAACAACGTGCATTAACTTAGCGGCTTCGATGGCGGCAACAAAGCGCAAGGTTTTGGTGATCGATCTCGACCCTCAAGGCAATGCTACGATGGCCAGTGGTGTTGACAAATACATGGTTGACGCCACCGCATACGATCTTTTGGTGGAGGAAACCCCATTTGATCAAGTGGTCTGTACTCAAACGACAGGGAAGTACGATCTAATTGCTGCCAACGGAGACGTAACGGCAGCTGAGATCAAATTGATGGAAGTGTTCGCGCGAGAAGTTCGTTTAAAAAACGCACTGTCGACAGTTCGCGATAACTATGATTTCATCTTTATTGATTGTCCTCCTTCTCTAAACCTTCTTACAATCAATGCTATGGCTGCAGCCGACTCTGTGCTGGTGCCGATGCAATGTGAATACTTTGCGTTAGAAGGTTTAACTGCTCTTATGGATACGATCAGCAAGTTAGCGGCTGTGGTAAACGAAAACCTCAAGATTGAAGGTTTACTGCGTACGATGTACGACCCACGCAACCGCCTGTCTAATGAAGTATCCGACCAACTTAAAAAGCACTTTGGCAATAAAGTCTACCGTACTGTCATCCCGCGTAATGTGCGTTTGGCAGAAGCCCCAAGTCACGGTAAACCAGCGATGTACTACGACAAGTACTCAGCCGGCGCCAAAGCGTATCTTGCTCTAGCGGGCGAAATGCTCCGCCGCGAAGAAATCCCAGTTTAACTCTAACCTAAGGAATTCAATCCATGTCTAAGCGTGGTCTAGGAAAAGGACTGGATGCGTTGTTGTCGACCAGTTCGTTTGCTCGTGAAAAACAGCAAATTGCATCGCAAAGCCAAGCCTTGTCAGCAGACGGTGAACTCACTGAATTAGCCATTGGCCAATTGCAGCCGGGTATCTACCAACCGCGTAAAGATATGGCACCTGAAGCGCTTGAAGAATTAGCTGCTTCTATTCAATCGCAAGGCATTATCCAGCCGATCGTGGTTCGTCAGGTTGTT
Organism: Vibrio sp. YQ_11; assembly: GCF_043103065.1. Taxonomy (NCBI): domain Bacteria; kingdom Pseudomonadati; phylum Pseudomonadota; class Gammaproteobacteria; order Vibrionales; family Vibrionaceae; genus Vibrio; species Vibrio sp. YQ_11. Next base: position 44,692 of record NZ_JBICJM010000031.1, on the reverse strand, counting down.
GGCGGACAGTTTGAGATCATCGCTGGCGAACGCCGCTGGCGTGCCGCGAAACAAGCAGGCCTGAAACGCGTGCCTTGCTTGGTTAAGAAAGTTGAAGACCGCGCAGCTATTGCTATGGCTTTGATCGAAAACATTCAGCGTGAAGACTTGAATGTGATTGAAGAGGCGCAAGCATTGGAGCGCCTGCAAGATGAGTTCTCGCTAACGCATCAGCAAGTGGCGGATGTGATTGGTAAGTCAAGAACTACCGTGAGTAACTTGTTGCGTCTCAACCAATTGGATGCCGACGTCAAACGCTTGGTGGCGGAGAAACAACTTGAAATGGGTCATGCTCGTGCGCTGCTGGCACTGGAAGGTGAACAGCAAGTCGAAGTGGCTCAAATGGTGGCAAAAAAGCAAATGACGGTTCGACAAACCGAACAGTTAGTAAAAAAGTGCTTAGCCCCACAAAATGAGCAAAAAGCTCAACAAGAAGATACCGAAGCCGAGCAAATGTCGCATAAATTGAGTCAACTACTTGATGCGAAGGTTTCCTTAAGCCGTTCTGCAAACGGAAAAGCGAAGTTGACGATAAGTATTGATGAGCCTCACAAATTAGACCAACTAATTGCCAAGCTAGAGGCCTAGATGAGATAATTGATTTAGGTCAATTAATCTAATTAATCGAATTTTGTGCGAAAGTTGTCGTTTTGTAAACAAAACTGTAAGTTTTTGATGCAATATAATTGCATTAACTCCGACTGAACGTATAATTTTCGCCAATTTCCCTGCACATAGAGAATTAGTGCGAAGTGGATATTACTAGAGGTACGAATACATGGTAGCTGCGTTAGCTAGACCAGGACGAGAGCTCGCAAGGCAATTGTTAATGATCCAGTCTGGCGCGGTTATTTTTGTGGCAGCAGGAATGGCGGTAGCCGTAAATCCTGAATGGGGAATTTCAGCGTTGATTGGTGGTGGCATCTTTGTTGTCGCCAATGCAGTATTCGCGCTATGTGCTTTTATGTTTAGTGGGGCTCGCGCTGCCAAGCGCATCGCTGTGTCCTTCTACACGGGCGAAGTATTGAAAATTCTCATCACGGTTGCACTGTTCTACGTTGCCTACATGTATATGCAGGTGGAACTCGTTCCCCTCAAACTAACCTATTTGCTGGTACTAGGTATTAATATCTGTGCACCAGTGCTATTCATTAACAACAAAAAATAGGATGAGTTATGGCTGCGCCAGGTGAAGCGCTAACATCGTCCGGATACATTGCCCACCACCTTTCTAACCTATCGCTGTATAAGTTAGGCTTAGTAGGGTCGGAGACAAGTTTCTGGAACGTACATATCGATAGCCTGTTTTTTTCTTGGTTTACTGGTTTAATCTTCCTCGGAATTTTTTACAAAGTAGCAAAGAGAACAACAGCGGGTGTACCGGGTAAGCTTCAGTGTGCTGTAGAAATGATCGTTGAATTTGTCGCCGATAACGTCAAAGACACGTTCCATGGACGCAACCCACTGATCGCGCCTTTAGCACTGACTATCTTTTGTTGGGTATTTTTGATGAACGTGATGGACTTAGTCCCGATCGACTTCTTACCATACCCAGCAGAGCATTGGCTAGGTATTCCTTACCTTAAGGTCGTACCTTCTGCTGATGTGAATATCACCATGGCTATGGCTCTAGGCGTTTTCGCATTGATGATCTACTACAGCATCAAAGTGAAAGGTCTAGGTGGATTCGCAAAAGAACTTGCACTACATCCATTCAATCACCCACTGATGATTCCGTTTAACCTACTGATCGAAGTGGTATCGCTACTTGCGAAACCTCTTTCACTTGGTATGCGTCTATTCGGTAACATGTTTGCGGGTGAGGTTGTATTCATTCTTTGTGCGGCAATGCTACCATGGTACTTACAATGGATGGGTTCACTACCGTGGGCAATCTTCCATATCTTGGTTATTACGATTCAAGCCTTCGTATTTATGATGTTGACAATTGTTTACCTGTCAATGGCACACGAAGACTCTGATCATTAATTTTTTAAGCTTTTTATTTGGGCACTAAGCCAACAACTATAAATTGGAGATAGTAATGGAAACTTTACTGAGCTTTTCTGCAATCGCCGTAGGTATTATCGTCGGTCTTGCTTCTCTTGGTACAGCGATTGGTTTCGCACTACTAGGTGGTAAATTCCTAGAAGGTGCAGCACGTCAACCAGAAATGGCTCCTATGCTACAAGTTAAGATGTTCATCATCGCAGGTCTACTTGATGCGGTTCCAATGATCGGTATCGTAATCGCGCTACTATTCACATTTGCAAACCCATTCGTTGGTCAACTAGGTTAATCACCTTTAACTCGGGACAAGTTTTAGCTTGTCACTGATTAACACTAAGTCCAAATAGAGGGGTAGCTGTTGTGAACATAAACGCAACTCTGCTAGGTCAAGCAATCTCGTTCGCACTATTTGTGTGGTTCTGCATGAAGTATGTATGGCCACCATTGATGCAAGCGATTGAAGAACGTCAGAAAAAAATCGCTGATGGTCTTCAAGCAGCTGAACGTGCTGCTAAAGACTTGGATCTAGCACAAGCCAACGCTTCTGATCAGTTGAAAGAAGCGAAGCGCACAGCAACTGAGATCATCGAACAAGCGAACAAGCGTAAGTCTCAAATTATTGATGAAGCTCGCGAGGAAGCTCAGGCAGAACGCCAGAAAATCCTAGCGCAAGCGGAAGCAGAACTTGAAGCTGAACGTAATCGTGCACGCGATGAGCTGCGCAAACAAGTTGCTACTCTGGCTGTAGCTGGTGCTGAGAAAATCCTTGAGCGTACAATCGATAAAGATGCGCAAAAAGATATTCTCGACAACATTACTGCAAAACTTTAAGTCTGGGGGCGCATATGTCTGATTTGACTACAATCGCACGCCCCTATGCTAAAGCAGCCTTCGACTTTGCGGTAGATAAGGGCCAGCTAGACCAATGGGGTCAAATGCTGTCTTTTGCTGCTGAAGTTGCCAAAAACGAACAAATGAATGAGCTTCTAACCAGTTCATTCTCTGCTGAAAAAATGGCAGAAATCTTTGTTGCAGTTTGTGGTGAACAAGTTGATGCGCACGGTCAAAACCTTCTTAAGGTTATGGCTGAGAATGGTCGTTTAGCGGCCCTTCCTGATGTTTGTGAGCAATTCTTCATTCTGAAGAAAGAGCATGAGAAAGAAATCGATGTTGAAGTCATTTCAGCATCAGAACTTTCTGATGAACAACTTGCAAATATTGGCAGCAAACTTGAAGCGCGTCTTGAACGCAAAGTGAAGCTGAATTGCAGTGTAGATGAGACCCTACTTGGTGGGGTTATTATTCGAGCCGGAGACCTAGTCATCGATGACTCAGCGCGTGGTCGTTTGAACCGCCTGAGCGATGCATTGCAGTCTTAATGGGGATTGGAGCATGCAACTTAATTCCACGGAAATTAGCGATCTGATCAAACAGCGTATCGAATCTTTCGATGTTGTTAGTGAAGCTCGCAACGAGGGTACTATCGTATCGGTAAGCGATGGTATCATCCGCATCCACGGCCTAGCGGACGTGATGCAAGGTGAAATGATTGAATTACCGGGTGGCCGTTATGCACTGGCACTTAACCTTGAGCGTGACTCGGTTGGTGCGGTAGTAATGGGCCCATATGCTGACCTTAAGGAAGGCATGAAAGTTACAGGTACTGGCCGCATTCTTGAAGTGCCAGTTGGTCCAGAACTACTAGGCCGCGTAGTAAACACGCTGGGTGAGCCTATCGATGGTAAAGGTCCAATCGAAGCGAAATTGACTTCACCTGTAGAAGTGATCGCACCAGGTGTAATCGACCGTAAATCGGTAGACCAACCTGTACAAACTGGCTACAAATCAGTTGACTCAATGATCCCAATCGGTCGTGGTCAGCGTGAGCTTGTAATCGGTGACCGTCAGACTGGTAAAACAGCGATGGCGATCGATGCGATCATCAACCAGAAAAACTCTGGTATTTTCTCAATCTACGTAGCAATCGGTCAGAAAGCATCGACTATCGCTAACGTAGTTCGCAAACTAGAAGAGCACGGCGCGCTAGCAAACACTATCGTTGTTGTTGCATCTGCTTCTGAATCTGCAGCGCTACAATACCTAGCGCCATATGCAGGTTGTGCGATGGGTGAATACTTCCGCGATCGCGGCGAAGACGCACTGATTGTTTACGATGATCTATCTAAACAAGCGGTAGCTTACCGTCAGATCTCTCTACTACTAAAACGTCCACCAGGCCGTGAGGCATTCCCAGGTGACGTGTTCTACTTACACTCACGTCTACTAGAGCGTGCAGCTCGTGTAAACGAAGAGTACGTAGAGCGTTTCACTAACGGTGAAGTGAAAGGTAAGACTGGTTCTTTGACTGCTCTTCCTATCATCGAAACTCAAGCAGGTGACGTTTCAGCATTCGTACCGACTAACGTAATCTCGATTACCGATGGTCAGATCTTCCTACAAACTGAGCTATTCAACGCAGGTGTACGTCCAGCGGTTGACCCAGGTATCTCAGTATCTCGTGTAGGTGGTTCAGCTCAGACAAAAATCATCAAGAAACTATCAGGTGGTATTCGTACAGCACTAGCTGCATACCGCGAACTAGCAGCATTTGCTCAGTTCTCTTCTGACCTTGATGAAGCAACGAAGAAACAGCTAGACCATGGTCAAAAAGTTACAGAACTAATGAAGCAGAAGCAGTACGCTCCAATGTCTGTATTTGACCAAGCACTAGTTATCTTCGCGGCAGAGCGCGGTTACCTTGATGATGTAGAACTGAACAAAGTTCTAGATTTCGAGGCGGCTCTACTATCGTACGCTCGCGGTCAATACGCTGAACTAGCAGCTGAGATCGACAAGTCTGGTGCTTACAACGATGAAATCGAAGCTCAGTTGAAGAAACTGACTGACGACTTCAAAGCAACCCAAACTTGGTAATTAGGTCGGTGGCAGTTTCTGCCACCAACTAACGGAGAGTAACGATGGCCGGCGCAAAAGAGATACGTAATAAAATCGGTAGTGTTAAAAGCACGCAGAAAATTACGAAAGCGATGGAAATGGTAGCAGCTTCAAAAATGCGTCGCTCTCAAGATGCAATGGAAGCTTCTCGTCCATACGCTGAAACAATGCGTAAAGTGATCGGTCACGTGGCAAACGCAAATCTAGAGTACCGTCATCCGTACCTAGAAGAGCGTGAAGCGAAACGTGTTGGTTACATCATCGTTTCGACAGACCGTGGTCTGTGTGGTGGTTTGAACATCAACGTGTTCAAAAAAGCCGTTACAGACATCCAAACATGGAAAGAGAAAGGCGCTGAAATTGAGCTGGCAGTGATTGGCTCGAAAGCAACAGCTTTCTTTAAACATGGTGGCGCAAAAGTTGCGGCACAGGTTTCTGGCCTTGGCGACAGCCCTAGCCTAGAAGACCTAATCGGTTCTGTTGGCGTAATGCTTAAGAAATACGATGAAGGTGAACTGGACCGTCTATACGTAGTGTTCAACAAGTTTGTGAACACTATGGTTCAGCAACCAACGATCGATCAATTGCTACCTTTGCCTAAATCGGACAGCAAAGAGATGCAGCGTGAGCACTCATGGGACTACATCTATGAGCCTGAGCCAAAGCCTCTACTAGATACGCTATTAGTGCGCTACGTAGAGTCTCAGGTATACCAAGGTGTGGTTGAGAACCTTGCTTGTGAGCAAGCGGCTCGAATGATTGCGATGAAGGCTGCAACGGATAACGCAACCAACTTGATTGAAGATCTGGAACTTGTGTACAACAAAGCCCGTCAGGCTGCGATCACACAAGAACTGTCGGAAATCGTTGGTGGTGCATCTGCGGTTTAAGCTTAGGTAAAACGAAATAGTTTAGAGGATTAACGATGGCTACAGGTAAGATCGTACAGATCATCGGTGCGGTAGTCGACGTAGAGTTCCCACAGAGCGAAGTACCTAGTGTATATGACGCTCTAAACGTAACGGACTCAAAAGAACGTCTAGTTCTTGAAGTTCAACAACAGCTAGGCGGTGGCGTAGTTCGTTGTATCGTAATGGGTAGCTCTGATGGTTTACGTCGTGGAGTTGAAGTGGTTAACACTGGCGCTCCAATTTCAGTACCAGTAGGTACTAAAACTCTAGGTCGTATCATGAACGTCCTAGGTGACGCGATTGATGAGCGTGGTGAGATCGGTGCAGAAGAGGTTTACTCTATCCACCGTGAAGCACCAAGCTACGAAGAGCAATCAAACGAAACAGCACTTCTAGAAACTGGTGTTAAAGTAATCGACTTGGTTTGTCCATTCGCTAAGGGTGGTAAAATCGGTCTATTCGGTGGTGCAGGTGTAGGTAAGACCGTTAACATGATGGAACTTATCAACAACATCGCACTTCAACACTCAGGTCTATCAGTATTTGCTGGTGTTGGTGAACGTACTCGTGAAGGTAACGATTTCTACTTCGAGATGCAGGAAGCGGGCGTTGTAAACGTTGAGAATCCTGAAGAATCTAAAGTAGCGATGGTTTACGGACAGATGAACGAGCCACCGGGCAACCGTCTACGTGTTGCTCTGACTGGTCTAACAATGGCAGAGCGTTTCCGCGACGAAGGTCGTGACGTACTACTGTTCGTTGATAACATCTACCGTTACACACTTGCAGGTACTGAGGTATCAGCACTTCTAGGTCGTATGCCTTCAGCGGTAGGTTACCAGCCAACTCTTGCAGAAGAGATGGGTGTACTACAGGAGCGTATCACGTCAACTAAGCAAGGTTCTATCACGTCTGTACAGGCGGTATACGTACCTGCGGATGACTTGACTGACCCGTCTCCAGCAACAACGTTCGCGCACTTGGATGCAACGGTTGTACTTAACCGTAACATCGCAGCAATGGGCCTATACCCAGCGATCGACCCACTAGATTCAACGTCTCGTCAGCTAGACCCACTAGTTGTTGGTCAAGATCACTACGACATCGCTCGTGGCGTTCAGCAGACACTTCAGCGCTACAAAGAGCTGAAAGACATCATTGCGATTCTAGGTATGGACGAGCTATCTGAATCAGATAAGCAAGTTGTATCTCGTGCACGTAAGATTGAGCGTTTCCTAACTCAGCCTTACCACGTAGCAGAAGTATTTACAGGCGACCCTGGTGTTTACGTACCTCTTAAAGAGACTCTACGTGGCTTCAAAGGTCTACTAGCTGGTGAGTACGATGACATTCCAGAGCAAGCGTTCATGTACTGCGGTACGATTGACGATGCTATCGAGAATGCGAAGAAGCTATAAGGCTAACTAGGAGGCGATATGGCACCAATAACCTTTCACCTAGACGTAGTGAGCGCTGAGAAACGTATTTTCTCTGGTCGCGTAGAAACGTTTCAGGTGACCGGTAGCGAAGGTGAGCTGGGTATTTTCCACGGCCACACTCCGCTGCTGTCCGCTATTAAGCCTGGTATGGTGCGTATTGTGAAACAGCACGGCCACGAAGAGTTCATTTATGTCTCTGGTGGTATGGTCGAAGTTCAGCCTGGTACTGCTACAGTACTGGCTGATACAGCGATTCGTGGTGAAGATCTAGACGCAGCGAAGGCAGAAGAAGCCAAGCGCCGCGCTGAGGAGAAAATCCAGAATCAGCATGGTGACATGGACTTCGCACAAGCGGCCAGCGAACTGGCTAAAGCCATTGCTCAGCTTCGAGTTATCGAGCTGACCAAAAAGCGTCGCTAAGCTCAATTAGCAACGTTGCATGACAAAAGGCGGCCAAAGTGGTCGCCTTTTTGATTATTTTTAGTTGGAAATTTACTTAATTCCATTAACTATTCAAAAAGAGCTGTTTAAAATAACGGCCAATTAATAGAAAACGTCAATAGGTTATCAATGAAATTCAGTGCTGTGATTCTTGCAGCGGGTAAAGGTACCCGTATGCACTCAAATATGCCTAAAGTGCTACACACTTTGGCAGGGAAGCCAATGGTTAAACATGTTATCGATACTTGTACTGGCCTTGGCGCACAAAACATTCACCTAGTCTTTGGTCACGGTGGTGATCAAATGCAAACCACACTTGCCGATGAGACTGTCAACTGGGTACTTCAAGCGGATCAGCTTGGTACTGGCCACGCGGTGGATCAGGCTTCTCCACGTTTCGAAGACGATGAAAAGATCCTAGTTCTTTATGGTGATGTTCCACTGATTTCTCCTGAAACCATTGAAAACCTGCTTGATGCACAACCAACAGGTGGCATCGCGTTACTTACTGTAATGCTCGATAACCCGACCGGTTACGGACGTATCATTCGTAAAAATGGTCCAGTGGTTGCTATCGTTGAGCAAAAAGACGCAAGCGAAGAACAAAAGCAAATTAAAGAGATCAACACTGGCGTAATGGTTGCGACTGGTGGAGATCTGAAGCGTTGGTTGTCAGGCTTAAACAACAACAATGCTCAAGGTGAGTATTACCTAACAGACGTTATTGCTGCTGCGCACGACGAAGGGCGTGCCGTTGAAGCGGTTCACCCAGTGAATGCCATTGAAGTAGAAGGTGTTAATGATCGCGCTCAACTTGCTCGTCTAGAGCGTGCGTTCCAATCTATGCAAGCACAAAAACTACTTGAACAAGGTGTGATGCTACGTGACCCTGCGCGTTTTGACTTACGCGGTGAGCTTCAGTGCGGTATGGATTGTGAAATCGATGCCAATGTGATCATCGAAGGTAACGTATCGCTGGGTGATAACGTCATTATCGGCACTGGTTGTGTGCTGAAAGACTGTGAAATCGACGATAACACTATCGTTCGTCCTTACAGTGTGATTGAAGGCGCAACCGTTGGTGAAGAATGCACCGTCGGTCCATTCACTCGTCTGCGTCCTGGTGCTGAGCTACGTAACGACGCGCACGTCGGTAACTTCGTGGAAGTGAAAAACGCGCGCATTGGTGAAGGCTCTAAAGCAAACCACCTGACTTACCTTGGTGATGCGGAAATCGGCCAACGCACTAATATCGGTGCGGGCACGATTACGTGTAACTACGATGGCGCAAATAAGTTCAAGACCATCATTGGTAACGACGTGTTTGTTGGCTCTGATAGCCAGCTGGTCGCACCTGTCACTATTGCTGATGGTGCCACTATCGGTGCTGGTACCACATTGACTAAAGACGTGGAAGAGGGTGAGTTAGTGATCACTCGCGTTAAAGAGCGTAAGATCACTGGTTGGCAACGTCCAGTTAAGCAAAAGTAAGCGTTACCTGAGCTTAAAAGCTAAATTCTCAAAGCCGCTCCAGTGAGAGCGGCTTTGTCGTTTTTAGTGCAAGTATCAGTAACTGGGAATCGCGATACGCTTTTCTAACCAACGTACTGCTTGAGAAACGAATAGAATGAGCAACAAGTACTCCAGAACCAAGAAGGTATAAATTTCTAACGGTAAGTACTCATTCACCACCAACTCGTTGGCACGTCTCGTTAAGTCACTTAAACCGATTACGCTCACCAGAGAACTCATTTTGAGGATGTAGACAAACTGATTCCCTAACGGCGGTAAAATTTGTCGAAATGCTTGCGGAAGAATCACCAAGCGCATCTTCTGCCAATAATTCAAACCAAGTGATTCTGCCGCTTCATGCTGACCTCGGTTGATCGCTTGAATCCCACCGCGAAATACTTCTGCCATAAACGCACTTTCAGCGATAGTCAGTGCAATTACCCCCGCCCAAAAATGATTGAGAGAGACATCGAGCAGCGTTGGCATGCCGTAGTAAACCCATAAGAGCAACACCAATACTGGGATTGAGCGGATCACCTCAACGTAGATGCGATTCATCCATTTGAGCGTTGGTGAGCGAGAAAGTGCAGGCAACGCAATCAGCAGACCAAGTGTCATGGCAAAACACATACTCAAGAGTGACACTTGAATGGTGTCATTAAACCCCGCGACTAAAAACTTTAGGTTGGTTATCCCTTGTTCCGTTGACGGGTCGAGTACATACCAGCCCCATTGGTAATCTGAGCAACCCGTTAACAACATCAGCGAAATCAGCCATAGAGTTCGAAAGGTCACATTTACTCCCTGAATTAACTAAAAAACTTCCATTGTTACTGCTATGTTATCAATGGGGTTGTAATAAAGGTTAATAATTAAACCGTATAAGGTCATTATTTTTAAGGGAATAAAAATGAAAAAGATTTTGTTTGCGCTAGGAATATGTCTGCTTATGGTCACTCAAGTTGTTCATGCTCAGAGCCGTCTTCAAGAAATTCTGGATAAAGGCGTGTTGAGAGTAGGGACGACTGGGGACTGGAATCCAATGACAATGAAAGATCCAGCCACGAACAGTTATCGTGGTTTTGATATTGATGTCACAACCGAGCTTGCTAAAGATTTGGGTGTCAAAGTGGAGTACGTTGCCACCGATTGGAAAACGCTGGTTAATGGCATTACGGCCAACAAGTACGACATCACTGGCAGTGCGTCTTTAAACATGTCGCGTGCGAAAGTAGCCGGTTATAGCCAACCCTATTTCTACTTGGCGTTTGTGCCAGTGGTACAGAAAAAAGACCTCGCCAAATTCTCTGATTGGGCGGATTTTAATAAAACCGATGTGAAAGTGGCTGCGACGTTAGGTACGGTACAAGAAAAAATGGTGAAAGAGTTCTTCCCATCGGCGCAGCATATTGTGATTGAAGCCCCCGCGCGAGACTTCCAAGAGCTGTTGGCTCGCAGAGCGGATGTGTCTGTGACTTCCAATGTGGAAGCGGCGACGCTGGTGGACAAGTTCAAACAGTTGGCGATTGTGCCTGTGAAAGCACCTCGCAGACCGACTCCAATCGCCATGTTGTTACCACAAGACGACCAAGTCTGGATTAACTACATCAATCACTGGGTGGAGTTAAAAAAAACACAAGGCTTCTTTAAGCAGACTGCTCAGAAGTGGGGACTGAAAAGTTTATAAATGAAAAGAGCCGCTTTACGCGGCTCTTATTATGATCGGATGGACTGAAGTACAGACTTAAAGTTCATCTTCGCTGACGACGCGAGCGTTGTCAGGTGTAGTGAAATGCTTAGAGAGTTCACGATTCGACAGAATGTAACCCATCCACAAGCCACCCATACAAATGACGATTGCCACGCCCGTAACCACTTGAGCTTGGCTTGCCATCGCGGCAACTAATGCGCTCGATAAGCTGCTCACACAGATTTGCAGACTGTTCTGTAGACCTGCTGCTGTCGCTGGGCTTTGGTGTGCACTAGCTAGGGCACGGTTTACGACGATTGGGTAAAGCGCACCATTTGCAACGGCAATCAAACAGAATGGCGCAAGAATTGGCCAGATTGACGTGAGCTCCCACTGTGAAGCGACGAAAATCAGCAATGCAGCAACGCTGAACAGGCCGATTAACTGGCGTAATACTTTCTCATCACCAAACTTACGTACGCCGACTTTACCTAAATAGCCACCAGCCATAAACGCAATGGTTTGAGGGATGAAGCTCAAACCGATGTCTTTGGCTTCATAGCCTAGTTGCGCCATGATTTCTGGCATACCAGTAAGGTAAGCAAAGAACGCTGCCGAAGCGGTTGCGAACATAAACACGTTACCTAGGTAAGTTTTTGAACCTAGTAACGCTTTAATATCCGCAGACATGCTGGTTTGTTTGATTTCGGCTTGTTCGTTCTTTTGTGCCATGGTGGCAGCAACCAGCACCACGCCAACAAGCGTTAATGCGATAAAAATACTGTGCCAACCAAAGCTATCCGCTAAAACCACACCCAGTTGAGGTGCAAGTGCTGGTGATAGTGCCACCAACGGCATGATGGTGGCAAAAATTTGCTGGCTACTGCTGGAGTAACGCTTGATTACCATCGCTTGCCAGATAACCGCAGGAGCACACACGCCGATTGCTTGCACAAAGCGCAGTGTCAGTAGCTGCCAAACTTCATCGCAGAATGCTAAGCCGAATGAGGCAATGGTAAAGAGTACCAGACCTGCGGCCAGCGTATTGCGGTGACCAAATTTATCCGATGCCAATCCCCACATCAACTGACCAAAAGCCATACCTACAAGAAATACGGTCAGAGAAAGTGCGATTTGTTCGGGACCTGTAGCAAAGTCGATTTCCATCGCTTTGAACGCAGGTAAGTACATGTCAGTGGCAACAAAGCCAAGCATGGATAAAGCTGCAAGATAAACGAGCTGTAGTTTTGATATTTTCATGATTCAACCAATCAAATTATTTAATCATTTTTTAATCAATATCAGTTGGCGCCAACCCTGATTTATTTACCTTATTATTCTATTTTTCGATTTTGAGAAAATAAAACGCTAAAATTGTTGGTTATCAATCAAATTTTTTGAAAGGTCAGAAATCATGTTCTCCAAAGCATCATTGGAAATGCTCGATACGGTTGCTCGGTTAGGCAGTTTCACGGCCGCTGCTGAAGTGCTTCACAAAGTTCCTTCGGCGATCAGCTATGGCGTGCGACAGGTAGAGCAGGATTTGGACGTCGTTCTATTTCGCCGCTTACCAAGGAAAGTTGAATTAACACCAGCGGGTGAGCTATTCATGGCTGAAGCTCGCTCGTTACTGCGTCAGATGGAAGAGGTGAAAGCACAAACTCGTCGCGCTGCGCACGGCTGGAAAACAACGTTGAAACTGACGCTGGATAACGTAGTAAAGCTCGAAAAGCTAAAACCGTTAGTGGAAGATTTCTATCGTGAGTTTGAATTTGCGGAACTGCAGATCAACATGGAAGTCTTTAACGGCTCTTGGGAGGCGATCGCTCAAGGTCGTGCAGACATCGTAGTCGGAGCCACTTCAGCAGTTCCAGTCGGCGGGGATTTCGAAGTGAAAGACATGGGTGTGTTGGATTGGGCGTTTGTCATGTCGCCTGCTCATCCTTGCGTACGTCAGCAGGTTCTCACCGAAGAGTTTGTTAGCCAGTTCCCCGCGATTTGTCTGGATGACACATCGAACGTACTGCCAAAACGACACACAGGTCACTATGCTAAGCAGCGTCGTTTATTATTGCCGAATTGGTACAGTGCGATTGAATGTTTAAAAAATGGCGTTGGAGTCGGGTATATGCCGCGTCATATTGCGATGCCACTTATTCATGAAGGTGTGCTGGTGGAGAAACTGCTGCAAGATGACAAGCCATTGAGCCGATGCTGTTTGGTATGGCGTAAAGATGACGATCATAAGTTGATCCAATGGATGGTGGATTATTTGGGATCACCGAATCAGTTGCATCAAGATTGGTTGCAGTGTTAGTCAAAAGAAACGTCCGATCTCAGTATTAGCTCACTACTTGACGAATTAAACCGTGAATTGGAAACAAAACACCTCGCCGTAGCGAGGTGTTGATAAGGCGAATTAAGACAAGAAAAACTTGTAGGATGGATTATCGGTTTCATCCTTACATTGGTAGCCAAGTTCTCGTAAATGCGCTGAAAATTGGGCTAAATCGCTTTCATCTAACTCGAAACCACACAGAACGCGTCCGTAGTCAGCGCCGTGGTTGCGGTAGTTGAATAGGCTGATGTTCCAATGGGTGCCAAGTGTGCTTAAGAACTTCAATAGTGCGCCTGGATACTCAGGAAATTCAAAGCTATAGAGACGCTCTTTCAGTTGTTTCGAGGGCTTGCCACCGATCATGTAACGAATGTGCAGTTTGGCCATTTCATCGTCGGACAAATCCACGACTGGGTAGCCACCTTCGCGTAGATCGCGAATGATGTTATCCAGCTCTTCCTGACCGCCTTGCAGGCGTACACCAACAAAGATATTCGCCAGTTCATCATCGTTATAACGGTAGTTAAACTCGGTGACAGCGCGGCCGCCAATCAGATTACAGAATTCAAAGAAAGCGCCTTGGCGTTCTGGAATTGTCACGGCCAATAGACCTTCACGTTTCTCACCTAATTCACAGCGCTCCGAAACATAGCGTAGACCATGAAAGTTGGTATTCGCGCCAGACAGCACCGTGGCAAGGTTCTTGTTTTCCAGTTGGTTTTGCTCAACAAACTTCTTCAAGCCAGCAAGCGCAAGCGCCCCGGATGGTTCAGCAATCGCGCGAGTATCCTCAAAAATGTCTTTTACGGCAGCGCAGATTTCATCGCTTGAAACCGCCACATGACCATCAATGTATTTCTGACACAAGCGGAACGTTTCTTCACCGATGCGTTTTACCGCGACACCATCAGCAAACATGCTGACTTGGTCGAGTACCACTGGCTCACCAGCATCAAGCGCCGCTTTCAGACAAGACGAGTCTTCAGGTTCGACGGCGATGACTTTGATTTCTGGCATCAGTTGCTTGACCAGAACCGCTACACCAGCCGCCAAGCCACCGCCTCCAACCGGCACGAAGATGTAGTCGAGATGACCATTTTGCTGCAGCATTTCCATGCCGATGGTGCCTTGGCCTGCGATCACCAATGGGTGGTCGAAAGGAGGCACGAACGTATAACCGTGTTGTTCTGACAAGCGTTCGGCTTCGGCTTTTGCTTCATCAAAGTTGCTGCCGTGCAGCACCACATTGCCACCGAAACTGCGTACCGCATCGACTTTGATGTCTGGCGTTGTCTTTGGCATAACAATCGTGGTTTTGATACCTAGCTTGGTGCCAGACAGTGCCATGCCTTGAGCGTGGTTACCAGCTGATGCTGCAATCACGCCTGCGGCTTTCTGTGCTTCAGTTAGGCTTGCCACCATGTTGTAGGCACCGCGCAGTTTGAACGAGTGTACGGGTTGGCGGTCTTCACGCTTGATCTGCACGTTATTCCCGATACGTGCAGATAAACGAGGCATTTCTTGCAGCGGCGTTACTGTTGCGACTTCATAAACAGGTGCGCGAAGGATTTGGCGCAGATAGTCAGCGCCAGATTGATTCACTTTTTTTTCGGGTTGAGATTCCATCATGGCTAGCCCTCTAGCTTCGATTTATCTCGTACTGCACCTTTGTCAGCACTGGTTGCCATGCTGGCGTACGCTTTTAGGGCGAAAGAAACTTCACGTTGACGATTTGCTGGTTTCCAACCAAGTTCGTCTTGTTTTACGCGGCGCTCTGCAAGTTCCTGTTCAGAGATCTCAAGAGAGATGCTGCGATTTGGAATATCAATCGCAATCAAATCGCCATCTTGAACCAAGCCGATCGCACCGCCATTGGCGGCTTCTGGAGAAGCATGGCCGATAGACAGACCAGAGGTACCACCAGAGAAGCGGCCGTCAGTTAATAACGCACACTCTTTACCTAAGCCCATCGATTTTAGATAAGTGGTTGGGTAGAGCATTTCTTGCATGCCCGGGCCACCTTTTGGACCTTCGTAGCGAATCACAACTACATCGCCCGCTTTCACTTTGCCACCAAGGATGCCGTCTACCGCATCTTCCTGGCTTTCAAACACTACTGCAGGGCCAGTAAATTTCAGGATGCTTTCGTCCACACCAGCAGTCTTCACAATACAGCCATCCAGCGCGATGTTGCCTTTCAGAACGGCAAGGCCGCCATCTTGGCTAAACGCGTTTTCTTTGGTGCGGATACAGCCTTCCGCGCGGTCATCATCGAGGGTATCCCAGCGACAATCTTGCGAGAATGCTTGTGTGGTGCGGATACCCGCAGGGCCTGCACGGTAGAATGATTTCACTTCTTCTGAATCGGTCAGCATGATGTCGTATTTGGCTAGCTGCTCTTCCCAAGTCAGACCTAGTACGGTCTTAGACTGATTGTGCAGCAGACCTGCACGGTTCAGTTCACCAAGGATACCGACAACGCCACCCGCACGGTGTACATCTTCCATGTGGTATTTCTGCGTTGAAGGAGCCACTTTACAAAGGTGTGGTACTTGGCGAGACATGCGATCGATGTCCGTCATATCAAAATCGACTTCACCTTCTTGCGCCGCAGCTAAAAGGTGTAACACCGTATTGGTCGAGCCACCCATTGCGATGTCGAGTGCCATCGCGTTTTCAAATGCGGCTTTGGTCGCGATATTGCGTGGTAGAGCCGTTTCGTCATCTTGCTCGTAGTAGCGTTTGGTGAGTTCAACGATGCGTTTACCTGCACTGATAAACAGCTCTTTACGATCGGCATGCGTTGCCAACAGCGAGCCGTTGCCTGGCTGAGACAGACCCAGAGCTTCTGTCAGACAGTTCATTGAGTTTGCGGTGAACATGCCTGAACACGATCCACACGTTGGGCATGCACTGCGTTCGATCTGTTCGCTTTGTTCGTCAGACACTTTTGGATCGGCACCTTGGATCATGGCATCGACAAGGTCTAGCTTGATGATCTGATCTGAAAGCTTGGTTTTGCCCGCTTCCATTGGGCCGCCAGATACGAAGATAACTGGAATGTTGAGACGCATTGACGCCATCAGCATCCCTGGAGTGATTTTGTCACAGTTAGAGATACACACCATCGCATCTGCACAGTGCGCATTAACCATGTATTCTACTGAGTCGGCAATCAATTCACGTGATGGCAGCGAATAAAGCATGCCGCCGTGACCCATTGCGATGCCATCATCGACGGCGATGGTATTGAATTCTTTTGCGATGCCGCCTGCCGCTTCAATCTCTTGAGCAACAAGTTGGCCCAAATCTTTAAGGTGTACGTGGCCTGGTACGAACTGAGTGAATGAGTTCACCACGGCGATGATTGGCTTACCGAAATCTTCGTCTTTTACACCGGTTGCACGCCAGAGCGCACGAGCTCCCGCCATGTTACGACCATGTGTGGTGGTTGCTGATCTATATTTTGGCATTTCTTAAATCCTTCTTACTGCTGCTCTGGGTACACATAGTCTAACCAGCCCCACTTATCTTCCGTGGTGCCGTTAAATAGGCCAAAGTAGGCTTCTTGCAATTCTTTGGTAATCGGACCGCGTTTACCGCTGCCCACTTCAATTTTGTCGATGGTTGCCACAGGCACAACTTCTGCTGCGGTACCGGTCATGAATACTTCATCCGCAAGGTATAGCGCTTCGCGGGCAATGTTAGCTTCACGGACTTCGTAACCTTTATCGCGAGCAATGGTCATGATCGAGTCACGAGTGATGCCCGGTAGGATAGCGCTGGTTGCTGGTGGTGTGGTGATCACGCGATTTTTGATGACAAAGATGTTCTCGCCCGCGCCTTCTGACAAGTAACCGTCAACACTCAGTGCGATACCTTCGTCGTAACCATGACGACGTGCTTCACCACCAACGAGTAGTGAAGAAAGGTAGTTACCACCCGCTTTTGCAGCGGTAGGGATGGTGTTAGGTGCCGCGCGATTCCAGCTTGAAATCATCGCATCCACGCCTTTTTCTAGTGCTTCTTCACCAAGGTACGAGCCCCATGGGAACGCCGCGATGATCAGCTCCATTTCGGTGCCTACTGGAGGACACACACCTAAACCGACATTGCCCACAAATCCCAATGGACGAATGTAAGCGCTGTCGAGTTTGTTTTGACGCAGAGTTTCACGCGTTGCTTCCATGATTTCTTCAACAGAGTATGGAATAGGGAAGCGGTAAATTTTGGCGGAATCTTTTAAACGCTGTGCATGCTCACGGTGACGGAAGACAATTGGGCCTTTTGGTGTGTTGTAGCAGCGTACCCCTTCAAATACCGAGGTTCCGTAATGCATGGCGTGAGTGAGAACGTGCACGTTCGCCTCTGCCCATGGAACCATCTCACCATTAAACCAAATGAAATCTGCAGTTTTCGTTGCCATTTGTTGCCTTCCTTATGCACTTACGTGTTGTTGTAAGTTGTGATTTGGCAGTTCATCGTTGCGGATTTTCAGCACCTCAACTTTACGAACGTCCCACAACTTCTCAATTTGATTGATCAAAAACGAGATTGGTCGATCGCTGTCGACGATGATCTCTACGCTGGCTACTTTACTTTCGTGGTTTTGAGTAGCGGCCACCTGTTTGATCACAAAGCCTCGGTGACGAATCACACGTAGAACGCGCTCTAACAGTACCGGTTTGTCGTCGGCTTTGATGTCGAGTAAATATCTGTCCATGTGATGTCTCCTACGTGTTTTCCAACATATCACTGTTTGATGCACCAGGTGGTACAAGTGGCCACACGTTTTCTTCTTCATCAATTAAAACGTGAAGCATGTAAGAAGTTTCGCTCGCTAGCATCTCTTTAAGTGCTGGTTCGACTTCTTCTTTCTTGGTGATGGTTTTGCCCGGAATGTCGAAGGCTTTTGCCAACATCACGAAATCTGGGTTGTCATCAAGAATGGTTTCACTGTGGCGACCGTCGAAAAACAGTGATTGCCATTGGCGAACCATGCCAAGACGTTGGTTGTTTAGGAGAACAATCTTCACTGGAATTTGGCGACGTTTTAGCGTGCCTAGCTCCTGTACGTTCATCATGAATGAACCGTCACCTGTAATAAGGATAGACTGATCATCCGGACGCGCGACTGATGCGCCCATTGCTGCTGGCAAACCAAAACCCATGGTGCCTAAGCCTGCGGAAGTAATGAAGTTTTGCGGATCGCGTGGCTGAATATGCTGAGCTGCCCACATTTGGTGCTGGCCTACGTCAGTCGAGACGATGGCGCTGTCTGGCATCATGTCAGATAACTGCTTAAGCAGCAGCGGCGCGTAGATAAGATCGCCAGGGTGGTCGTAACGCCACTTAAAGCCGCTACGCAGACTTTCACTGTGGTGAACCCACGATGAGATATCTTGAGTCAGCTCCAATTGAGGAAGAATGGTATTGATGTCGCCTCGCAGTGGTGCGTTTGCGTGGCGAAGCTTATGGATTTCTGCCGCATCGATGTCGATATGGATGACTTTGGCGTGCGGCGCAAAGGTATCGAGTTTGCCCGTCACACGGTCATCAAAACGCGCGCCTACGACAATCAACAGATCCGCTTCTTGAACCACAAGGTTGGCCGCTTTGGTGCCGTGCATACCTAACATGCCTAAGTAGTGAGGGTCATGGCGTTCAATCGTACCTAAGCCTTTCAGAGTGCTTACCGCTGGCATCGGGTTCAGACGTAAGAACTCTCTCACTGCATCTGTTGCTTTCGCTAGCTGCACACCGCCGCCGACATACAATACCGGGCGAGTGGACGCCGCCAGTACGTCTTGCGCGCGTTTGATGTCTTCAACGCTGACGTCTTCAATTTCAGGTGCAACGTAAGGTGGCAGTAATTCTGTTGGGGCTTGAGCAAGCTGAACATCTTTCGCAATATCGACAATGACCGGGCCCGGACGACCCGTTTTGGCCACTTCAAACGCTTCGGCTAGCGTAGGGGCAAGATCTTCAATGTCAGTAACGAGATAACTATGCTTAGTACAGGCGAGAGACATACCAATCACATCCATTTCTTGGAACGCATCGGTACCGATATGAGAGCTGGCAACCTGACCTGTGATGGCTACCAAAGGAACGGAATCAAGGAAAGCGTCGGCTAGGCCGGTAACAAGGTTGGTGGCCCCAGGGCCGGAAGTTGCCATGCACACGGCAACATCTTGAGTGGATCGAGCCATACCGATGGCGGCCATGGCGGCCCCTTGTTCATGACGGCATAAGATGTGCTCGACACCCCCGTCATACAAGGCATCATAGATTGGCATGATGGCTCCACCGGGATAACCAAACACCGTCTTGATACCTTGCTGTCTTAAAGCGGCTACGACAAGTTGTGCACCAGTCATCGTAAACCTCCCTTGCTACGTTGTGGCTCGTAGCGATTGCCATGTGTGTTGCACTTCATGTGCGCTCCCATTCTTCCCGTTAAACTGTCCGAGGGTTAGACAGATGACAACTTGTAGTTGTAAAAAAACCCCCGGACTTTTCAGCGCGGGGGTTTTTTGTAATTTGTGGTTACCTTTCGCCCACAAGCCCCCGCGCGGTGCCAATAATGACCACGATAATCAGGGCTAGCAGTGTGTTGATGTGAGCGAATAGGTTCATCTGTCTGTCGTTCTTTTTTCGTTAAATAGTATTGTGTAATGTTCTACGAAAATGTTTGCGTCATTAGTGGTATCACACAAATCCGCTGCATGACAAGCAAAAAGTCATTCTTTTTTCACATTAACTCTCAATTTGGACGCGGTATATAACATAACCACATAGATAAAACATTTGTTTATATAGTGTTCAATAGATTGGGGAGTTTATGGGGCTGGCAATCATTCATAGTCGGGCAAGTGTCGGGGTGCAAGCGCCGTCAGTTAGTGTGGAAGTGCATATCAGTAATGGCATGCCCGGCTTTACTCTCGTTGGGTTGCCGGAGACTACGGTAAAGGAATCCAAAGATCGTGTACGCAGTGCGATCATCAATTCAAATTTCCAGTTTCCAGCCAAGCGCATTACGGTCAATTTGGCCCCAGCGGATTTACCTAAAGAAGGCGGCCGTTTTGATTTGCCTATTGCATTGGGTATTTTGGCGGCTTCAGAGCAAATCGCGACAGATAGGCTCAAAAACTACGAATTTGTTGGCGAATTAGCCCTGTCTGGAGGATTAAGACCTGTCAAAGGCGTGCTTCCAGCCGCGTTGGCTGCAAGCAAGGTAGGACGTCATTTGGTGGTGCCTCATGTCAATGGTGATCAAGCGGCGTTGGTGGGCAAAGAGCAACATAAGTCAGCGCAATCCTTACTTGAGGTGTGTGCGGAGTTATGTGGTCAGCATCGTCTCAATCTTTATCAAACTCCGAAGCGAAAAACGGTTGAAAAACATGGTCGAGATCTACAAGACATCATTGGCCAGCAACAAGGCAAGCGTGCTCTAGAAATTGCGGCGGCTGGAAACCACAACCTACTTTTCCTTGGTCCTCCTGGTACAGGAAAAACCATGCTGGCATCGCGTTTATGCGACTTACTGCCGGAGATGAGCGACGAAGAAGCGATGGAAACGGCTTCAGTCGCGTCACTGACGCAAAGTGAGATTAATGAGCACAACTGGAAGTCGCGTCCGTTTCGTACGCCGCACCATTCCAGTTCGATGGCGGCATTAGTTGGTGGTGGCTCGGTGCCAAGACCAGGTGAGATTTCTTTGGCTCACAATGGGTTATTGTTCCTTGATGAAATGCCGGAGTTTGACCGTAAAGTGTTGGACTCGTTACGAGAACCACTAGAGTCGGGTGAGATCATCATTTCGCGCGCACAAGGAAAAACGCGTTTTCCTGCTCGTTTTCAGCTGGTGGGCGCGTTGAATCCGAGCCCTACGGGCTATTATGAAGGGAATCAAGCGCGTACCAATCCTCAGGCCATTTTGCGTTATTTGGGTCGTTTATCGGGACCGCTTCTCGACCGTTTTGATATGTCGTTAGAAATTCCATCCTTACCGAAAGGCACGTTGGCGGAAGGTGGTGATCGAGGTGAACCCACGGAACTCGTCAAAGAGCGCGTCAGTCTTGCTCGCGAGAGCATGCTCAATCGAAATGGCAAAGTCAACGCACTGCTCGGCAGCCGTGAGATTGAGGCATTTTGCCCGTTGCAAAAAAGCGATGCGGAATTTCTCGAAACTGCACTACATCGGCTGGGCTTATCGATTCGTGCCTATCATCGCATCATTAAAGTGGCCCGCACGATAGCGGATTTAGAAGGTGCTGAGCAGATTGAACGTTCTCATTTAGCGGAAGCGCTCGGGTATCGCGCGATGGACCGATTGCTGAAACAAATCACGGCTCAAGCCGTGTAGTGGTCATTTGAGAGGAGTTCGCGGCGAGTATTCACATGTTCGCCGCGAGAACCATGTTAGAAGCTGTAGTTAAAGCCTAACGACAAAAGGTATTCATTTTCGTCATAAAAGGTGATGTTTGAATCGGTTTGGCTATAACCCGCGAAGGAAATGAACGACCAGTTTTGCCAATCAAACACGTTTTGGTATTCGTAAGCGGCAAACAAGCTCAAGGTGTCATCACTGCGCGTTTTCGCAAAAGTTTGGCTAGCCGATTGATAATCTTTGAGTGCATAGCCTGCTGTTAAGGCTAAACGATGACGGTTGATGAACTTAAACCAACTTACGTCAAAGGCATAAGAGCCATACGATTCTGCTTTTCCATCTGCATCTTGGTTGATGAAGGTGAACGCAGGTTGCAGTAGCGATGTTTGGTCTAGTGAAATACGATATTCGCCTTTTACGTAATAAATATTGGCATCACGCGCGAGTGTACGATCGGTGACTTCATCTTGTTCGACATCTTTATCGGCATAAGCTAAATCGAGGGTGAAGTTTCTATCGACCAAACCTTTGATTTGAAATCGATAGGCGTTACCACCTTCATCCGTTGTTTTACGAGCCGTACTCACTTGATAAGGATTACGCCACGTTTCGCCTTTGAGGACGGTCGGAAGGTAAGAGACATCCAATACTGTGCCTGACGGCAGTTCGTACTGATAGCCTAATTGAAAAGCCAGTGTACCGACTGCCACATCGGAACGCGTTGTACCAGCATACACTTGGTGGTTGAGCTGGTGACCAAACGTGTAGGCGACACTTCCGAGTGGCGCTGCGATGACGGTTGTGTCGCTTTCAGCGCTTTGCTCTAACGAGTCGATGGTTTTGCTGTTGTCGGTATTAAAGTTCGATTCCGATGAAATCACACCAGCATTGATTGATATTTCGCCGCTGAACCCTGCAGTTTCAGCGAGTTGAGCCTGAGCAGCACTGACGACAAAGGCCAAAGGCAAAAGGGTTAGCCTTGGTTTCATTCGTTATCTCCTTGTTGTCGAATGAATATTGTGATTTTGATATGAGTCTGGTTTTACATAAAACAAATCTGACCATTCTCACAAATGTTCCAATGTGGCAACGGAGCAGTATAATTACACGCTGTTTTATTACTCACACCTTATCACTGTTGTTTGGTTATCATGTTGGCATATTTGTTATTTTTTTTTAACGCTTCTTTTGTGATCCTCAATTCTGCGATTTGTTCACTCGTAATTTGTGTCATCGCTATTTTTAAGATCCTACTTCCGACCACGCAGTTAAAAGCTAAAGGGACGGAAGCTGCCAACAAAGTGATGTGGATTTGGGCGACCGTCAATGCGGGGATTCTTGCCTTGTCTAACCGTGTGGAGTGGGACGTTCAAGGCATCGAGAATCTGAAAAAAGATGGTTGGTATTTGCTGATCAGCAATCACCTCAGTTGGACGGATATTGTTGTGCTGTGCTGCGTATTTAAAGATCGCATTCCAATGCCGAAGTTTTTCCTCAAACAACAACTGCTGTATGTGCCGTTTATTGGTATGGCATGTTGGGCGTTAGACATGCCTTTCATGCGTCGTTACTCTCGTGAGTATTTAATTCGTAACCCTCACAAACGTGGCCAAGATTTGGCAACCACACGTCGTTCGTGTGCCAAGTTCAAGCATACTCCAACCACGGTTGTGAACTACGTGGAAGGTACACGCTTTACTGAAGAGAAGCAGCGTAAAAGCAAAGCGGGCTACCAATACCTGTTGCAACCCAAGTCAGGCGGTATTGCTTACACATTGGCGGCAATGGGCGAGCAGTTTGAGAACATCATTGATGTGACCCTCGCGTATCCAGAGAATACGGACAAACCTTTTAAAGACATGCTGATGGGGCGCATGACTAAGATCGTGGTCCATGTGAAAGTGTTGCCAGTTGATGAGCAGGTGTTAGGGGATTACTTCAACGACAAGCCGTACAAGCGCCAATTCCAGCAATGGTTAGGGGATGTGTGGCAAGAGAAAGACCAACTGCTACAAGAGATTCACAAATAAAAAGGGGAGCCATGTGCTCCCCTGTTTTCTGTGCGTTGCGCTTATTTTAGCGTTAGCAAGTAGTTCACCAGTGCAAAGTACTCATCCATTGATTTAATGCTTTGTGCTTGAACTAGGTATTTGTTATTCACGATAACCGCAGGAACGCCTGTCAAACCGCTATTTTCGAACTGCTTGTCCATACGACGAACCATGGAATCAACCGCGAAGCCGTTGTAAGCCGCATCAAATTTCTTCGCGTCTATGCCTTCATCTAGGAAGATTTGGCGAAGTTCAGCGTCGTCACGAGGTGGTTTGCGCATGTTGTGGATGCGGTTAAACATCACTGGCACCATTTGATCTTCAACCTTCATTGCGACCATCGTGGCGAATGCTTTGCTCATTGAAGGACCCATGTTGCCACCCATGAAAGACACGTGGTTCTTTTGCAGTTTGGTGCCTTCAGGTAGCTGCTTTTTAAGCTGCTGGATAACTGGTTCAAAGGTATTACAGTGTGGGCAGTAGAATGAGAAGAACTCAGTCACTAAAGGCTTCTTTGATACCTCAAGATCCAATACTTTGTAATGTTCACCTTCTTTGAATTGCGCTGCATGTGCCGACAGGCTTAGCATCAGCATAGAAAACAGTGCGAACAGTTTTTTCATCTAAATATCTCCATTTTGAATTGTTCGGCCTGACTTACCATTGAGGCATTAAAGACAGTGGTGCTTCTTCTAAGCTGGCAATCTGCTCTTTAAATGCAAGGACCTGACCTTCCCAGTATTTTGGCTCATTAAACCATGGAAAAGCGAGTGGAAATGCCGGGTCATGCCAACGTTTTGCTAGCCATGCCATATAGTGCACCATTCGTAGACCGCGAAGCGGCTCGATTAGTTTCAATTCCGCGGCGTTAAAATCGCAAAACTCTTGATACGCCTCTAAAATGATGTCCAGTTGCATCAGCTTATCTTGGCGTTCGCCGTTAAGTAGCATCCACAAATCTTGTACGGCAGGGCCGTTGCGCGAGTCATCTAGATCGACAAACATTGGGCCGTCGCGCCACAAGATGTTACCCGGATGGCAATCGCCATGCAGACGAATCGTTGTGAAGCTGTCTTGCCAGTGGTTTTCGATGGCTTTGATGAGCATATCCAAGTCATTGAAAAAGCTGTTTTCTAAATGCATCGGGATCATATTGGCGTTTTGCAAAATCTCACGTGGTTGGTAGAGATACTCTTGCAAACCAATGGTAGGGCGATGTTGAAAAGCTTGTCGGCTGCCGACTTTATGGATGCGTCCTAAAAAGCGACCAACTCCTTCAAGCTGCTCTAAGTTATCGACTTCAAACTGACGACCGCCTACGCTTTCGAAGAGAGCGAACCCATAGCCTTGATAGTGGTGTAGGGTGTTGCCATTGATGCGTACGGGTGGGGCGACGGGGATTTCGCTATCAATCAGCTCAAGCGTGAAATCGTGCTCTTCTTGAATCTGCTCGTTGTTCCAACGTTCTGGACGATAGAACTTCACGACGTAGCGACGACGCTCTTCATCGGTAAATTGATACACACGGTTTTCGTAGCTGTTGAGAGGCAGAAAGCCCGATTCAGCACGAATGCCAATGCTTTCTAACGCGTACCACATGAAATCAGGGGTGAGGGCGTCAAAGTTAAACATACTTTGGGACATATAAATAAAAAGGCTCATTACTGAGCCTTTTTCCATTAATTGTCGACGTTGTTACAGCTTTTTGATAAACCGACTTTCAACTTCGATAGTGAATTCGTTGCTCTTATCGGTGAGTATAAACTGAATTGTGGTGATCGCAGAGTTTAGCTTGTCAGGATCGGCACCAAGGCTCATTGGCAAGTTCAACACTTCCCCTGGCTCAACTTGAATTGTTTGTTTGCCGTACCAACTCACATCGTTCAATCCTTTTACATCCAGATTATATTCTTGGACTTGTTGAGTTTTGTTGATCACTTTTAGGGTGTAGGTGTTTTCTACTTCGCCAGCGCTGTTCACGCGGAACAGTTGGTTACGGTCGCGAATCACGCTCATGCCTGCAGGATCGACGGCGGCGATTTGAGCGAAGAACAGACCAATCATCACCAAGAGTACCGCGCCGTAGCCCAGTAGCTTAGGTCGCATCACTTTGGTGTGTTTGCCCGATAGACGGTGTTCAGTGGTGTAGCTGATTAAGCCTTTTTCGTAGCCCATGCGGTCCATGGTGTTGTCACACGCATCAATACAAGCGCCACAGTTGATACATTCATACTGCAAGCCGTCACGGATATCGATGCCAGTTGGACACACCTGCACACACAGGTCACAATCAATACAGTCACCTAAGCCCAGTTGTTTTGGATCGGCTTTACGTGAACGCGGACCGCGCTTTTCACCACGTTTGGTATCGTAACCGACGATGAACGTGTCTTTGTCGAACATCGCTGATTGAAAACGCGCGTAAGGACACATGTGAATACACATGATTGAGCGCATCCAACCTGCGTTGCCGTAAGTACAGATGGCAAAGAACATCACCCAGAATACTGGCCAGAAGTTAGCGTTGAAGGTGAAGAAATCAATCACCAGCTGTTTCATCGGTACAAAGTAACCAACAAAGGTGAAGCCTGTGGCGAGCGCGATAGCAAACCAAGCGGTGTGCTTGAGTGTTTTACGCATGGCTAAGTTGGCGGTGAGTTTATTGGCGTCTTGTTTGCGACGTTTATTCGCGCTGCCTTCGAGTTTTTCTTCAAACCAGATGTACATGAAGGTCCACACGGTTTGCGGGCAGAGATAGCCACACCAGACTCGGCCTAAAAAGGTGGTAATGAAGAACAGGCCAAACGCGGCGATCACAAAGAGCAGAGCGAGTAGTGTCAGATCTTGCGGATAAAGCGTGGTGCCGAAAAAGTTGAACTGCTGGTTGCCGATATCAAGCAAGATCGCTTGTCGCTCGCCGTATGGGATCCACGGTACCAAAGCAAACAGTAGCAGTAAGAACCAACCACCGTAGCGACGCAGTTTTTGGTAAGTCCCTTTACTTTCTCGAACGTAGATGCGATTGCTTGGGTTAAAACGATCCCCGTTTCCTTTATGGGTTTTCGGGTTGAAAGTTTTGGGAGTCACATCTTTGATATCGATCTTATCCTGACTCATGCACTCATCCTTCTTAGGCTTTTTTATAATGTACGGCGGCATTTCTGGTGATGTCGCTCTGTGACATTGCTATTAATTATTTTAGTTAATACTGATAAACGGCGATTATACAAGCAATAACAATTCCTTTTCTTTAACGCAGTCTACGTTTAACAACAAAAGTCAGTACAGTTAACCTAATAAACGGCTGAACAGTTATAACTGTATTAAAAATCTATTTGATTTAGTTATAAAAAAAGCGACTCTGAGGAGTCGCTTCGAAAGTCGTGAGGCGTGTTTATTTGATGATGCCGCGAGCACGTAAGATGGCGGTTTTGAAGTCATCTTCTTGGTCTTTCTTCAGGCCCGGGATCATTTCGTCTTTGCTGCTGTTGCGCATTTTAAGATGGTAGATCAGTACGTCGTCGGAGAGATCTTCCAACTTGCCGTCGTAGCCCGCCTCTTGCGCCAGTTTGACGATGAATTGCAGCAGGTTCATTTCTTGGTCTTTTTGCCACTCTGGCTCTAATAGCTCAAGTAGCTCTTCTATGCGATGACACTTCATTTCTTTCTCCACAATATTTATAAGTATTTGCGCTTAAGGTATCAAATTGCATCGCGAAGACAAATAGAAAAGGAAGGAAAAGAAAAAGCGCAGCTGGCGCCGCGCTTTTGGTTAAGCTGCTTTGATAACTTTGGTTGTAACACTCGACACTATTGCTGTCTTCTCAACCAGTGTCATAGCTGGCGCAACTTGTTTTGCCTTAGATGCAGTAGTGAAGCCACTGCGGCGGCGCATTGCACTTGTATTGGTGTGTGCGAACCTGACTGTAGTTGGGCGCATTCGATTACCTAACTGCCAGGCATATCCATTGCCGATGTAATGGCCTGACTCATTATGAGTTGAGCTTCAACTGCTTGAAGGGTGGCTCTTTTGGCTTTCGCCAGTCCAATAAATGAGTCAGGAATACCGATATGCATGCATATCATGTATAGGTTAGCACCCTTGTTATAATTGGTCGATAGTTGAGCAATTGAATTCTCTCGATTTTGTTATTTTGTCGCTCGGATCGACGCAAAAATTTGTTTTGATCCCATGATCAGCAGTAGTAGTATGAGATCTCGACAAAGGAGGTGCATATGTCATTTTTGAAGAAGACACTTGCGAGCTTTGGGATCGGCAGCGCTAAGGTAGATTCGATTCTAAATCAGGATGTGCTTTATCCCGGTCAAAGTGTGGATGTTTCTATTCACGTTTATGGTGGCGCGACAGAACAAGCGATCGATAACATCGATATGAAGCTTTGTTGCCGCTACATCGCAGAGGCTCCGGACGACCGTGGTGCGCGAGAAGGGCACAGCATGCGTCGAGTACCGCAAACGCATGTCTTGGCGAAATGGAATCTCCCGTACGCCTTTACGATTCATCCTGGTGAAGAGCGCACCTTCGACGTCAAACTCGACGTGCCTTGGAACACACCAGTGACCATCGGCGATGCAAAAGTCTGGCTAGAAACTGGCTTAGATGTGGCGATGGCGCTTGACCCTACCGACAAAGACATTCTCACCGTTAGACCCGACCCACTTATGGATGCCATATTGTCAGCGTTTGAAGCCCAAGGCTTGCGTATTCGCCAAGTCGAATGCGAAGAGGTAAAAGGTTTCGAACTGCCATTTGTACAAGAGTTTGAAATGGTGCCCACTGATGGCCCGTATCATGGCGTATGGCGCGAGTTAGAGTTTGTCGCGCATCGCGATGAGCAAAACCTCAAGCTTTGGTTTGAGATTGACCGCACTCGCAGTGGCTCTCGCGGTATGCTTGCCAGCTTGCTCGGCAGTGGCAAACTCAAGCGCGAACTGTGTATTCCGGTGACAACAAACCTGGAAGAAGTGGGTGAGCTTGTCCTTAATTACCTCGACCAAACGACCGCGATTCACGAGTCTTAATTTTAGCTTACACGTGTACGCTTAATGTGCCATACTAGAGCGAATATTCAAAACTCTAGTATAGGCGCATTGATGTCCTCACCGCAGAAACCTCAATACAGTCAAAGTGAAGAGCTCGCCAACACCATCACGCACGGTATTGGGATGATTTTCGGCATTGTCGGGTTAATCCTGTTGTTAATCAAAGCGACAAACCACCAAGCTGACACATTGACCGTGACAAGCATGGCGATCTACGGCTCCAGTATTATTGTGCTGTTTCTAGCCTCAACGCTGTACCACGCGATCCCTCACCCTAAAGCGAAACGCTGGCTGAAAACCTTCGACCATTGCGCTATTTATCTGCTTATTGCTGGCAGTTACACGCCATTTTTGTTGGTGAGTTTACGCACGCCACTTGCGTTTGGCTTGATGATCGTTATCTGGAGCATTGCTTTGCTCGGCATCATCATGAAGGTCGCGTTTGTTTATCGCTTTAAGAAGTTGTCGCTGATGACTTATTTGGTGATGGGATGGTTGTCGTTGATTGTGATTTATCAGTTGGCGATCAATCTGGATATCGGTGGACTTACGCTGCTTGCGGTGGGCGGTTTGGTGTACTCGCTAGGGGTGATTTTCTACGTTGCGAAGCGTATCCCCTTTAACCATGCGATTTGGCATGGCTTCGTTTTAGCGGGTTGTGTGTGTCACTTCTTCGCGATTTATTACTTTGTCGAGCCTATCTAAACTTAGCGACCTAAGCCTCACGCGTCAGCGTGGCAAGATACGCTCGACAAAGAATATCAGACCCGTATTAGCGAGTTTTCACTTCTAACACTTTGGCAGAAAACTGGTATTGCTGAGATTGCGGCACGGCCAGTTTAATGCTCTTACCTTGTTCTGCTTGCTGTGGTCTCAGGTAGGTATCCGCCATTCGTTTGATGGATTGCCAAACCGTGACCTTTTCTTTCGCCAGTTGCTTGCCAGACATATCAAACACTTGTACCTCAACCTCCACCTGAATGACAGATTGAGAGCTTTGGTTGGTGATAGACGTTGGCAGTACCAGTTCTCCACCTTCGTAGCTCGCAGAGCCAATCAGTACGTCAACCCCTGAGTCTGACAACTGCAAGGTTGGTTTTTTCGCGTTCACAACCACGGTGGTACCGACGGTTTTTGTTACGACCGGAATTGTCGCAATCGCAGGAGCTGCGACAGTTTCAACCGCGCTGGTTGTGGTTTGGGCTACGGCCTCTTTTGGCGCAGAACTTGTCATCACGTATTCCCAAGTAAAGTCATCGTTCAACTTCACTTCTCGACCGTCGGCTAAAGTGACGACTTCAGCGGCGTAGGCGGATGAGGTGGCGAGTAGGGTCGCCAGAGTGATCCATGTTTTCATTGTCATACCTTTTATTTGTGTCTGCTTAACGGCGCCAAAACGCAGGGAAGAACAGTACAAGAATAGTCAGAATCTCCAAGCGGCCCATCAACATACCAAAGCTTAGAAGCCATTTAGCGGCATCTGGTAGTGGCGCGAAGTTACCGGTTGGGCCGATCACGCTACCCATGCCAGGACCCACGTTGGCAACGGCGGTGATTGAGCCAGAAATGCTGGTCACGGGATCAAGACCAAGGGCACTTAAACAGCCAGCGATAAAGATGATGGTGATAAAGAACATCAACCCAAACGCCACCACAGAGCGCACGATGTCGTCGTTCACAGGACGTTGGTTGTAACGTTGCACGAAAACGCCGGATGGATGAATCAGTTTCATGATCTGTTTGTTTAACAGCGTCATAGCAATTTGGAAACGGAAGATTTTAATCCCGCCCGCGGTTGAGCCAGAACATGCCCCTGCCATCATTAAGAAGGCAAAGAGCGTGGTTGGCAGAGCGCCCCAAGCGGTGAAATCTTCCAAGCCGAACCCGGTGGTTGTCACCACAGAAACGATGTTGAACATCGACACTCGCAGGGCATCCAAAATGGTGTAACCATCGCGAATCACTAGCCAAGCGGCAACCACTAAGCTTGAGAACAAGAACAAGTATGCAAAGCCTCGTACCTGTGCATCTTTGACCAGAATATCGATGCTGCGTTTACGTAGCGCGGCAACAAACAATAGAAATGGCAGACCGCCTAAGAACATGAAAGTGGTCGCGACCCAGTGCGCACCGTTGGAGAAGTTGTTCATCGAGCTATCGGAGGTCGAGTAACCGCCGGTAGATAGGGTGGTAAAGGCGTGGTTGATCGCTTCAAACAGGTTCATGCCCGTCAGAACATAACCACCAATGCACATGCCCGTTAAGATCAGATACACCAACACGATGTTCTTCGCTACGGTTTTGGCTCTTGGGCTGCTTTTATCTGACCAGTCGGACGATTCCGTTTGGAACAGCTTCATACCACCGACGTTCAACATGGGTAGGATTGCCACCGCCATTACGATAAAGCCAATGCCACCCAGCCATTGCAAGATGGAGCGCCATAACAAAATGCTCGGCGCCATGTTGTCCAAGCCACTGAGCACTGTGGAGCCCGTGGTGGTGATCCCCGACATGGTTTCGAAGTAGGCATCGGTGAAGCTGATGTGGTTAATGAACACAAATGGCAACGCGGCGAACGCGCTGGCGATGGTCCAGACCAAACTAGTGATGAGGAACATGTCGCGCACACTGAGTTTGAACTTGGCGGTTCGGCCAATCGTCAAACAGATGAAGGCGGCAAGGTGCGTGATCACAACGGCTTGGGCGAAATCGAGGAAACCGCCCGTACCTGTGAAGAAAGCGACCAAAGTCGGCACGTACATAAAAAGGGCCAGTTTGGATAAAACCAGCCCGATAACAAACAGTACGGGACGTAAGTTGACCATAGGAAAATCCTAGAGGAAGAATGGGCTCGGCTGGAACAGCGCTTCGACGTCTGGTACGTACTTTTTGTCGACCAAGAACATCACGACGTGGTCATCTTGCTCGATGACGGTACGATCGTGTGCGATAAGAACTTCTTCGCCACGAACGACAGCACCAATGGTGGTTCCCGGTGGCAGTTTAATGTCACCAATCGCTCGGCCAACCACTTTGGATGTGGTTTCGTCACCGTGCGCTACGGCCTCGATAGCTTCCGCCGCACCGCGACGCAGAGACGATACGTTTACGATGTCTGCACGGCGAACGTGCGTCAGCAAGGCGGAAATGGTTGCTTGCTGTGGTGAGATGGCCACATCAATCACGCCGCCTTGGACTAAGTCAACGTACGCGCCGCGTTGGATCAGTACCATCACCTTCTTCGCGCCCATGCGTTTTGCCAGCATAGCGGACATGATGTTGGTTTCATCTTCGTTGGTGAGAGCGATGAATACGTCAACTTGGTCGATGTTTTCTTCAGTCAGTAGCTCTTGGTCTGCGGCATCGCCACAGAACACGATGGTGTTCTCTAATTGCTCAGACAGCTTTTCTGCACGCTGATAGTCGCGCTCAATCAGCTTCACGCTGTAAGTTTGCTCTAGGCGTTTTGCCAAGCTTGCGCCGATGTTACCCCCGCCAACAATCATGATGCGGCGGTAAGGTTTTTCTAGGCGCTGTAGTTCACTCATTACAGAGCGAATGTGGTTGCTTGCGGCGACGAAGAACACTTCATCATCGGCTTCAATAATGGTGGTGCCTTGCGGGCGAATCGGACGGCCTTGACGGAAAATCGCTGCCACACGGGTATCGATGTGCGGCATGTGCTCACGCAAAGCAGACAGCGCGTTACCCACCAACGGGCCACCGTAGTAGGCTTTTACCGCCACTAGGCTGACTTTCTGTTCAGCAAAGCTCACCACTTGCAGCGCGCCTGGGTATTGGATCAGACGTTCGATGTAGCTCGTAACGAGTTCTTCTGGGGCGATAAGGTGATCGACAGGAATGGCGCCAGATTTAAACAGGGCTTCTTTTTCTGCCAAGTATTCTGGAGAGCGAATACGTGCAACGCGGTTTGGGGTGTTGAATAGAGTGAACGCGACCTGACAGGCAGCCATATTGGTTTCATCAGTGTTGGTTACTGCGACGAGCATATCGGCGTCTTGCGCGCCAGCTTCGTGCAGCACGTCTGGGTGGCTCGCATGGCCATTGACCACACGCAGGTCGTATTTGTCCTGCAATTCACGCAGTCGGTCGGCATTGTTGTCGACGATGGTGATGTCGTTGTTTTCACCCACTAGGTTTTCTGCCAGTGTGCCGCCAACCTGACCTGCACCAAGAATAATGATCTTCATACTCTTTTCTCGTTATCTGAAAAAGGCGATTGAAATCACTCCAATCGCCCTATTTAGCATGCTGTTACGCGCGTGTTTTTGTTAGCACTGCGTAGTAGAAACCATCCATATCTTCTTCGCCTGGTAGAATTTGACGACCAGGCTGGTCGGGATCAGAATCCAGCAGTTGCGCATCCGCGGTACGTGCTAAAAACGCTTTTACTTGCTCCACGTTTTCTTGCGGTGTGATTGAACAAGTCGCGTAAACCATTGTGCCGCCGGGTTTCAGTTGCGTCCACATGGCATCAAAAATTTCACTTTGTAGCTCTGCTAATGCGGCGATGTCGTCTGCACGACGTAGCCATTTGATGTCTGGGTGACGACGAATCACGCCAGTCGCAGAACATGGGGCATCTAGCAAAATGCGATCAAATTGCTCGCCTTGCCACCATTCTTGTGGATTACGCGCATCACCGCAAACCACTTTTGCCTGAAGGTTGAGACGCTTCAGGTTTTCATGCACACGTTTCAGCCGTGTGTCGTCGCAGTCAATCGCGACCACTTCACTGCCCGACGTGCGCTCTAGAATGTGCGCAGTCTTGCCACCTGGCGCAGCACAGCAATCCAAAATCAGTTCGCCGTCTTGTGGTTTTAGGTAGTTGATCGAAAGCTGAGCTGCCGCATCTTGGACCGAAACCCAACCTTTATCAAAACCAGGTAGCTTCATCACGTCACATGGTGCGGCCAATTTTATGGCGTCCTTTGCTTCTGTGTGTGGCGTGCTATCAATGTTTTCATTTTTGAGTAGCGCAAGGTATTCATCACGAGTGTGGTGTTGATGGTTCACACGCAGCCACATTGGTGCTTTTTGGTTATTCGCTTCAACAATGCTTTCCCATTGCTGTGGGTAGGCCTCTTGCAGCAGTTTTAGTAACCAGCTTGGGTGACCGTACTTGCCAGCGTTGTTGCTGACAGCCATTTGGTCGAGTTCTTCTTGGTTGCGTTGGTAGTTACGCAATACAGCGTTAATCAAACCACGCAGACGAGGACCTTTCAGCTCTTTAGTGCCTTCAACCGTTTCACCGACTGCTGCGTGCGCAGGAATACGCATGAAGCTCAGTTGGTAAATGCCAACCAGAATTAGGTGATGGAATACACGTTGTTTGCCTTTGAGCGGCTTATCCATCAACTGGTTTGCGATCATTTCTAGGCGAGGTAGGTAACGTAGCGCACCGTAACAGATCTCTTGTAGCAGAGCGTGGTCACGAGGTCGTACCGTTTGTTGAGCCGCTGGAAGAGCGCTTGAAAGTGAGTGGCCCTTGTCGACGACAAGATACAGGACGTTAGCAGCCGCAGCGCGAACATTCATGATGAGTACCTTAAAGTAAAGGAGGGCATCTCTGCCCTCTAAAAGTTCGTATTATTGGGGATAATAACCCCTAGTATGGCTTAAACCAGCAGAGTGCCGACTTCAAACCAAGCAGCACGTGAGTTCAGAATATCCTGAACTGACATGGCTTTTTTGCCAGGAACTTGCAGTTGCTCTAGCACCAGTACGCCGTTGCCTGTCGCAACATAAATACCAGTTTTATCTGCTTGCACTATGGTGCCGGCTGGCTTGTCACTGGTTTGCTCTGCCACACGGCTTTGCCATACTTTGATGCTATTTTCTGCCGCCTCAAAGTGGCTCATTGGCCATGGGTTAAATGCACGAACGCAGCGCTCAATGTGCGCCGCATCGTCGTTCCAGTTGATGCGTGCTTCTTCTTTGCTGAGTTTTTTCGCATAGTTCGCTAGCTCATCGTCTTGCTTCACTGGCACTGCTTTACCCGCAGCAATGTCTGCTAGGCAGTCAATCAGGGATTCTGGACCAAGCTCAGCCAATTTTTCGTACATTGAAGCGCTGGTATCTGTCGCTTCGATTGGCAGAGTTGCAATCTTCAGCATATCACCAGTGTCGAGACCGATGTCCATCTGCATGATGGTCACGCCAGTTTCTGCATCGCCCGCCCAAATAGAGCGTTGGATTGGAGCCGCACCACGCCAACGAGGTAGGATAGAACCATGTACGTTGATACAGCCCAGTTTAGGGGTATCAAGAACCGCTTGTGGCAGGAGCATACCGTACGCCACGACAACCATGAGATCGGCGTTCAGATCGGCAAGTTCTTGTTTCGCTTCGTCGGACTTAAAGCTTTCAGGTTGGTAAACCGGGATGTTGTGTTCCAGCGCCAGTTGTTTTACCGGTGGCGCAGCCAATTTCTTGCCACGACCCGCTGGACGATCTGGGTTTGTGTAAACCGCGATTACTTCATGCTCCGAAGACAACAACGCCGCCAAGTGACGGGCGGCGAAATCCGGAGTACCTGCAAAGACAATACGTAAAGACTGACTCAAGGTAGACTTCCTTCTAATTGGTATGGTTCGAGATTAAGCGTTTTGCTGCTTCTCGTTAAAGCGTTTGATTTTTGCTAGCTTGTCCTGAATGCGTTTGCGTTTCAGTGGCGATAGGTAATCCACGAATAGCTTTCCTTGTAGGTGATCAAGCTCGTGTTGAACACAAATCGCTAGCAGGTCGTCGGCTTCAAAGGTGAACTCTTTGCCATCACGATCCAGTGCTTTAACGGTAACTTCTGCAGCGCGAGGCACAAGTGCGCGTGCACCAGGTACCGACAGACAGCCTTCTTCGATGCCATCTTCGCCACGCTTTTCCAGAATCTCAGGGTTGATTAGCACCATCGGCTCATCGCGAGTTTCTGAAATATCAATCACTACGATACGTTTGTGGATATCAACCTGCGTTGCAGCAAGGCCAATACCTTCTTCGTCGTACATGGTTTCAATCATGTCATCGACGATTTTTTGAATCTCAGGAGTCACCGCGTCAACAGGCTTCGCGACCGTGCGCAGGCGATCATCTGGGAATGTTAATACTTGTAATACAGACATATTCACTCGAAATATTGAACTGTGCCGAAACAGCACAAACCTTGTTGGCTCAATTCTAGACATTTTATAGCCTAAATGACAGCATCCTTGCACCAATTTCCATTCTGGTTCCTGCTTAACAGACCAAGGACGAGGGTCATGAATCGAATTTTCCGCAACGTTGCCAGTGTTACGTTGCCGTTACTTTTCTCTTTCAACGCTGTAGCAAATGTGGATGCTAAACCACTGACTGTTAAAGATGATGCGCCACAAACGTATGTAGTCGTGAAGGGCGATACGCTATGGGATATTTCGGCCATGTACTTAGATAGCCCGTGGTTGTGGCCTCGTTTGTGGCAAGTCAATCCAGACATCGATAACCCTCATTTAATTTATCCCGGAGATAAGCTGTCTTTGGTGTGGATTAACGGTCAGCCCGTGTTGAGCCTAAAACCGGTTAAGAAGCTGAGCCCGAAAGCACGCATCACAGAAAAGAAAGCCGTACCAACGGTAGCGGAAGGTTTGGTGATGCCGTATCTCAAATC
Organism: Vibrio sp. YQ_11; assembly: GCF_043103065.1. Taxonomy (NCBI): domain Bacteria; kingdom Pseudomonadati; phylum Pseudomonadota; class Gammaproteobacteria; order Vibrionales; family Vibrionaceae; genus Vibrio; species Vibrio sp. YQ_11. The sequence continues at coordinate 8,184 of NZ_JBICJM010000031.1, read as the reverse complement.
GGATCGGTTGCTGGATCAAGATGCGTTGAACAATGCTGCAAAAGTGATGGGCAGCAGCAAAGGCAGTAAATATCTGACGGCAGAAGATGTGCTGTACATCGATGGCAAGCAGACCGCTACAGGCTGGGCTATTTACCGACCGGTAGAAACCTTTTCGCGTGACGATGTGTCTAAAGAGATCACTGCGCTGCGTTTGATTGCAAAAGGCGAACTCGTTGAGGCTTCGAGCGATTATTCTGGTTTGAAGATCACGTCTCAATTGCAAGAAATCCTGCGCAACGATATCGCGTTGCCAAATCAATCGGTTGAGAACACTGACTTCACAACAACGTTCTACCCTATGCCGTCGCCACAAGGCAGTTCTGCAAAGTTGCTAGGCAATATCGAAGGTATTCGCTTTAGCTCAACCAACCAAGTTGTGGTGATTGATAAAGGTACGTCTGACAGTGTGAAACAAGGCAGTGTGTTTGATTTAAAAGAAGACGCGCATCCGGTTTACAAAGATGGCGATGAATTCAAGAAAGAGTTTGGTGTCCTCGATAAGAAAATAACCTTACCTCAAAGTAAAGTTGGCGAGTTGCTGGTCATTCGTCCTTATGAGTACTTTAGCTTAGCGTTGATCACAACCAGCACTAAACCCATCAATAAAGAGGTCTCTGTGGTTTCGCCTCTGACGCAAGAGTCGACCACCAATGAAACCACGCAATAACGACAGTGACCTTGCTGCCTGGCTTAAGCTGAGTTGCTTGCCAGGCATCGGTGGGGTCAAAATGAATAAGCTGCTCGCCAAAGATACGCCTCGCAATATCATCAGTTCCTCTTCTGATCAGCTCTATCAATTGGGTTTGACGAACAAACAGCTGCAAGCTTGGGCTTCGGTCGATAAAGAGGTCGATGCTTGTTTAACGTGGCTAGCCACTTCTACAAATCATCACATTCTGACGCTGGCCGATCCTTTATATCCCCCTTTACTCAAGCAAGTTGTCGCTCCGCCTCCGTTGTTGTTTGTCGAGGGGAATCCTACCTTTTTATCGCAACCACAAATTGCCATGGTGGGCAGCCGTAACGCCAGTTTTGATGGTTTACACCATGCACGTCAATTTGCGGCAGAGTTGGCTCAGCAAGAATTGATTGTCACTAGCGGTTTAGCGCTTGGGATTGATGGCCATGCTCATGACGGTGCGCTACAAGCGGGTGGTAAGACGATAGCTGTGCTCGGGTCTGGTTTAGAACATGTTTATCCTGCTCGTCATCGTGGTTTAGCGCAGCGAGTAACAGAAAATGGCGCACTGGTTTCTGAGTTTCGCCCCAATGCCAAGCCTCGCGCAGAAAACTTTCCGCGTCGAAATCGTATCATTAGCGGCTTATCGTTAGGTGTGTTAGTGGTGGAAGCGGCCGAGAAAAGTGGCTCGCTTATTACCGCGCGTTATGCCCTTGAGCAAGGGCGAGAAGTGTTTGCGCTGCCGGCCTCAATTAATGCTCGCAATGCTAGTGGTGGTAACCAATTGATTCGCAACGGTGCCTGCCTCGTAGAGAAAACCCAAGATATCCTCGATGAAATACAGTCTTTACTCGATTGGTCTGTTAATCAAAGTATCGATTTATTTTCTACGCTAAATGATGAAGAAGAATTGCCATTTCCTCAGCTGTTAGCTAACGTAGGAAGTGAAGCTACACCGGTTGATATTCTTGCAAACAGGACCAATATACCTGTCCAAGAAGTCATGATGCAGCTCTTAGAGCTTGAGCTCTCTGGGCATGTTGTTGCGGTTTCAGGTGGCTATATTCGAAAGGGGAGGGGCTAGCTATGATGATGGATATACTGATGTATCTATTCGAAACCTACATCCATAGCGATGCAGAGTTACAGGTCGAACAAGACGAGTTGGAAGAAGAATTGCTTCGCGCAGGCTTCCAACAAAAAGATATCTACAAAGCCCTTGTCTGGTTAGAAGAGCTCGCAGCGCTGCAGCAAAGTGATACATCTTCTGCGATTTCGGCTTGTATCGCGTCATCATCGACTCGTATCTATACTGCGAAAGAGATGCAGCGTTTGGATTTGGAGTGCCGAGGCTTTTTATTGTTCCTTGAGCAAATCAATGTGTTGACGACAGAAACTCGTGAAATGGTGATTGACCGAGTGATGGGTCTAGAAACGAGCGAGTTTGAGCTTGAAGACCTCAAATGGATCATTTTGATGGTGCTGTTTAATGTGCCTGGTAATGAAAACGCTTATACGCTAATGGAAGAGCTGTTGTACACCAAGGAACAAGGGATTCTTCACTAACCCAATCTAGGCAAGTTCGAGTTTAGCTAGCAAGAACGCGAGCTTGTCTTTTGGTGTGTTTTTCACGAAACGGTAAGTATGAGTAGTAAAATCGACAATACCCTTTTCTCTGCCCATGAACACGCATTGGAACACGAGCCGTGTCCTAAATGTGGCAGCGAGTTGACCCTCAAACATGGCAAACACGGCCCCTTTCTTGGCTGTAGCCACTACCCAAGCTGTGATTACATCAAAGCCCTGCACAACAATGATGGACACATCGTCAAAGAGCTTGGCGTTCCTTGTCCAGATTGTGGTAACGAGTTGGTATTACGCCAAGGGCGTTATGGGATGTTTGTTGGTTGCAGTAACTATCCGGCGTGCCATCATATTGAGTCGATTAATCAACCTGAGCCAGAAAAGCAGTCGCAAGAGCACTATGCGTGTCCTGAATGCGGTAAAGGTCATTTAGTCGAACGTAAGACGCGTTTTGGTAAAACTTTCTACGCATGTGATAACTACCCTAAATGTAAATTTGCCGTGAATCTCCCTCCTGCAAAGGGGAGGTGCGAAGAATGTGGTTTTACGTTGTTGGTGGAGAAGAAACTCGCCAGTGGTGTGAAATTGCAATGTGCCAACCGTAAGTGCCAGCACACTCAACAAGGGTAAATACATCAAAGGAATTAAAAAGGGTCGCATCGTGCGACCCTTTGTGGTTTTTGGGCTAGATTTTAGCGTTGTGCTTGTTTCGCAAACTCGTGCACGGCTGGGAATGTCATTGGATCTAAGACCTCCGCGAGAGCGCACAACCTACGGTGCAATTCTCCTGGGTAGTCACCGCATACGTTGATGTGACCCATTTTGCGCCCTTCGCGCTTCTCTTTGCCGTACCAATGGATGTGACAACCATCCATGGCGAGCAGCGCTTCTGGCAACGTATCTTCACCAAGAATATTCACCATTGAGGTTTCGCGAATCAGTTTGGTGCAGCCTAACGGCAAGCCGCACACGGCGCGCAGATGGTTTTCAAACTGACAAGTTTCCGCACCTTGCTGTGTCCAGTGACCGGAGTTGTGCACGCGTGGGGCAATCTCATTGACTAACAGTGTGCCCTCGACATCAAAGAACTCGAGTGCCAATGCGCCAACGTAATCCAGGCTATCTGCGACGGCCGTGAACATCTGCTTGGCTTGGGCTTGCAGCTCTGGCGCATCAATCGCGGTGGATAAGCTCAATACGCCATTGGTATGAACGTTTTCTGCTAGAGGGTAAACTTCAACACTGCCGTCTTTGCCACGCGCACCAACTAAAGAGACTTCACGATTAAATGGCACAAACTCCTCAGCCACAATCGCTTGAGTTGGTGTTGCTGCAATGCACTCCGCCATTTCTGCCCAGATCGTCTCGATCTGAGCCGCTTCTTTCAAGCGCCATTGGCCTTTACCATCGTAACCACCCAATGCACTTTTCAGCACCATAGGCATGCCAACATGTTCAATTGCGCGTTCAAAATCTTCACGTGTCTCAATCACGTAGTACTTTGCATTACGCACGCCAGCATTATCGAGTAGCGCTTTTTCAACACGGCGGTCACCGCCTGCTTTGATGGCTGCGGTACTAGGGAGGAACTTGCCACTTAATTCACAGATGTCGAGTACATCGTGAGGAATATGTTCGAATTCTGCGGTGATCGCATCCACTTGTTCAATGGCATTTTCCAAACCATGACCAAGCACCTGTTGGGTAAGAGGATGGACAACGTTACCGCTGCCGACATCGTAAGCCGAGATTTGGATGTTTAGTGGTGCACCAGCCAGAGACATCATGCGAGCCAACTGACCTGATCCGAGAACCAGTACATGCATCTGATTAATCCTCAGCTGGATTTGGGTTAGCCAGTACGGTTTCCGTCTGTTCATTGCGGAACGCTTCTACCTTCGCCATGATGCTTTCGTCATGAGTGCCTAGGATTTGTGCCGCTAAGATGCCCGCGTTTGCAGCGCCCGCTTCGCCAATCGCTAACGTGCCGACTGCAATGCCTTTTGGCATTTGTACAATAGATAGCAAAGAGTCCATGCCTTTTAGAGCGCGAGATTGAACCGGAACGCCAAGTACAGGCAAACTGGTGAAGGCTGCCGCCATTCCCGGTAGGTGAGCTGCACCACCGGCACCTGCGATGATCACTTTGATGCCGCGTTCTTTCGCGCTGCTAGCGTAATCGGCTAATAGTTGAGGAGTACGGTGAGCTGACACCACCTTTGTTTCGTAAGACACGCCAAATTGATCCAGCATGTCTGCTGCTAGTTTCATGGTTGGCCAATCGGATTTAGAACCCATGATGATACCGACTTTCATCTCAAACTCCTTCAAGCTGCAAAATTAGGTGAGCTGATAAATTTGTGCGCATTATACGGGGATTTTTATCTCAAGCAAACGTTTGCGTCTTGTTGTTGACGCTATTGATACATTTTATAAAAAAATTGCTTTAGTGTCTGAGAATGAATATTTGTACACTTAGTGAAAATAATACAGTCAGACAATCAGGAAGTAATCGGTGGATAACTTTGAACAAGTGCTCAACGCACTACAACAAGGCGAAGTGATTGCCTACCCAACAGAAGGGGTTTTTGGTGTCGGATGCGATCCAGATAACCCAGAAGCAATTCAAAAACTACTGGATCTCAAGCAGCGTCCGGTGGAAAAAGGGCTGATTCTGATCGCCGCAAGTTATGAGCAGCTCTTGCCGTATATTGATGAATCTCAACTGACTCCAGAACAATTAGCGACCGTTCATGCAACTTGGCCTGGCCCATACACTTGGATCATGCCAGCGAGCGATAAAGTCTCCAACTGGGTTTCAGGACAGTTTGATTCAATTGCAGTTCGTGTGACTGATCATCCTTTGGTTCAAAAGATGTGTAATGCATTCGGAAAGCCGTTAACCTCTACCAGCGCGAATCTTTCCGGCTTGCCACCGTGTATGACCACGGAAGAGGTAGAGCAGCAATTGGGTGACAAGCTGGTGGCCATTCTTCGTGGTGAAACCAGCGGCCGTGATAAACCCAGCGAGATTCGTGACGCCAAAACTTCACAAATATTAAGACAGGGCTAACCCTGCTTGCCAGTCATCAACCGGTATCACGTAATAGGTAATAACGTATGTCAGCAATCGATAAGCACGCCGTAAAGCAGTTCCTGATGTCACTTCAGGACTCCATTTGTCAGCAGTTAGAACAAGAAGATGGAGAGGCCGTCTTTGTCGAGGATGCATGGCATCGTGAACCGGGCGAACGTCTTGGAGGCGGTGGGCGCTCACGTGTTATGCGTGATGGCCTTGTTTTCGAGCAAGGTGGGGTGAACTTCTCGCATGTAGAAGGGAAAGAAATGCCAGCATCTGCGACGGCACATCGTCCGGAGCTAGCGGGTCGCCGTTTTGAAGCGATGGGGGTTTCTTTGGTTATCCATCCCAAAAACCCTTACGTCCCAACTTCTCATGCGAATGTGCGTTTCTTTATCGCCGAGAAAGAGGGCGAAGAACCAATTTGGTGGTTTGGTGGTGGTTTCGACCTGACTCCTTTCTATCCTTTCGAAGAAGATTGTCAGTCATGGCACGATACAGCTAAGGCAATCTGTGCCCTATTTGGTGAAGAAGTATATGCTGAACACAAAGCGTGGTGTGATAAGTACTTCTTCTTGCCACATCGAAATGAAACTCGTGGTGTTGGTGGTTTGTTCTTTGATGATTTGAATCACTGGGAGTTTGATAAGTGTTTTAATTACATCAAAGCGGTGGGTGAAGGCTATTGCCAAGCTTATTTGCCGATCGTGTCTCGTCGTAAAGACATCGAATATGGCGAGCGCGAACGTGAATTCCAACTTTACCGTCGTGGTCGTTATGTTGAGTTCAACTTAGTGTACGACCGTGGCACTTTATTCGGTTTACAAAGTGGTGGGCGTACCGAGTCGATTCTGATGTCGATGCCGCCGTTAGCTCGCTGGGAGTACCGCTACAAACCAGAAGCAGGAACGCCTGAAGCCGAACTTTACGAGCGATACCTGAAACCACGCGAATGGTAAGCACGGAATCTCCTTTTCTATATAGATAGATAGTGATAGGGTCATCTGTAATCAGATGGCCCTGTTTTCTCTATATCTAAGTAAGGAATAAAGGTAAGGACATGACCCCGCAAATCGATCGTTACGCCGTGTTTGGTAACCCTATCGGGCACAGCAAGTCGCCATTTATCCATACACTCTTTGCTCGTCAAACGAATCAGTCCCTTACATACACCGCAGAGTGTGCGCCTGTGGGTGGATTTATCGAGGCGGCGAAAGCATTTTTTGCTGACGGCGGCAAAGGCTGTAACGTGACCTTGCCTTTTAAAGAAGACGCCTATCAATTTGCCAGCCGTTTGACCGAGCGTGCTCAGCTTGCTGGAGCAGTGAATACACTTAAGAAGCTTGATGATGGTGAAATCATAGGTGATAACACTGATGGTGCAGGCTTAGTGCAGGACTTGTTGCAACACCAAGTCGTTTTAGAAGGCGCACGCATCCTGATCATAGGAGCTGGTGGTGCCGCTCGAGGAGTGATTAAACCATTGCTCGATCAAAAACCAACATCTCTAACGATAACTAATCGTACGTTTTCCAAAGCCGAAGCATTGGCAGAATTGTTTTCTGCGTATGGCCCTGTTACAGCAAAAGAGATGAATACCATTGCTGAAGAGTTCGATATCATAATCAACTCTACGTCTGCATCATTGAGTGGTGAGTTACCTGCGATCTCTTCATCGGTGTTCGCCGCCAATAGTACAAGCTACGACATGATGTATGGCAAAGGTGATACATCATTTAACCAATGGGCTAAGCAACACGGTGCGGCACATGCTTATGATGGTTTAGGTATGTTAGTTGGCCAAGCTGCTGAGAGTTTTATGTTATGGCGCGGTCTTCGTCCTGGAGCCAAACAGATTTTGCGTGAATTAAGAAAGAACCTTGAAGGTCAATAAGCGATGAATCAATCCATCTTATTCCCAGACATGCAATCATGGGATGAAGTATCACAATCAGTAAACTTTGCGGCGCAACAATCTGGTGCGCTAATAGAATGCTTTGTGACGAAACAAAAGTTAGAAAAGTTATCTGGCTCAGAGTTAGATACGGAGCAGGCCGTGATCTCTGCTTTTATTGACTACCGATTTGATCTGGAAGAAATAGCAGAAGAGTTAATAGAAGATGAAGCCTTCAATGAAGAAGGCCACATTATCATCGGCTAACAGACCTTTAGTTCAAGTCTTCTACTTCATGTAAGTAGTCGTTTTTGTTTTGAACATAGTTATTGGCAGACTTTTGCAAAAAAGCTCGTTCTGTCTCTGATAGAGGGCGAGCTTGTTTTACTGGGCTACCGACATAAAGATAGCCGCTTTCTAATCTCTTTCCTGGCGGTACTAAACTGCCCGCTCCAATCATCACCTCTGATTCAATAACGACAGCATCTAAAACAATCGCCCCCATACCAACCAAAACACGATCGTGGATCTCACAACCGTGCAGCATCACTTTGTGGCCAATCGTAACGTCATTGCCAATTATAAGTGGGTAGCCGTTTGGGTTTTCGGCGTTCTTATGGGTGACATGCAAAACACTGCCATCTTGAATATTCGTTCGATCACCAATGTGAATGTGGTTCACATCGCCTCGTGCCGCTACTAATGGCCAAATGCTAGAATCGTCCCCAATACGGATATCTCCGACTAACACTGAGGTTGAGTCAACGTAAGCACGCTCACCAAGTTGAGGCTTTATACCTTTGTAGCTTCTAATTGAGCTCATCTTTTCTCCTTATTAGGGGCGATTACAGGGGACATGGAGGTAGAATAGTAGTGAAAACTCGCCTTTTAGAATAAAAAACACCC
>NZ_JBICJM010000030.1:0-4143 GCF_043103065.1 Vibrio sp. YQ_11 | reverse complement strand
ATTAAGGTGTGAGCCACGCAACCACTACACTCAATTTGGACACCGTAAACACAAAACTAAACCTAAACCAAAAATGCCAAGCGTGGGGAATCACTCTTAAATTGTTTGTTATGTGATTAGATCGCACCCAACTCTTTTGCTTTGATGTGGGATGTATAGAAAAACTCCTCAAACTCTAAGCCGAATTTATCTGCACATTTTTTCCCTTGCCAAAAACGCACATTCGGGGTTTGTCCTTGTAAAATGAGACAAATAATTTCAACAGCTGCGTTATCCATTTCAGAGCCAAAATAGACCCCAGTCAACGATTCTTGTCGGTAGGTATATGCCAACGGGGCTTCAGAATGTATACAACGCCATTCATTTTCATAGCACCAAGCGGTGGACTTAGTATGAAGCAATTCGAGAACTGGCTCATAGTTGCCATCGACAACCAAAACTTCAGCGTCTAGCTTGGGAAAATTATCAACATATTTTACTTTTCTGGCTTTATTAAATGGTTCAAGTGAAGTTTCAAACTCCAAGCAAAAACCAGTATGCTTTGAAGCATAATGAGACCACATTAGAAGATTGTCATAATCACTTGAGAAACAAGAAACACCTTTTCCTATTAAAGTTGTACCTAGTATTTCGTGCATAGCCTTTTCTAACATCCCATACAAAGAACTATCAGTCATATCTTCAAGCTGCTTGACGCCAAGCTCAGGTAAATCTCCACGATCGATAAAACTCTTACGAAACCTAGATAGTGATTCAGGTTTTAGGTCTAGACTAATTGGAAGCGAGCAATCAAATGGGTCGTTGAATTGACTTGGAAGTGAAAAATAAATTTGACCATTTTTTAGATTAGCCAAAGCTTGAGTGGTAACACTCTCATATTTATACAACTTTTGGGGAATACTCATTTTTTGTCCTAATCACATAACGCCGCATTAAGGTGTGAGCAACGCTACCACGGAATTAAACCATACCACCGTAAACACGAAACCCAACGATGGAATGAAAAATGCCAAGCGTTGGGAATCACTCTTAAATGCTTTGTTATAAGCCAACTCTACTTAAAATAGAATTTATCTGCGCTACCCTTACCAAAGTACTTTTCATACTCCTGAGCTGCATATGAGTCCATCATGCCTGAGATGTAGTCAGTAACTAAGCGAGTTTTGCAGTCATTAATTGAACGCAATTCTGGTGGTAGTAAGATGTTATCTTTGTTGTATTTTTCATCAGAATAAACCTCAAACAAACCACGAATAATCTGCTCTCCTCTTCGCTCGTAAAGCTGAATGTCTTTCTTACGAAGAATTGCTTTAAACAACAGTTTTTTCAGCCCCTCAGCTAGTTTTGCATGTTCTTTGTAACCTAAACAACCATCAACTAAACCAATGTCAGAGCATAAGGTATTAACTATTTTTGACGTCAGCTCTTTCTTGAGAACGATTGCATACTCTTCTGACGTACCACTACGACTAGCTTTCATAGCCACACCTTGCGCATCTTTCGCAATCGTAGCCATGGTTGGGTATGCATCTTTGAACTTGTCGCTAATGCTAAACTCATGAACTATTTCACCTAAACTGATCATGCCAAAGCTTAGTGCATCCTCTAAGTCATGTGCTGCATAGGCAATTTCGTCCGCTAAATCCATTATCTCAGCATCAATACTCTTGGTGACAATAACTCCTTTACTTTCAAGTTCGCCTTTTAAAAAGTCATAATCGGCATCGTATAAGAACTTTTTACTGTTCTGCTGCTTATTGAAGAAGTATTTGGTAATAGCCATGAGAGTGCGCACATTTAGGTTTAGCCCCGGATACGCGTAATGTTTCTTTTCTAAAGTACGTAAGATTCGGAATGCTTGAGCATTTCCCTCGTAACCACCACACCCTGAACTCAAGTCGTTAAGTACAACTTCGCCGTAATGTCCAAAAGGCGGGTTACCAATATCATGTGCTAGTGATGCAGTTTCAGCTACAACCGTATGCTGCAACTTGAGGTCGTAAGCAATGGAGCGAGCAATTTGTGCCACTTCCAAACTATGCGTGAGTCGGTTTCGATTGAACTTATTAGCATCTACACCAAGCAATTGCATCTTACCTTGCAGACGTCTAAAAGATGATGAGTATAGAACTCGTGCATAATCACGCATCAGATCTTGGCGGTGCTCAGAACGTCCATCATCGTGCTCGTGTACACGATACTCCAATTTAGAGATTATGTTCTCTTGCTCTCTCGCATACTCAATTACTTCATTATCGTACATATTTTTCTCTTTATTAATTATCTAACCAACTAACCTTGGCTTATAACGCCCTGTTAAGGGGTGAGCAACGCAATACCGAAGCCGCCGCATACCACCTTAAACACTAAAACCAACGCATAGTGAAAATGCCACGCGTTGCGAATCCCTCTTGAACAGTTTGTTAACCCAATTTTTTCGTTAGCAGTGACATAAAACTTGCAAGCCTATGAAATAAATACTCAATATGGTCACTGTCAGAAAGCTTTACCTGACTCATTTCTGAGTGACGGATGAAGAACGTATTTCCTATGCTTGTTAGTTTTCTAGCTTCTTCCTCAAGTTCAGCCCGAAACTCTGTATCAGACGAGCAACTGTCTAGCAAAATAGTCATTGATTGCTTTTTATTCTCTGGATTAGAGACCGTTTTTATACGTTCAAACGCATCCCAGAGCTCTTTCAAAGCTTCATATCTAACCCGCACATCAGGGTTGCAAATTTTTGTATTTGCATGCTCAAGTAGATCATTCAGTGCTTGCTCTGACGTTTTTTGAGTCCTCTGAATAACTGAAGTAAGTGAGCTGCTCACAACTCTGACAATTTGACCATCCCCAAGCAACTCATAAGCCAAACCGTTTCGGGTAAAAATGGTATTTATCTTTTTTAAGAATTCATCTTGTGCAGTTTGAATGTCAAATGAAGCAATATGATGATGACCGTAAAACTGATGATATTGACCCAGCACTGGCTTACTGACATTGATATAACAGAACTGAATAAGATCAAGTACATCTAGATAGCTAGGTGTGAATGGTACTTCTTTAGAAACCCAACTATCTGGGTTTTCTTCTTGCTCTGTTACAAAAGGATATTCAATCTCTAGAATTTCCGCTTGAAGTGCTGATGAAAACATTTTTTCATTAGTTCCATAACAACCTTGACCATCAGGGCAAAGTTCAGGAAACCTCTCACCAAAACACCCAGTGTCAATTAGACCTTGAATATAAGCGGTCAGTCCAAGCCACACATTGTGCGGAATTTCATTTTTTGTTTGAGGCAAAGCGCCTCTTTCTGAATCACTAAAGTACTTCATAGTTACCTAAATTGGGTTAACGCCCTGTTAAGGTGTGAGCAACGCAATACCGAAGCTACCGCATACCACCTTAAACACTAAAAGCAACGCATAGTAAAAATGCCACGCGTTGCGAATCACTCTTAAACAGTTTGTTAGGGCAATTTGAACCCCTTGCGCTTTTGAGATATTTTTTTCGAAAGCTCTAAGATGCCTATTTTGTCTCGCAAAGCATCAATTACAATACGAGCTGTAATTGCTCCTAAATAAACTCCAGAAACGATGCCTGTGATTAAAGGTGATAAGTTGAATATTTCTTCGGAACCCAATGCTTTAACATATGCCAAGTAGATCATGATGATAGCTGGAACAATACCGAGTTTATCAACAATTCCAACAAGGAAACCTACCCTCGATTCTAAATACCTAATGCGATCCTCAAAGAGAACCTTAACGCAGTCTATGCTGTCATCACCGAAGGTTGAAATTTCTTCCGCGACTATATAGTCCGACCGATATCTTTCATTTATATTTTTTAAAGTTTCTTTTGTTGCCCCCACAAAGAAGCTAACTGTAGAAATGAATGAGGACAATGAATACAGTACAAGAAATGCAAAAAAAGCAAATAACGATATGTAAGAAGTGGTAGCGTCACCTAATAGAGCTGCAATCAAAGCAATAGCTAAAGATACAACTCCCGCCAGAAATGATAGTGCTTCCATTTTATTGGCAATAAAAAAGTTCTTAACATTGTTTAGTGCACTCTCTTTCGATATAAAGCATTCAATGATCGAGCCAATATCATCACTGTTCAAAATATACTCCTATTGCC
>NZ_JBICJM010000002.1:0-946 GCF_043103065.1 Vibrio sp. YQ_11 | reverse complement strand
GGTTTACTACTTAGCCCCGTTACATCTTCCGCGCAGGCCGACTCGACCAGTGAGCTATTACGCTTTCTTTAAATGATGGCTGCTTCTAAGCCAACATCCTGGCTGTCTGAGCCTTCCCACATCGTTTCCCACTTAGTAGTAATTTGGGACCTTAGCTGGCGGTCTGGGTTGTTTCCCTCTCCACGACGGACGTTAGCACCCGCCGTGTGTCTCCCGGATAGTACTTACTGGTATTCGGAGTTTGCAAAGGGTTGGTAAGTCGGGATGACCCCCTAGCCTTAACAGTGCTCTACCCCCAGTAGTATTCGTCCGAGGCGCTACCTAAATAGCTTTCGGGGAGAACCAGCTATCTCCAGGTTTGATTGGCCTTTCACCCCTAGCCACAAGTCATCCGCTAATTTTTCAACATTAGTCGGTTCGGTCCTCCAGTTGATGTTACTCAACCTTCAACCTGCCCATGGCTAGATCACCTGGTTTCGGGTCTATATCCAGAGACTGAACGCCCAGTTAAGACTCGGTTTCCCTACGGCTCCCCTAGATGGTTAACCTTGCCACTGAATATAAGTCGCTGACCCATTATACAAAAGGTACGCAGTCACAGGACAAGCCTGCTCCTACTGCTTGTACGTACACGGTTTCAGGTTCTATTTCACTCCCCTCACAGGGGTTCTTTTCGCCTTTCCCTCACGGTACTGGTTCACTATCGGTCAGTCAGTAGTATTTAGCCTTGGAGGATGGTCCCCCCATATTCAGACAGGATATCACGTGTCCCGCCCTACTCGATTTCACTGAACACACGTCGTCAACTACGGGACTATCACCCTGTATCGTCGGACTTTCCAGACCGTTCGTCTAACGCGTGTAAAGCTTAAGGGCTAGTCCAATTTCGCTCGCCGCTACTTTCGGAATCTCGGTTGATTTCTTTTCCTCGGGGTACTTAGATGTT
>NZ_JBICJM010000029.1:0-112573 GCF_043103065.1 Vibrio sp. YQ_11 | reverse complement strand
ACTCTTTCGATAAACATGTATGCCTTGTCTATCAAACTTATGCAGTCGTTCTAATGCAGTCTCGATTTTCACTTCAATACTCATAAATAGTCACAAAAAGTAAGTATGACATATATTTTTGTCCACTTGTGATTGAAGATACGCAATTGGTGATCGCTAATACCCCCTTCGTGCTCCCTGCTTGGTTTTTCTCGGTTAGGATCCTAACTTAGAATTTCTAGTGAATGTAGTTGCTGCTATGAGGCTAGGGAAATAGAAGCACTAATCGCGGCCAGACTCCGATGTGCATTCTCGGTTAGGATCCTAACTCAGAAATTATGATGATGAATATGATTATTTTGAGTTAGGGGGGTGGGAACAATAATAGCCATAATCGGATCTTTTTCATTTTGAGGAAAGAGTGAAGTTAATTACTATTTCTCTAATTTAATAATTAAAAAAACAAACGGTTTTTATTTAATAATTAAATGTTAATGTGATTTTTAAAATAGTGGTTAAAGGTCCTTTACAAAGAGGATATTACTTGATAAATATAATATATCATTGATTTTATCTATATATATCAAGAGGGTTTTCGATATGTCTAAAGTTCTGGTTTATTCTAAACGTAATCGTGAAATGAGTTATCTATCCGTAAGAGAAGAACGTGAAACTAAGCCGAATAGATTTCAAGTCGTTTATAACGATATTTCCGATGAAGAAGCATTACGTAGAGCAAATTCTATTAATTTAGATGAAAAGAACAGTGTTCCCCAAGTTCATTCAAAAAGACAATTTATTAAAGAAAAGAAAGAATGTCGAGTGCCTGGTTTATATGGTTGCAACCGTTACAAGTCAAGAAAAAATGAGATGTTCAACGTATTCTAATGCAGCTCTTTTTTGCACAACGTTAAAGCCTATTGAATTGCGTTAGGCAAGTGATAAAAGCCTTAAAAATTCCGTCATTAAAGCAGGTGGCAAGAGAATTTGCCAATGCTGGTAATCAATGTGTCAATGCTGGCATTGAAAGTGTCAGTAGTGGCAGAAGAATTCTTGTAATAAATTAAGCTTACTTTGGCTTAATCTTCACTTTTTTAAAATCTAACGTTATATTAGAATTATAACTTTATAATAGTTATAACCGTTATAATAGTTATAACATGAAAAATTAATAAAATAAAATTTATTTTTTATGTGTTAATTTTATTGCCAAGGAAAATTAATAGTAACTCTGTTTTTATTATAGATGAATTAAATTTAGAGTAATGTTTGTTACTTACGGGTATTCATTTATTTTCTAGGTTTTCTTAAGGCAAAGTTACTTTGTCAAAATTATCGACTTAAGTAGTCAACTTTAGCGAGATGTAAACATCCCAGGGTAGTATCAACAAACATCCGTTTTCTGATACCAGACGGGAATGAAGTGTTTGCGGTCTCATAAAGTAGGGTTCGGATTTTTATGATACCCAACCGATTGATGATACCAATTGTGATGCCAAAAGGAGTGAATAGTATGGGACGGACATTCGCTTATTGTCGTGTATCGACTAGCGAGCAAACTGTGTCAAATCAGATCTTAGCTATCAGAAATGCTGGCTACGATGTTCAAGAACACCGAATTGTACATGAAACAGTTTCTGGTAGTGTGCCTGCAACTGAACGACGTGAGTTCAAAATGTTGATTGAGCATAAACTAGAGCCAGGGGACAAACTAGTTGTATTAAAGCTAGATCGACTTGGCAGAGATAACATCGATGTTCAGCATACGATCAGTATGCTGTTAGAGAAGGGCGTTACACCAATTTCTCTGGATCTGCCAACCGCTGATCTAAGCTCAGCGGAAGGACGATTGATGCTGCAAATGTTCTCAGCATTTGCTGAATTTGAGCGAAACCGAATTCGAGAGCGGACGCTAGAAGGTCAGGCTAGGGCTAAGTCTGAAGGTAAGCGGATTGGTAGACCAGAAGCACTAACCACTACTCAAAAAGTCCAAGAATGTAGGACAAGGGGGCTGAGTCAATCTAAGACAGCAAATGCTCTTGGCATCTCGATCCCAACGGTTAAGCGGCATTGGAACAAGCGGTTAACTGAAAGTATTCAATGAAGAACAATGTTCCATGATACCGAGAGGTGGAGATCTACCAGTCAGTAGTAGTTATTAGCTAAGAGGTTTATACGATATTGTAAGAACCTTGTTCTTCCTTAACGCAAGGCTACTAAGATATCACGCTGATATTTGATACACGAACATTGTTCTGACTGGAAAATCGGATAACCTTTTTGTTAGGAAACGACGCTGACAGAAAGGGATGCTTGTGGGCTTATTCATCAATACTCAAAAACTAACGGTAGCAAAAGAGGATCACTTAACTGAGTTCTTCGCTTCGGCGTTAACGTCTTCAGAACGTTTCAATCGAGCATTTGTTAGGTTGATTTTTGGAGACGAAGATAGCAGGTTGATCAGCAAGGTCGAAACACAAGTTATCTATCCAGGATGCCGACCAGACATGCGTCTGATATTAAATGATGGTTCAATTGCTCTCTGTGAGAATAAACTCGATGCTGCCGAAACGATCGGTAATGTTGAGAGTGGCAACCTCTTTCAATTGGAGCGATATCTGCAACTGCCAGTGGATCATGTGATTTATATTCGCTCTGAGTTACTTCCGCCTTCATACCAAGTTATGAGCCATCCTAAGTATCTATCGCCGATAGAAAAGCCTCATTATTTGTGGCGTGATATTTACCCTTTGTTATGCGAAGACTCCAATCCAATCGCCCAAGAATTACGAGGTGGTTTTAAGAGCATGGGATTTGTTCCTGCTCACCCAGTGATTGGTGATCTGACACGCAATGCTCCTAGAGCACAAAGAGAGAATTTCTCTAAATTTTGGATGCCGACAACGACTGCGGCCATTCAACAAGGTTGGAAAGTAGCAATTGGAGATGTAGTAGAACGATACTTTTACCATGAAACAGCAGAGCTTGCGCGGGAGGTGTTCGTAAGTCCAATAAACCCTACCCGATTTTTGATTCGTTACACACCGCAAAAATCTCAATGTGACGCTCTATTAAGCGCACTCGATACCGTTAAAAGTGAAGCCGAAGCAGTGGTAGTAGTAACGAAAAAAACGGTGTCACGAGCGAGTGGATTGGTCACTGTTATAGATGTTGAAACTCCAATGAACAATGTTCTCCCAGATCAACTAAAAACAGTGGAACAGATAGAGTCTAAGCTCAAAGCGTATGTATTGCCTTATCTCACGCTAGCTTTTAAGTAACACCTGTTTTGATTTTATGTGAATAACTATCTCGACAGTGAGATGATGTTTACTTGGAACAATGTTCCGAATGATAAGTCAGAGAACCTTTCTTTTAATAAGAGAGGCTTTCAGAGAGTAGTGCTTGTGGAGTTAATAATTAATACTCAACAACTAGCCTTCTAAAAATATAATTAATTAAAAGTCCTGAAGAGTAGTTTTGCAATTAATAATAAAAAGGCCGAGATAAACTCGACCTTTTTATCCAACGCTTAACCGCCAGTTGGCGCGGAAGTAACCATCTATTAGCGGATAAAATAGTGATACATTTACTTGTATTAAAACTAATTTTTCTTTAAGCCACCAGTGAGGTGGAAGAAATTACTTTTACTTTTAAAGGTTAAGTAATATTAGTTTAAATATATCTTTAAGCCACTTTCTAGATAGAAGCTCTGCTTCTTGCTACGGGATTTAATATATTAGATTGTTTTTTCTTAATCAAGAGTTTTTTCAACTTGACTAAAAAGTTTTTTATGTATAATGAAAAACATTAAAAACTATATTGAATTAAAATTTGTTAGTTGAGTGGTTTTAATTGGTGTGTATGTATCATAAACCTATTTGAACACCTAAGTTTGATACTGCGAGAACATTGTTCTCGCTAGGTTCCTAAAAGGTGAAAGTTATTCAATTAAATTAGCGAATAAAAAGTCGTGAGTAGAGGGTGAGTGAAAGATTTAGAGCAATGGGCAGTGCCTCCTGACATTTTCAAAGTGCAGTAGACTTCGCTAGATCCCCATCCCAGAACGCTCTACCTCTTCATGCAGCTCTTTCCAGTCAGGACAATACTTAGCGACTAGTTTCCAAAAGTTTTTGCTATGGCTTTTTTCTACGGTATGACATAGCTCATGAAGGATTATGTAATCCATCACCTTATTGGAAAACTCCATGCAACGAGGGTGGAACTCCAGAACATTGTTCTCGGTGCAGTTAGCCCAACGTGCATCAAACTTTTTTATGTGGAAAGTTGTGGCTTGCATACCCGTTTCCTGCTGCCAATAGCGTAAGCGAGAAGCAACTTTCTCTAGGGCTTTCTGTTTGTAGAAACGCTCCAACGCTGGTTTGAATCGCTCACGGCTGACGAAGTGGCCTTCGGGAGAACGAACTTTAAAACGGCTTTGGTTAAACTTCACTTCTACCGTCGATAACTCTGGCGCTGGGATCACTTCACAATAGAAAGAACGACCACGGTAAGGCGCTCGGCTACCTGTGACGATTTCTTCTTTTAACGGTTGATTGACTTCCGCTAAGCGTTCTTTTATCCACCTTGCTCTATACCGAATCAGCTCTCGTTGCTCGTCCTCAGAGGCACTTGGGCCTCTTAGAAGAACAGTCTTCCCTCTTTCTACAGTAACGTAGTGGTGACTGAGTTTTGAGTCGAGCTTAAATTCCCACTCAATTTCAGTTGTACCGTATTGAAAAATTGGCATGTGTTTCTTTCGTCATTGATGAAGCAAAGGCTCAGTTGTTCAGCATAATACTGAAAATTTCAGCAGAGTGCTGACGTGCTACAGTCATATCCCAGCCGCCAAGACCACGTAAAATCGTTCTGATTGTTTTTTTTATCTCATTATGAATATCAGTCTGCTTTTTCCATATCGGTGACAACATGACTTCAGCGATATCAGGGTGGCTAAAGATGCCTTTAGTCCATGCCAGAGCTTCAGCTTCCTCAACCTGCTTTTCCAAGTAGTTGAACACGGCTCGCTCTGTTGCTGTTCCCAAGCCCATTTCAGATGGCTTTGCATCTTTATCACGAACACGCTGAGCAAAAAGCTCTAGCTGTTCTAGGAATAGAGCTTGTTCAATACGTCCTTCACGTTCATCTTGGATAAGTTTCTCTAGCTCTTCTTCCAAGTCGCCAAAGAAGGCAGGATCTTTACCTTTACCCGTCTTAATGGTGTGTTTGAGTTTGTTCTTCATGACCAACGCTGCACTCCCTGCACTTTTTTGTTTGCGGAGTAGATCCATATCCGCAGCATCCAGAATTGAAACTTCACGGCCTAGCAAGCTCTTAACTTCACTCGCTTCTATATGCTCGTCGAGTATGTTTTTAAGCAGCTCAGATTCAGATGCGGTGATGCGAACCATATCGGCACTCTCAGGCATTTTGTTGCGCAGTTGGAGTTTTATCTCATTCAGCACTTTGAAGTAAGGCTGATATTTAGATGCGCGTTCGTCGGGTAACACGATATCTAAGCGGCTATTGAATCCAGCGAGAGCAACGAGGAAATCTTCAACAATATCTAGACGAGTATCTGGGTCTAGGTAGAGATCGGCATCCTCTTTGTAAGGTTCAGGTTGCTTCACGGGATTGTGCTTTTTCGGAAGAATGTCTAACACTTTCGTCAAAGCTGATTGAAGACGTGGTAACTCCGCTTCGACGTCCGTCCATACTTGGTCGGGTTGTACGTCACCCCCATAAACTTTCAGCGCTTCATCTAGGTACTCAACCACCCCGAAGTAATCGACAATGTAACCTGCTTTCTTGCCTTTTCGAGTTCGGTTTACACGAGCAATAGCCTGAAGCAAAGTATGTTCTTTTAGCGGTTTATCCAAATATAGAGTGCTGACAATAGGCGCATCCCAGCCAGTTAACAGCATGTCAGAAACGATGATTAACCCAATGTTGTTAAACTTGGTTTCTTCTTTGGTATTAGCGGATTCATCACCATACGGTAGCTTAAATTCATCATTCACCAAGCTTGGGATCTTTTCAGACGGTACGGCTATCGGTGTTTGGCCTTGTTTGAGTTCCCGTTTGATGCGCTCTTCGATAGTTTCAAGTTTTGAGGTTGAGCCTGATGCATAGTGAGCTTGTTGTTCACTTATACCTGTGCGCTTATCTGTCATACTACCGAGAGAGATAACCACTCGGCTTTCAAAGGTCGGTAGACCTTTGTTTTGACGCTCCTGCATGATTTGGTTTAGTACATCTTTATAGCGAACAGCCATATCACGCCCGTCACATACCAGCATGGCTTTAAAGCCGCGAGGCTTCACGCTTGATAGAAAATGTTCGACGAGATGGCGAGCATTCTCCTCAATACGCCCGATAGCACCACGACGTTTTTTGAGTAACTCTTGCTTTAGCTTTTTCTTACGGGCTAAAGGCTCATTACCAAATTCATCCTCAAAAGCTTGTTTTAGCTTTCCATCGCTTCCCCATTGCGCCATGCCTTCAAGATATTTAATAGGCAGTGTCGCACCATCTGCAACCGCCTCGTCGAGGCGGTAAGTATCGATGTACTCTTTACCGCCGAATGTACCCAGGGTTTCTTTATCGTCTTTAAAAAGCGGGGTGCCAGTAAAAGCTATGAACTTCGCATTAGGTAAAGAAGCACGCATGAATGCAGCAAGGAATCCATACTGACTGCGGTGAGCTTCATCAACCATCACGAAGAAGTTTGGCTTGGTACTCAGAACTCGAAAATCAACTTTCTCTTCGCTAACGAGTTCCCATTTAGCTTTTTTAGGGGTGCCATTAGCATCAGTTTGACCGTGAAGAACATTGTTCTCCTTTAAAATCCAGCATTGTTCTTGTCCCGAATCATCCTTTCTCAAAACGCGTCTGACACGACTTTTAGAGTCTGCAATGGAATCCTCATCTTCAGACTCTTTTGCAGCCTGTATCTGCTTACCATCGCTCTCTTGAAACTTTTGAACGGTCGAAGTAAAAATGGTGCCGTAGTCATTGCTGAGCATCGCTTCTAGCCCAGCGACGGAATCTGCTTTAATCGATTCAAGACCGACATTAGTAAAGGTATTATGGATCTGACGGTCAAGGTCAGTGCGGTCGGTAAGAATCAAAATACTTGGGTTATTGAAACCAGAAATTTCGGCTCGCATTAAACGGGCAAGTAGCGCCATCGTCAGTGATTTACCACTTCCTTGCGTATGCCAAACCACGCCGCCAAGTTCTTGGCCTAATAGCTGCGGGTCTTTACCCTGTAGACGGAGTAGCGTCTTCTCTACGGCACGCCACTGTTGGTAACGGGGCAGTTTCTTGATCATGACGCCTTTTTCAATTTCATACATAGGGTAGAAACAGACTAAACGCACGAATCGGGAAGGCTCGAATAATGCCCACAGTAGCTTGTCTTGCTCTGTAGGTTTCTTTCCTAATTGATTTTCTAATTCGGTAAGAACAATGTTCTCGTCAGGCTTTTTCGGATCAAATTTGTAAGTCAGATAGAACTGTTCTGGCGCATAGATCGCGCCATACTTGGCTTGGCTGCGATTAATGGCGGCACAAACCATATTAAAGGCAAAGTGTTGTGTGAAAGTGCCTTGGTAGCCATCAATTTGTGCAATGCCTTTGCTGAGCTTAATTGAGCTGTTTTTACACTCAATCAAGCCAAGGGGTAAGCCATTAATGAATAACAATAAATCTGGCTTAAAAAGCTCATCGTTGGCATTTTTGCCAACGTACTGATCAACCACATGGAATGAGTTACCCTCGGCACCTGTTTGGTTGATAAAACGGATGCTACGAGGCTGACCATTTTTGTCTTTTTGTTGCAGATTCGATTGAAACAGAACATGCTTCCAGAACGCATGGTTAGCAAGCATTAAGTCGCTGTTATGCTCAAACCATATGTCTCTGAGCTGTTTAATCGCTTTGTTTGCTCCGTTCGGAACCTCGGCCAACCAAGGGTTAAGGGCGTGTAGTCTGTCAGTTAGAACAGATTCCAGAATAACAGGCTCGGTCTTGTGTGTTTGCTCTACATCTCGACCTTTAATGTGCTGATAACCAAGAGTTTTTAACCATTCAATCGCTGGGCGTTCTACTCCAACTAGCTCTGGATTTGATGATTCAGCCTGATCTGACATACCTTATTCCTTTATTTATTGTTATTCATTTTTTATTGTTTATTTAAATCATACCTTTTAGATGCCTTTACTTGAAGGCATCATAGATGCGATAGCTAAGCCGCTTCAGTTTCCTCAACAGGAACTCGCCATTCGCCCGTAAGTAGCTTCTGCATTAAGCCTTTTTTTAATTGCTGCGTTTCGGCTTTTTGCTGTTCCAATAGGTCTATTTTCTCAAAAACAGTAGAGATTATTTGAGCAATTTTCTGTTGCTCACCCAAAGGAGGCAAAGGGATAATATACGGATTTATGTGTTTATTGTTTATTTGCGGAATTGTGGATACGTCAGCTATAGATTCAAGTCTTTCAAAAAGTAGGCGATAAAGCATAAAGTCTAGATTCGCGACTTCTTTATCGAAGCTGATTCCCATAACGTTTGTATCAATCTGGAAAGTTCCTTTAGCCAATCTTAGCTTATTTAGGAAGATTGCTGCTCCTCGTTTCGGTAAAAGTAGAAACTCTCCTGTATGGCAAGATGCTTGATTACTTACGTAGTTTCTGGACTTTGTTAGTAGCTTCTTCGAATAGTTGAACTCTTCTACTTTGAAGAATGGGTATCCCTCACTCTCATTCAGGTTTAATTTCGAAGGCGATACCCCCGCAACTATAGAGCAATAAGTGCTGAGTTTGTTGAGATTCCAAATGGCAGGAATCGTCCCAAATGGAGAGTCTTGAAACTTAGCATGTGGTTGCCAGTCCCCATTCTCGTCTTGAACACCTATACCCTCTGAAAACAGCTTTTGCATTAAGCCTGTTTTGAGCTTTTCGGTTTCTGCAATTTTTTGGTCGATAAGGTCGATTTTCTTATCAACTGTTGAAAGAACTTCCGCGATTTTTTGTTGTTCTACGAAGGGTGGACAAGCGATAAGATAAGACGCAATGAAATCTTTACCAACACGTTTTTGTCCTGCTGTACCTGTCATATTCATTTCACCTTTGACTCTAAAGTTATGAGTCGTCGTGATGTGATGAATGAACTCAGGGCATCCCTTCTGCTCTTTTGCTCTAATTACATGAAACTCGGTACTACCAAAGCCAATACCATTTGTTAAGTTGGAAACTAACGCCCCTTTACCATTTTCGAAACAAGGTGTGATTTTAGCAACGAGAACATCATTATCTTGAAAAGAGGTAAACCCTTTTTTAACTTCGCCATATAGACGATTCGTTGTGTTCATCAGTTTTGCGGATTCAGAAACGTCTGCCATGCCAACAAAACTAACCTCAATATCATCAGAATCAAGTTTTATTGGTTTAGGGTTAATATCCGCGATTTTGTTTAGAGTAGTGCATGACCAATCTAATGGGATTTTACCGATCTCTGACTCTTTAAGCTTTGTTTCAATCCAAATGCTCATAACCTTAAACCTCTTTTAGTAAGCTTAAGTAAGAAGATAGCTTTTTATCGGTTTGAATTAGTTCTTGCTCAATTCTAGAAAGATTTTTCCAAACATCTGCGACGTTGATTTTGTCTTCTTCTTCTGATGTATCGATATAGCGGCTGATATTGAGGTTAAAGTCATTCTGCTTGATTTCAGCGATATCGACTACGCGTAGATATTTATCAACCGAGACAGAATCTAGTAGCTCCGAAAGTTTATCCTCCGTTTTCTCTCCCGCATCAACTAAAGTTTGTTTCGCTTTGCTGTACTCAGTTGTGATGCGCTTGATATCTACTTCGCGAAGGAAGTTCATCGCTTTACCTTCGCCAAACTCGGCGGAAGCATCAACGAAAATAACCTTGTTCCTCAGTGCAGCAGGTTTGTCTTTATTGATGATCAATACCGCAGCCGCAATGCCTGTGTTGAAGAAAAGTGCTGGCGGCAAACCAACTACACCTTCGATCAAGTCACCTTTAAATTCATCGTTGCCGATAAGCATACCTTTACGAATTTTACCCTCATCACCTTCACGGAAAAGTACACCGTGAGGGACGACAACGCCGATACGACCATCATCTTTCGTTGAGGCAATCATATGCTGAACAAAGGCTAGATCTGCTTTTGTTCGCGGTGCAACGCCAAGACCAAAACGACCATAAGGATCTTTAAGGTCAGTGCTGTATTTCACGTTTCTCTCTTTACCACTTTTTCCATCAATGATTTTACCGTCATTGAGTTCTAGTGGTTCCCACCACTTTGATTGAGAGAAAGGTGGGTTGGCAATCACACGGTCGAACGTTTGAAGGCCTTCGCCATCTTTATGTAATGGGTTTACGAGAGTATCGCCGCGCTTGATGTCACCATCTAGGTTGTGCAGGAACATGTTGAGTTTGGCAATTGCCCATGTTCCTAGGTTCTTCTCCTGACCGTAAAGTTTACAGTTAGGTTTACCCATGATGGTGCCATTCTCGTAGTTTTCTTTAATGTGACGAGCGGATTCAACCAACATGCCGCCACATCCACAGGTCAAATCGTAAATCTCATGACCTGGTTGTGGGTCAATCAGCTTAACAATAAGCTCTACCACTTCGTGAGGGGTGTAGAACTCGCCCCCTTTCTTGCCTGCATCATCAGCAAATTTACCAATCAAATACTCGTATGCATCACCAAGTAGGTCGGCTTTGTAGAGGTTTTTATTGCCTAGCTTGTGTTGGTTAAAGTGGCGGAGCAGGCGAGTCAGTAGCTCATTGCTGAGCTTCTCTTTATCACCAAACTGAATAGCCGTAAGCACTTTTTCTAGTGATGGGTTTTGATGTTCGATTTCAGCAAAGGCTTCATCAATGTACTCACCAATATTTTCCGTTCTTTCGATCAGCTTGTTCCAACGTGCATACACAGGAACGAATTGCTCTGGGTTATCTTCCTGAATGAGCGCCATTGCTTCTTCAGCGTTGCAACCTTCTTCTTCCATCACGGCTTCTACACGCTCGTCAAATACGTCTGAAAGACGTTTTAAGAACAGGAGACCAAAGATATAGTTTTTGAAGTCTGAGCTATCTACGGTGCCACGCATGATGTTTGCGCTACCCCAAAGCCATGTTTTTAGCTCTTCAAGGTTGATTTTTTCTACTGCGGTATTGGTTGTCATAAGAATCTCTTAAACGTTCACGGCTCGCTCAGAATCTTGGTTTGAGCGAAGAACAAAATTATGGGCATTATAACGCAACAAGCGTTGATTGAGAGGCTTTAGATTCAGGAATTGAGCGATGTGGTAAGATTATGATTTGATAGGGGATACTCCCTGCTACCTTATGAGTGTCGTGGTAGCAGGGCGGTGTTGGCTGTTAGGCTGCGGACTTGGTAGTTTCGGATGGGGCTGAATTAAAGCAAGCATAATTACGAGCGTTTTTATGCATCTCTACTTTTGCTTTTTTGCTACTGCTGCGGAATGTCCCAACTTCGAAGCCCAATGAGTTTAAGAGTCTTTTAAGGTATGACGTCGCCTTGTTTGGTTTTGCCTCCTGATGAAGAGGCTTGGTAATGTGTAAGCCATCTTTAAAAGCCCAGTTTAATACCTCTTGCTTCAAATAGCAGGCTTTTACAATCTGGCGAACATCGTCTTTGTGAATCCAAAAAGCGTCGCGTTCGACAGAAAACCCATACTTTCTCAAAATATTGTCATAGATGAACATCGCGGCAGAATGGTGCTTGTCTTCGATTTCCACTTTGTCACTAGAGCGATTCACGAACGGGAATGAATCAAACACACTTCGATTGGCTAAGAACTTGAAGTGGAAGTTAACGTCATCTTCTGTAACTTTTTTCACTCCGTAATCCCGTTTGATCTGAAACTTAGTTAAAGAAGCGTTATCAGAAGACGTCCTTCTGTCTTTAGTCCATAACCAGGAAGCTTGTTCTTGAGTTAAATCAGGTGAGGATACAATCGCTTGCACTTCTAACTCTTTGTACGCTTTGGCTGCCAGAGTAGCACTCTTTTGAGCAAACAGTTGTGCTGTAAAAGAGGATGGGGCCGATGTAGTCATAAAACCGAGTTCTTCCAACGTTAAATGTAAATGTAAGGCTAAAGGAGCGAAGAAGCGCTTTTTAACGTTGTTGAATGCAATGTTCAACTTGTCAGTTGGCTGGACATGGACTGTTGGTTTGTACGTCGTCTCTTTGGCATGTGGCGTAATGAAATCTTTGTATGCATCAACGGCAAACCAAATTTGTTTTGCTGTACGAAATCGACGTGCGAAATTAATCAGCTCTAACGGTGTTAGTGTCTTATCGCAGAAAACCACAACCTTGTTAGTAAAGTGCGTAGTAATTGAAAAGCCTGAACTTAAGCAAGGAGATGCCATGATTGCGTTATACTTCTTAATCTCTTCGTTTGGATTCTCCAAAAAGGCTTTTTGAGCAGGCATGTCTTTATTGTGAGCGTGAATAATTAAGACCCCGTCTTTTAGTGCTTCTTCTTCACAATCTAGCCTATTAGAATCTTTATAGCCCAGTGATTGGGTTACCTGGCGAAGTGTGACGAGAGAGTCAAACAGGAATACTTTATCTTTCTTAGTAAGCTGCTCTTTGAGATAAACGTTGGAGAGGTACTGGTTTTTATCTGTGATCACAGCTTTGATTGAAGAGTACGGATTTTCTTTACAATCCAATAGTGTCACTTCGCTTCTTAACTCTTTGATATAACCCAAGCTGATGTCTGAAAGATCAGCATCACCCACAATCAATTGTGGGACATTACGAATGGCTTCTGACAAGCTTTCAAAAACTTGTTGCTTTGGCAACTGTTTACTTGGTTCAGAACATACGACAGTCGTCAGTACTTTTTCGAACTCATCAATGATAAGAATATCCGCCTGATTAAGCACAGAGCGAATATGAGATTTCCAAATGCTGTTTACAACAACCCCCATCGCATCCGCCTTTTCTAGCTCGCATAAATCTTGGTTGTAGCTGACTGCGAGATTGTCATTGCAGTATTGTTCGACCAGTGCAGTCAGGTAAGACAGGTAAACGATCTTCTTGTTTTTGCTTCGAGCCGCTTTCGCTAATGGACCAAATAGATGCTTGGTCTTCCCTGTGCCTGTTGCCGCTCTTACTGCAAGAGTTTTGCTGTCGTTGATAAGCTGTGAGCACAGCGGAGAGCGCAATGAATCAACGGTGATGGTCTTAGTTTGAAGAGTTGGAGACATGAATTTTCTCACTCTATTGCGATTCTGTTCGAGTTGCTCATCAAGTGCAGCTCTCAATAACTCAATACTCTGAACGCCCTGTAAATCTGACAGAAAGGTGTTAACACATGCCTCGGTTGTGCTGTTTGTAAGCGGAACAGTACGAATCAATTGTCTGGAAAGCCACTGCGATGTCTCTTTGCACGGTGATAGAGAGTTGCAAAGGGTTAGATAAGTCACAGTGCTTCTAAAGTTCTCTAAGCTGTAGTAAATCCCTGTCGCGCTATCTAACATTGGAACACGATTTCCACAGTAGTTGCTTTTCATTAATCTAGCCGTTTGAGTCGGGAACAGCTTTGAATCGGCGACTAATGTAATCGTATAGCCAGCATCTAGATAATATCGGACGACATCCATCGCATTGCTTCTGTCGTTGCGTAGAGCAACGACTCGATGATCATTCGAGCGATGCTGAAGGCACGGGTCGAGCATAATGAAAACTGACTTAGCTTTTGAGGTTTGAAGTAGAGTGTGTTCTGTAGCTTGAGATTGCGCGATGACGTTCATTTATTCTAATTCCTGCTTGAACGTAAAAGTGCAAAATTTCTAGATAATATATATAACTAAAAAATTCTGCACTTTTACCAGCATGCTAAAGCATGCAGTAAACGATTGATTTATTTGTGCTTAGTGAGATTTTTTAGTTATGCGGCTAGTGCATAGAGACTGTTGTCGAAAAGAGACTGTCTTTGCTCAACAAGATGAGAAACGGTTTGCTGTAGATCTTTGCCTAGTGCCATGGCTGCGATAATTGCATCGACCTCATGAGACAAGAAACCAACAGAGTTTGCGCCTAAAGGAATTGACGGTGGGAAAGTTCCATCATTGATTTTGCGATGGAGAGTCGCTCTTGAGAAGGGTACGCGTTGTAGAACGTCAGATTTACGTACGATTTTTAGAAGAGGAGTTGTATTTACAGACATAACGATAACCTATGTTAATTCATGTCTAGCACCGCCTTCATATTCTAATACTTACACTGATCCACTGAAATTTAACTTCAGCAAAGCAATAATAACCTAGGACTGAAACCTTTATGTTGGTAACAGCCTCACCCTTCGCAACAGGAGGGAAGGTGTTGTGTATGTAATAAAATAAATAAGTCTTTAAAAAAGACTCAGAAAGTTAAGTTAGTGCTAAAACAATCAAAAATAGTTAAACCGAAGTTTAACGAGCATAAGGCTGTTGCCGCGGAGCGGACTTTAAATGTCTGTTTCCTATGTAAAAATTAAATATTTAGACGCGATTTAAAATAATGTGGATGATTCTCATCGTCAATACAAAATCACCCACACCTCACTAAAACTGTGATATTTGTCACTTAAATTTTTGGTTTTGCTATAGTATTGGCGTTTTTAGAAGCATCAAGTATGAAATTGCTCCACCATTCCATTATCTTGCGACGTTCTTCCAAGTATTCAGCATTGTTGTAGATGTCACGAATCGTGTTCTTGTCTACGTGTGCTAGACACAGCTCAATAGCATCTTTGTTAAAGCCCTGTTCGTTGAGCGCTGTACTGCCAATGGAACGCATACCGTGACTTACTAGCTTTCCTTTCATCCCAGCACGTTTTAGTGCGGCGTTGACGCTCTGGCTGTTCATGTGCTGATCAACTGATGTTGAACTGGGGAAGACATAGCGTTGTCCGTAGGAGATGGGCTTCATAAAGTTTAAAAGCTGAATAGAAGCATCTGAAAGAGGGATTTTGTGGTCGCGCTTCATTTTCATTTTATCCTTGCTAATGACCCAAAGTTTGTTTTCGAAATCAATTTCACTCCATTCTGCAGCGGCACATTCAACAGGACGGGTCAAGGTGTGGAGTTGGAATTCAAAAGCGCAGCGGGTGGCAAGCTTGATATTGGCTAACGACATCGCTTGCATAAGAAGATGAAGTTCGTCTGGGCTGATAGTACTCATGTGATCAGCTTTCGACTTTTTAAAAGCATGCTTTATCCCGAATAGTGGGTTGGACTGAATCTTTCCGCAATTCACCGCGTAGTTCATCACTTCATTTATTCGCTGACATACTCGTTTAACTGTCTCTAATGCGCCCTTTGCTTCCACAGGCCGTAAGACTTGAATCACTATCGGGGCAGTTAATTCACTTATCGGCATGTTACCGAGGTTAGGAAAGATATGTAGCTCCAGAGAGCGCCAGATATCGCTGGCATAGTCTTCGGAAACGTCATGCTTTTTTACTTCAAACCATTCTTCGGCAACGGATTTAAGAGTTGATGACTGAGCTATCTGTGCGGTAATGAGTTGGTTATCTCTGTGGGTTTTTGGATCAATGCCTTCAGCGACTTGCTGGCGCATCTCTCTTGTTTTTTCTCTCGCAGATGCGAGAGTGATATCAGGAAATGCGCCGAGGCTGATGTTCTTACGTTTTTTAGTAGTTGGATGGATGTAGTTGAAAATCCAAAGTTTTGCGCCATTCGGCTTTATACGTAAGTACAGACCATTGCCATCTGCAAGCGAATACTCTTTCTCTAAGGGCTTAGCTTTGGTTACTTGAGTTGGTGATAAAGGCTTGATTTGCTTAGCCATTTTAATAGTTCCTTTCTGATGTAACACCAATTTGTGTTGTTATTGGTTAGTGTTACGCAGAATGTTACTAAATGACTGAGATTAAGTGAATCTCGATGAGACGCCCTGAACCACTTAAAGCTAGATAGGACAAGGGGTTAGAAAAGAAAACGGGACGTCCTGAGACGTCCCGTTACTAGTGATTGGTGGAGCTGGCGGGAGTTGAACCCGCGTCCGAAAACCTTTCATCATTGGTACTACATGCTTAGTCGATCTTTAAATTCACCATCCACCTGCGAACCGACACGCTAATGAATGACTATCCTGAATTATAATTCGCCGTTCATCTCTCAGGCGGGAGAATCCGGGCTAGCGCGTTTGGGTTTGATCTCTCGTTATTCCCCGTCTTACGTGCGGAAGCTAGGGCGAGAGAGCTCTGAGCAGGGTATTAAGCTGCTAGTGCGTAGTTTTCGTCGTTTGCGACTATTTTTTTGCGGTTTGTTAACGAGGCCTACCGCACCTCGGCATGCACCTCAGACTTCTGAATTCCCGTCGAATCCTAAATCAGCCCCAAGGTATGATTCGCATAGTAACAGAAAAGACTTAGCTGTCCAGCACTATGCGTTTAAGTGGTCAAGATTAACGCAGTGCGCTCTTCATTACGCGTGCTTTTTCTCTTGCCCAGTCTTTTTCTTTAAGATCTGTACGTTTATCGTGAAGCTTTTTACCTTTTGCTACACCTATTTTTATCTTCACCCAAGAGCGAGACCAGTACAGAGAGAGTGCCGTAAGTGTCATACCTTCACGGTTAATGCGACCGAGTAGGTTATCAAGTTCACGACGACTCATAAGTAGTTTGCGCACACGAGTAGGGTTCGCCACTACGTGTGTCGATGCCTGATTTAAAGGAGTGATTGTCATGCCACTCACAAAGGCTTCACCGTCACGCATGAATACGTAACTTTCAGAAATATTGGCTTTACCTTGGCGAAGGGCTTTCACTTCCCAACCTTGGAGCTCCAAGCCAGCTTCGATTTCATCTTCAATGAAATACTCGTGGCGAGCTTTTTTGTTCAGCGCGATAGTGTTACTACCCGCTTTTTGCTTTGATTTTTTCTTTGCCATAATGGCGTCATTATACGGGTTGGATATCGGATAGGAAATCCTTTTATTTGCGCAATCGTGGAATAAAAGTAAAATTGTCGCGAGCTTTAAATCTGTACATGTATCGATAGGAGTATGTATGAAGCAAGTCAGCCGTTCTGCGTTGGTGTCTTTTAGTGCAGAACAGATGTTTAATCTGGTCAATGATGTTGCTAAATACCCTGAATTTTTGCCTGGTTGTTCGGGCTCTCGAATTATTGAGTCTTCGGGTAATGGCATGGTCGCTTCTGTCGATGTTGCGAAAGCGGGCATCAGTAAAACGTTCACTACGTCCAATGAGCTTATTCCTGGCCAAGCTATTATGATGAACTTGGTTGATGGTCCGTTTAAAACGCTCCGAGGTGGTTGGATTTTTACTGCGTTGGATGAGCAGGCATGTAAGGTTGAACTTAAGCTTGAGTTTGAGTTTTCGAGCAAAATGATTGAAATGGCGTTCGGCAAGATTTTTAACGAGCTAACTAGCAATATGGTTAATGCATTTACCAAACGCGCGAAACAGGTGTACGAGTGTTATGAGTATTGAGTCAGACATGATTCACGTTGAGGTCGTGTATGCATTGCCTCATGAGCAACGCGTGTTTAACTTAGTTGTGAATAACCACGCGACGGTTGAAGAGATCATTCGTCAGTCGGGTGTCTTGGAATTGTATCCAGAAATTGATTTAGCGAAAAACAAAGTAGGTGTGTTTAGTCGTAATGTAAAACTAGACGCGACCGTACGTGATAAAGACCGCATCGAAATCTATCGCCCTTTATTGGCAGATCCAAAAGAGATTCGTCGTAAGCGAGCAGAGCAAGCAAAAGCGGCTGGGAATGCCGATCCAGTGACTGGTGGTAAGCCAAATGCTCTGCGCAAGTAAGCAGAATAAGCAATATTTTAGATGATAAAAAACCTCCCAAGTGGGAGGTTTTTTTGCATAAAGGTTTTATGATGCCAATCGATGTAATGACAGGATTGGTTTATTGGATCTGTTCGTAAAACGCGTCACTTTTCGGGAAGTCACCGCTGATATCGGCCAGCGTTCCTTGGTCATTAAAGTTTACGACAAGATCTTTCTGTACTGGGTCACCGTGCCCTGGCGTGTGATGGTAGATATAATACCAAGTGTTAGGATAGCCATTTTCGATAAGCATTGGCGATCCAAGTACGAAGCGAACCTGTGCTTTAGTCATCCCAAACTTTAATTTATCAACCGCACTTTGTTCTACATAGTTGCCTTGGTTGATATCAATACGATAAACCAGTTTTTCCAATACCGAACATCCTGTCAGCAATGTCATTGCTAATGGTACGGCAACTAACCACTTCTTTAATTGCATAATAATTTCTTAGTAACCTTTAAAATACTGCGCTGATAATAAACAAGCTCGACGCAGATGTAAAAAGCTATGCGTCGCATGGTAGGGAATCTGACAACGAATTTTGAGTTGAGTTGCATTTATTGGCAGATATTAAGGGGTGATAGGGAGCCCAATAGTGTTTTCGTTAGCCGAGTCACTGAAGTGATTAATATGAAAAGAGTCATCAACTGGATTGCCGATGACTCTGTGTCATAGGGTTAGGCGGCGATAAGGAGCTCTTTCGCGTTAGCTAATGTTGAATCAGTGATTTGGCTACCACCGAGTAAACGAGCCAGTTCTGCCACACGTTGTTCTTCATCTAGTGCGCGCATTTGTGTTTCCGTTTGACCGCCTTTGGTGTGTTTTGCGACAAACATTTGTTGGTGGCCACAACCGGCTACTTGCGGTAAGTGTGTGACACACATGACTTGAGTCGATTCTCCAAGCTTGCGTAGCATTTTGCCTACTACCGCAGCTGTTGGGCCACTAATACCCACGTCCACCTCATCGAAGATTAAACTTGGCGTGTCTACTTTTTGAGCAGTGATCACTTGGATCGCTAACGAGATACGGGACAACTCACCACCTGACGCAACTTTCGCAATTGGTTGCAAAGGTTGACCCGGGTTAGTGGAGACCAAGAAGCACACACTGTCCATCCCCAATGGCGACGGATGTGTGTTTTCGTTGTTTACTTCAATACTGAAGACGGCTTTTTCCATGCTCAGTTCGTGCATGCTTTGTGTGATCAGCTTGTTCAGTTCTTTTGCGTAACGGCTGCGTGATTTATGCAGCTTTTCCGCTTGAGTCAGGAAGCTTTGGTATTTCTGTTCCACTTCTTGAGCTAATTCATCCAGACGTTCATCAGAGCAATCCAATGCTTCGATTTGTGCTAGAAGGTCTTGGTGATGTTGGTATAACTCATCAGGCATAACATGATGCTTACGAGCCATCGACATCACTTTAGAAAAACGCTCTTCGACATAAGCCATACGACCTGGATCGACATCGATGCCATCCAAGTAGTTACGAAGTTCGTTTTTGGTTTCTTCTAGCTGGATCATCGCGTCAGCCAGCATATTTGGTAGCTCGGCTAATTTCTCATCTAATTCCGCTAATTGAATTAGGGAGTGATTGGCCGATTGCAAAATACCAAGCGCATTGACTTCTTCACCTTCGTAAATAAGTTCGAGGGCTTGCTGACAGGTAGCGGCGAGTTCACCGCTATTGGACAGTCGTTTGTGCTCTTGCTCGAGTTCTGCGAATTCTTCTTCACCTAGCGATAACTCATTCAGTTCTTTGATTTGGTATTCAAGCAACTGTTTTTGCGCCTGATTCTGCTGGCTATTTTCCTTGAGTTGCTTGAGGTTATTGTCTGCCTGACGCCAATGTTGGTACGCACTGCGTGTGCTCTTTAATAGATTTAAGTGTCCGGCATATTGGTCCAACATCGCCATTTGGTATTCGCTTTTCATCAGTTGATGATGCGCGTGTTGTCCATGGATGTTAATTAACAGCTGCCCAAGAGATTTTAATTGTGAAAGTGGTACTGGGCTGCCGTTGATGAAGGCTCTTGAACGGCCTTCTTTAGTTATGATGCGACGCAAGATACATTCAGTGCCATCCAGCAGATCGTTGTCTTCTAGCCAACGCGTTGCATGTAGGTTGTTGTCCAGTAAAAAGGCGGCACTGACTTCGGTTTTCTCTTCACCTTGACGCACCATACCTGCATCGGCACGTCCGCCTAGGCACAGACCTAACGCATCAATCGCAATAGATTTACCAGCGCCTGTTTCACCTGTAATGGTGGTCATGCCCTTAGAAAGCTCGAGTTGTAAAGACTTAACAATCGCAAAATTATTAACACTTAGATGAGCCAGCATTTTTATTTACCTGTATAACTGAACAATACTGTATATGAGAACAGTATATACTGTTTCTTTATACAGTAAAGATGAGCGGGAATATTTTTATCTAACAGGTTATTTTTTGTGATGAGGTGGGAAAAATGAGTCGAAGTCTCGACAACGACTCATTGAAATTGAAAGGGTTATGGGCGAGTTGGATTGATCGTCAGTGGCTCTAGTGTCACGACAGCATTAACACTTGCTCCTGGGTGATCGACATACGACGTGTCTTGCATCAACGTGTAGAAAACGTCAACAAAGTCATCATCGTTGGTAAGCACACCATCTGGAATTGCATCGATGATCTTGTTTGTGATTTGTGGGATGACTGCGTATGCCTGAACTTGCGGATCTGGGATGGCTTTCAGAACTTCTTCAGCGACTTGCACCAATAGTTTAGCCAGCTGTTTGTAGTCTGTGCCGTCATCTTGCTCCATCAGAACAATATCTGCAGCGCCCCAGCGGTAGCGAGACCAGTGAATGATGATTTGATTTGGGTAGTAATCTTGGTTGTCGTAATCCAAGTAAGGAAGCTCTACCAGATCAATTGTCGGCTCGTCGCGGCTTGGATTGACACCTGTCACGATGGCGTAAACCTCTGCTTTGCCAGAGATCCACGGTTCTTTGTCATCCGCTAAGCGAATTTTCTTCAGTTGAGTTGTTTGAATCGGAGCGACATCACTTGTCGCTGCGCTTTGTAGCGTTGGTGAAGATTGTTTTTGACTCTCTGAATAATAAGGCTGAATTAGAGCTGGCTGACCCAGCTTTTTCATTTCTGCCTGCATCGCCTGTAAGCCTGCTTTGAGCTCTGCAGAGCTGTTGTTATCGACAACTAGAACGGGAACGTCAGGAAGCTGATACACATCAAGTTGATGAATTTGCCCGTAAACGTCAAACGCTTCGATGTATTGCCAGCTTTCATCATCACCGCTTGGTTCAAAGGCAAAGAGTGGTGCAACGTCGCCATTGAGCCATGCTCCTAGCATTTTTTCGTTGGCTAAGCGCACTTCTAGCAATTGATCTGAGAATTCAGTAATTCCTTTCCAGCTACGAATTTGAGCGTCGGCTTCAACGAGCTGTTGGCTAAATTCTGCAGTAGGGTTTTGCTCAATGAAAGAGGAGACAGGAACATTGGTTTGTTGAGCAGTAATATCTCTTCTCAACATTGGCTCAATTGCCGTATAGTTTTCGCTCAGTTGTTGAGCAAGTTCCCGTTTGGTTTGTGTAATGTCGTCCGCACGCGCATTAGATACGTTTGTCACTTTAGTATCTTCAGATTGGCAGCCAATCAGTGCTAATGTACTGAGAACAGACAGAATGATAGTTTTTTTCATAGTATGTCCTTTATTGATTTTATGAAATAGAGTTAATACTCTATTCATGGTGAGAATATCACCCGACATACTCCATTCAATTTGCTTTTCTGGAATAAGTTAAACTTTGCACACAGGATCAAAGTTTATAAATTTCGTTTTAACGGCAGGATATATTGCGTCGCCTTATTAGTAAGTCTTTACGTGTTATCCCAAAAAAGAAAAAAGCCAGCAGCAATCAGCAACTGGCTTAAATTCGTGTTCATGAAAGCTAGAATAACTTACTAGACCAACCGAGTTTGTTCCTTAATACGTGATAGTAGCTGTAGTCTTTCGGATGGATGAGTTTGAGCACATTTGGGCTTTGATAAATGTGGATCTCATCGCCGGGAGAAACTGGCAGCGACACTTGTCCATCACAACTTACTTCTTGTGTACCGCGATTTTCTGGTGACACAATCAGTTTGATTCTACGTTTGCCATCAACCACCAACGGTCGGCTAGATAAGGTATGAGGGAACATAGGTACCAGTGAAATGGCATTCAGGCTTGGTGACAGAATAGGGCCACCACCAGAAAGTGAGTATGCTGTCGAGCCTGTTGGTGTGGAGACAATCAACCCATCGGCGCGTAAAGAGAAGGCAAAGCTTTCATCAATGTACACCTCAAACTCAATCATATGTGCGATTTGCCCAGGATGGAGCACGGCTTCGTTTAAAGCGGCGTTATGACTTTTTATTTGACCATGACGATGCACTTCTGCCTCAAGTAAGAAACGCTCTTCTTCAATGTACTCTCCCGCAAGTACGGCTTTGAGTGCCGCTTGGAAATCGTCTGGGTTTAAATCAGTTAAAAAGCCTAGATTGCCACGGTTTACGCCAATCACAGGCACGTCAAAACGCGATAAAATTCTCGCTGCGCCCAGCATGTTGCCATCACCACCGACAACTATCGCAAGATCTGCGTTTTTGCCCAACTCAACTAAGCTGGCGAAGTGGTTTTGCGGGATCTCGTCCAAAATCGCTGCAAGGCGATCGTCAATAAACACTTTGTAACCTTCTGAGGTCAGCCATTCGTAAAGCTCTTTATGAGTCTGAATCGCTTGTTGATCTCTTGGTTTTCCGATAATCGCGATCACGTTACATGGATTTTTCATAGCATTTCCGCATTAAAGAGGCTTGAATCAGGAATCTTCATCCCCATAATAATGGCAAGTTACCTAAATATGCGAATTTTTATGTGGTTAAAGCCCGCAAAACGAGCATGGCTTTAAGGGCATTACGTTGAATTCTGGAGATATCATGAGCAACGAAGAAAACAAAGTTACAGAAGAAGAGCTTGATCAAATCATCGAAGAGGCTGAAAAAGTAGAAGCTGCAGCTCAAGAAGCTGAAGCAGAACTTGAAGAAATTGGTGACGAGAAAGACGCTAAGATTGCTCAACTAGAAGCGGCATTATTGTCTAGCGAAACTAAAGTAAAAGATCAGCAAGACGCAGTGCTTCGTGCAAAAGCTGAAGTTGAAAATATGCGTCGTCGTACTGAACAGGAAATCG
Organism: Vibrio sp. YQ_11; assembly: GCF_043103065.1. Lineage (NCBI taxonomy): Bacteria > Pseudomonadati > Pseudomonadota > Gammaproteobacteria > Vibrionales > Vibrionaceae > Vibrio > Vibrio sp. YQ_11. Next base: position 89,468 of record NZ_JBICJM010000029.1, on the reverse strand, counting down.
ACAAAGCGCGTAAATACGCTCTTAACAAGTTCGCTGAAGAACTGCTTCCTGTTATCGATAACCTAGAGCGTGCGATTCAAGCGGCAGATACAGAAAACGAAGTGATTAAGCCGATCCTTGAAGGTGTTGAGCTGACTCACAAGACATTTGTTGATGTGGTTGCTAAGTTTGGTTTGAAAGAAATCAACCCTGAAGGCGAAACGTTCAACCCTGAATTCCACCAAGCAATGTCTATTCAAGAAAGCCCAGATCATGAATCAAACACCGTGATGTTTGTTATGCAGAAGGGTTATGAGTTAAACGGCCGTGTGATTCGTCCTGCAATGGTTATGGTTGCTAAATAACGACACAAGTCACTGCAAAGTAAATACAAAATGCCTGTCACGTTTGTGATGGGCATTTTTGTTTTAAACAAAGGCGTGCTCCCTCCGTCTCGCTGAACCATAGATATCTAAAATTTGATCCCTTTCAAAGTTTTTCCTATTGAGGATATTTTTTCTTATAGGGAATTTTCTTTCTATCAACTGCGTAGTTATACAATCCTAAACCGATAACTGGTTGTTATCATTTGACTAAGTGAGCTTTGTTCTGAATATGAATGTATTCATAGTTTGTTTTGCTGAATTTTGTTGTTAACAAAAATGTAAATTATCGCTTTATTTTGTAACTTTGATATGTATTATTTGCGACCACTGCTTTAGAAATAAGCAGATATAACTACAAAAATGTAAATAGCAAACACAACATATCGGAGATTTATAATGGATAAATCGCTTTCTAGTAAGATTTTCATAGGCTTGTTTGCCGGCCTTGTGCTGGGCACAGCTATTCAGTACTTATTTAGTGGTATTGCGATTTTTGATACTTACCTACTTGGAACGGCAGAAGGGGTTGGCGGCATGTTTGTCTCGCTGATCAAGCTTTTGGTTGTGCCTCTTGTGTATGTTTCAATCGTGTGCGGCATTGTCGATTTGAAAGACATTAGTGCTTTTGGTCGTCTTGGTGGGAAAACTTTTACTCTCTACATTCTCAATACCATCATTGCGATCGCAGCAGCGTTGACCGTGGGTTTAATTTTCCAACCGGGTGCTGGTGCAAACTTAGCGGGTACGGTTTCTGAAACCGTCAAGCTGACGACAACTGAAACACCAGATATTTTCTCGCTCGTGGTAAACATTGTACCAAGCAATCCAGTACAAGCTTTTGCTAACGGCGACATGCTACAAATTATCTTTATGGCTATTTTGACAGGTCTAGCCATTCAAGCTCTGGATTCTCGTGGTGGCCCTGCTATCCGCACGTTTAAGATGGCCAATGAGATCATGATGAAGCTGGTTGGTTTGGTCATGAGTCTAGCACCTTACGGTGTGTTTGCTCTGATGATTCAACTAGGTGCAACCTTAAATGCGAATACATTGATGTCTGTTGCAGGTTACGTTGCGCTTGTCGTGGCTATGCTTGTGTTCTGGATTTTCATCTTCTATCCAATGGCAGTTGGCATTACGACTGGAACTTCTCCAAAGGCGTTTCTCCGTGCAACTCGTGAACAAATCCTATTTTCTCTATCTACTGCAAGTTCAAATGCAACCATCCCTGTAACCATGCGTACTCTGACAGAGAAACTGCAAGTTTCTAAATCAGTTGCGGGTTTTGGTGTACCGCTAGGCGCGACGATGAACATGTCAGGTGTATCTATTTACATCGCGCTTGCAACAATTTTCGTTGCTAACGCGTTTGGCCAGCCAATTAACACCGCTGATGTGTTTACACTCGGTCTGACGATTCTTCTTCTTTCTATTGGTGCTGGTGGCGTACCAGGTGGTGGTGTGGTGATGGTTGGTGTGCTTCTTCACCAATTGGGTCTTCCACCAGAAGGTTTAGCTATCATTGCAGCGGTTGACCGTATCAACGATATGTTCTGTACCTCTTCGAACGTGGTAGGGGATACCGCAGTGAACACTATTGTCGCCAAAACAGAAGGTGAGATTGGCAATCAAGAAGAAGTAGAGGCGCAGCCTGCACAAGCTAATGCCTAGTCTTGAACAATAGAGTTGAATCCATATATAGAAAGCGAGCGGAATGAGCTCGCTTTCTTGTTTTTATGTCACAGAAAAATAACCGCTTTTCATCATGTTTACTTTGGAAGTTGTCGCTGGAATGTGATGCATTCCCAACAAGCTTGAAAGAAATCAATTAATTCATAAAAAATACGCTTTTTTTCAATTCTGCCCTTGAAAAGCGTTTTGACGCCCTTATCTATGTGGCATAGAGAAGCAAACATTGATTATTTTTGTTTGTGAGCAAGGGTTGAAACCCGATTCTCCTCCCCCCACATTGGGGTTATAACCAAACGAAAATAGAATTTATTCGGAGATAGCCAGATGGGTAAAATCATTGGTATTGACTTAGGTACTACTAACTCATGTGTTGCTGTACTAGACGGCGACAAACCACGTGTAATTGAAAACGCAGAGGGTGAACGTACTACTGCATCGGTTATTGCTTACACTGACGGTGAGACGCTAGTAGGTCAACCTGCGAAACGTCAAGCAGTAACTAACCCAACTAACACGCTATTTGCAATTAAGCGTCTAATTGGTCGTCGTTTTGAAGACGAAGAAGTTCAGCGTGACATCGAAATCATGCCTTACAAAATCGTTAAGGCTGACAACGGTGACGCTTGGGTAGAAGCGAAAGGCCAAAAAATGGCAGCTCCTCAGGTTTCTGCTGAAGTTCTTAAGAAAATGAAGAAAACTGCTGAAGACTTCCTAGGTGAGGAAGTAACCGGCGCAGTTATCACAGTACCTGCTTACTTTAACGATGCACAGCGTCAAGCAACGAAAGATGCTGGCCGTATCGCAGGTCTAGAAGTTAAACGTATCATCAACGAACCAACAGCAGCTGCGCTAGCTTACGGCCTAGACAAGAAAGGCGGTGACCGCACTATCGCTGTATACGACCTTGGTGGTGGTACATTCGATATTTCAATCATCGAAATCGATGAAGTTGAAGGCGAAAAAACATTCGAGGTTCTAGCAACTAATGGTGATACTCACCTAGGTGGTGAAGACTTTGATAACCGTCTTATCAACTACTTAGTAGACGAGTTTAAGAAAGAGCAAGGTATCGATCTTAAAAACGATCCACTAGCAATGCAGCGTGTTAAAGAAGCAGCAGAAAAAGCGAAAATTGAGCTTTCTTCTACTTCTCAAACAGACGTAAACCTACCTTACGTTACTGCTGATGCAACTGGTCCTAAGCACATGAACATCAAAGTGACTCGTGCGAAACTAGAATCTCTAGTTGAAGACCTAGTACAACGCTCTCTTGAGCCACTAAAAGTAGCTCTAGCTGACGCTGACCTATCAGTAAACGACATCACTGACGTAATCCTAGTTGGTGGTCAGACTCGTATGCCAATGGTTCAAGCGAAAGTTGCTGAGTTCTTCGGTAAAGAAGCGCGTCGTGACGTGAACCCTGACGAAGCAGTAGCAATGGGTGCTGCAGTTCAAGGTGGTGTACTTGCTGGTGAAGTTAAAGATGTTCTACTACTAGACGTAACTCCACTGTCTCTAGGTATCGAGACTATGGGTGGCGTAATGACTAAGCTAGTTGAGAAGAACACAACTATCCCAACTAAAGCGAACCAAGTTTTCTCTACTGCAGAAGACAACCAGAGCGCGGTAACTATCCACGTTCTACAAGGTGAGCGTAAGCAAGCGATGTACAACAAGTCTCTAGGTCAATTTAACCTAGAGGGCATCCAGCCTGCACCACGTGGTATGCCACAAATCGAAGTAACTTTCGACCTTGATGCGGATGGTATTCTACACGTATCAGCGAAAGACAAGCAGACTGGTAAAGAGCAGAAGATCACAATCCAAGCTTCTGGTGGTCTAAGCGACGACGAAATCGAGAAAATGGTTCAAGAAGCAGAAGCTAACAAAGAAGCGGACAAAAAGTTCGAAGAGCTAGCAACTGCACGTAACCAAGCAGACCAAATGATTCACGGTACTCGTAAGCAAATGGAAGAAGCGGGTGACGCCCTTCCAGCTGAAGAGAAAGAGAAGATTGAAACTGCTATCTCAGAGCTAGAAGAAGCACGTAAAGGCGAAGACAAAGAAGCAATTGACGCAAAAGTTCAAGCTCTTATGACTGCTGCTCAAAAACTAATGGAAATCGCTCAACAACAAGCTCAAGCGCAACAAGCACAAGGTGCTGACGCTGGCGCACAGTCAAAAGATGACGACGTTGTAGATGCGGAGTTCGAAGAAGTTAAAGACGACAAGAAATAATCTTTCTTAACCAGATGGCTGCAAAGCCATCTGGAGTCGATACGACTTCGGTGTGCGGGCGTTTGGGGTGACTCTTACGCCCGTCTGTTTGTAAACGCTGTCTTTCTAGTTAAGTATTTTGCAATAAGTGCACTTACCTAGAACGATACAAACACCAAGCGGTGAATCGATGCCGTTTGTAGTAATTAACTGGTGACGAAGAACATGTCAAAACGTGATTTTTACGAAGTATTAGGCGTAAGCCGTGATGCCTCAGAGCGTGATATCAAAAAGGCGTACAAGCGCCTAGCGATGAAATTCCACCCAGACAGAAACCAGGGTGATGAGTCTGCGGCGGACAAGTTTAAAGAAGTAAAAGAAGCGTACGAAGTTCTAACCGACTCTCAGAAAAAAGCGGCTTATGACCAATATGGCCATGCTGCTTTTGAACAAGGTGGCGGTGGTTTCGGCGGCGGCTTTGGTGGAGGCGGCGCTGACTTCGGCGACATCTTTGGTGATGTGTTTGGCGATATCTTCGGTGGCGGTCGCCGTGGTGGCGGTGGTCATCGTGCGCAACGTGGTGCCGACTTACGTTACAACATGGAACTAACGCTAGAAGAAGCCGTTCGTGGTGTAACTAAAGAGATTGAAGTTCCGACACTGGTTCACTGTGACTCTTGTGACGGTAGCGGTGCGAAGAAAGGCTCATCAGCGGAAACATGTGGTACTTGTCATGGCCATGGCCAAGTGCAAATGCGTCAAGGTTTCTTCGCTGTTCAGCAAACCTGTCCTACCTGTCATGGTAAAGGTAAGATCATTAAAGACCCTTGTAATGAGTGTCATGGTCAAGGTCGCAAGCAAAAAACGAAAACACTTAACGTTAAAATCCCAGCTGGCGTGGATACTGGCGATCGCATTCGTCTATCTGGCGAAGGCGAAGCGGGAGAAATGGGTGCACCATCAGGTGATCTATACGTACAAGTACACGTGAAAGAGCACCACATTTTCGAGCGTGACGGCAACAACCTCTATTGTGAAGTGCCAGTAAGCTTTGCTATGGCTGCACTCGGCGGCGAAGTTGAAGTTCCAACTCTTGATGGACGAGTAAGCCTAAAAGTGCCGTCAGAAACACAAACTGGCCGTATGTTCCGTATGCGCGGTAAAGGTGTGAAAGGCGTCCGTGGCGGTGGTATTGGTGACTTGATCGTTAAATTGGTTGTAGAAACGCCAGTTAACTTAAGCTCTCGCCAAAAAGAACTGTTGAAAGAGTTTGAAGAGTCTTGTGGCGGTGAAGCTGCAACTAAACACAAACCAAAATCTGAAGGCTTCTTCAATGGTGTGAAGAAGTTCTTTGATGATTTAACCAGCTAAGATAAGTTCACTAAAAGCTCAAAAACAAAGGCCTGCTGAAACGCAGGCCTTTTTGCATTTGTAGTTTTTTAGTTCCAGCAAGCACTTGGTGATTCAACATTTGTTGACGTTAAAGTAATAGTTGTAGTGCCATTCAAGCACTCGTCGTCGTCCTGTCCAAGATCCGATTTTGCTGTTGCTGTAATGATGTAGGCTGTGCTTGCAGAGCTCGCAATATCGAACGAAAATCGATCTGTGTCGGAATCACATAGAGTACAGGCGCCACCAGAAATAATATGACTCCAGTCATACCCACCATCATAAGATGTCTCTAGTTCCAGTTGAATTCGACTAAGATCGCTCAAGGCAACCGTTCTATGGGACTTGATCACATGATTGGTATAAGAAGGGTAGGCGATTGCTGCAATGATTCCGACGATCGTTACGGCTATCAGTAATTCGATCAATGTCATCCCTCTCAATCTTTTTTTGTAGCTGTTACAACGAGAAATTCGAATCATCACGAGTAGTTTCCTTTTCACTTTTCCGCCTATTTTTGGCAGGTGATAGCATCTGTGCAAGATGAATTACGGTCGACTAGCCGTTTGCATAGGAATTTGGGAAATGCCTCGCGGGTTTACGTTGTTGGAACTTATGATCACTGTTGCTGTACTGAGTGCTTTATTGGCTACAGCTGCACCATCTTTCAAGAATGTCTTTGAAACCAATAAAATGCAGCGTTTAGCTAATGAATTACATGGCTTTGTTATTGAAGGTAAGTCTGAAGCAGTATTACGGCGCGAAAGACTCTGGGCGCACATCATCATGTCTGGGAGTTCATCCAGTGACGGAAACTGGCGTATTGATTTGACAGACAACGCGGCTGAGGGGGCTGGAACTGTGTTGTTCTCTTTATCAGGTAAGCCGTATGACGGTATTGTCGTTACCCCGAGCTATGCTTCCGATCAAATCAGCTTCGACGATGTCCATGGGCGACCATCATCAGGAAACTTGAAGTTTTATCCTGTTGGTGAATCATCAAAAGCCTTAAAACTCATTTCTCATACTTTATCAGCCCGCGTAAGAGTATGTAGTGATAACAGCGGCACAGAATATTACGGTTATTCAACTTGCTCTTAAGGATGGCTATGTTTAAACAAAAAGGGGCGAGCCTTGTTGAGTTTATGATCGCATCTGCACTTGGGCTTATTTCTCTAGCGACAGTGGGGTCAATCTATGTGAGTGGTCAACGAGTGATAATGGAACGTTCGAAAGAGTTAATGTTGTTACAGAACTCTGCAAGTGTCGTGCAGATGCTCAAGAGTGACATTCAGCGTGCTGGTTTTGACGGTAACGATGGTCATTCTATAAAAATATCGGGCTCAGCGAACACAATTTACACTCTTGATGATGTTGATAGAGGGCTAATTGCTTACGTCTATTACATAGGTGCTTCTGGCTCTGCTCCTTTGTATAAAAACGTGGCTTATGAGCAACGAGTTAACACGCCAGAGTCGCTATTTGTGTGTGAAAAAAAGCAAATAACGATATGGGATGTTAATGACGTGGTCAACCTTGCAGGCACAGGCTCATGTAACACTCTCTTTGATAAAAAAGTTATTCACGTTAATCGATTTGACCTGACTAGTGAATTGCTAGAAAGCACTGATGCAAAAAGTGCACTGGTGACTATTACATTGGGAACCGAATTGAAAGACGCGACTGATATTCGCACGCAGCAGTCGTTTACTGCAATGCAAAGGAACTGGCAGTAATGAAGAAACAACAAGGTGCAGCTGCGTTATTAGTTGTGAGCGTATTGCTAGTTGCGGCATTAATGATGTCTCTCGGTAGCTATAAATCCCTCTTTTACCAAATTAAACGAGCCAACAATCAAATTGAAGCACGACAAGAGTATTGGCGTGCAGAGGGGGGATTGGAGTGTGGCTACGCGATAAATAAAGCGGATATGTCGATCACACCAAATACGCAAGACTACTCTAGTTGTTTACAAAGTACTGTTGTCGCAACTCAATCTTTGGTGGATCCCAAATTCTACGAGCTATCTTCAAGCGTAAATAACCGAGTTGAGACCTTCAAAAGTATTGAAGTGGTTGGTAGACCAAGCGGAGCTATACAAGCCCGATCTGATTTGAAGTTAATGGGCTCCTATCTTTTTACGCCTGAATTTGTCGAACCGGATATTTGTGTGTCTGTCCGATTTATGACATCAGTAGCAATGGAGGGCGCTTTTGTTACTACACACCCTTCTGGAAAAACGTGTAGTTCATCTCATATGACTAATACTGCACGCTCAGGGTTATGCGTTTCTGGTGACTCTAACTGTGATGATTCTGGTGGCATAAACGACTACAAAGTGAAAGTCATTGGTAACAATCAAAATTATATTGGCGACGAAAAGATGTTTGAGCATGATTTTGTTCATGACCCAAACCTTGACCCTTTTGAAGCTTTTTTTGGTTACCCTCGCTCCCAATTAACTCAAATAAAAAATGGATTTGTGGTGATTGGTGGGAGTGTGGCAAGCAGCTCGTCAACAGCTCAATCTTGTGTTGATAGAATTGTCAGTGCGTTTTCTGTGAGCGACAAAGTTTGGGTGGTTGGTGATTGTGACCTAGAAACTGGTATAGGAACCAGTCTCAATGCTAGCCCTAAGCTTCTTGTTATCGAGAATGGATTATTGTCGGTTAATGGTGCTGACTCTTTTCCCGGAACTGTTTACCAATTGTTTACTTCTACAGTTAGTGACATGACCGCAAGATGGACATCGGATGTCTCAGTCACTCCATTTATAGGAGGACTCTCTACAGACGAAATAAAGAAACTTACTTTTTTTTCCCGTGGCGCTTTTAAGCCTGTAGGTGGATATGTTTTCGACACCCCTGGTGGGTTAAGTGTCTTTGGTGCTGCAGTTAACCTGGAGTTTGATTCAACATCTGTACCCAATGATCACAAGAAAATTAAATGGAAAAAGGGCTCTTGGAATGATCTCTAAACAAAAAGGTTTTAACCTTCTTGAGGTTCTAATTTCTTTTTTGCTTATCGGTGTCGGGGCTCTAGGTTTAACAAAGCTAAACGTGTATCTCGAACAAGAATCCGACTATGCGATAGAAAGTATTGAAGCGTTGCGTCTTGCTGAAAATAAATTGGAATGGTTCCGTACGCGTGGAGCATCGGATGCGCTTTCGACGATCTCTACGGCTAGCTTTGCCTCTATTGCAACAGGATCTTCCGCTACTGGTGCGTATACAGTGGAGTGGGTTGTGCCGTCGGCTACTGTGTCTGGATCTCTTAAAACCATTGCTATTACGACCAGTTGGAAAGATAGAGTGGGACAAACGCAATCAGTTCAGTTGAAAACTATGATTTCACAGTACAGTGAATTCGAAAACTAAGTTCAATTGCATACATGGCTTGAGACAAAGTCGTGGATAATTTCTTTTTGATGCCGGGTTTGTCTCAGTTAATGAATGGTTTTCGAACTGTTAATGCGGTTGATGTGCTACTGTTTTTATTATGTTTAATTGGAGTGGCGTTTTTGCAAAATATGTCTCCAATTATGGAAAAAATCATAGAACCTTGTGCTTTCCCTATCCTTATTTACTAGAATGCTGTGTTGATAATAGGCCGTTATAATTATTCAAATAGGCCTTGGCACCAACATCATTCATATGGAGTTACCATGAGTAACCAAGCTGTAAATAAGGCACCATCATCGAAGCCGAGCGGGATGGATCGCTTTCTAAACTTTATCGAGCGTGCAGGTAATAAAATTCCTGATCCTGCGATTTTGTTTTTCTGGGCACTGATCATTACTTGGGCTGCGTCTGCACTTTTGTCGAATGTGACTTTCGACCTTCCAAACCCTCGAACGGGCGAAGCTCTTACCATTACTAACTTACTTACGGGTGAAGCTCTAGCAAGTTTCCTTGCTAACATGGTCACTACGTTTACTGGTTTTGCACCTCTAGGCATCGTATTAGTTGCAATGTTGGGTGTAGGTGTTGCGGATTCTTCTGGTTTTATCACGACGGGCCTTAAGAAGATGCTGAACTTCACTCCAGCGAAGCTACTTACACCAATGCTTATTCTTGTCGCAATCATCTCGCATACCGCGGCTGATGCGGGCTACGTTTTGGTTATTCCTCTAGGTGGTATCATTTTCCATGCCGCTGGTCGTCACCCTCTAGCTGGTATCGCAGCGGCATTTGCTGGTGTGTCTGGTGGTTTCTCCGCAAACTTCATTCCTTCAGGTATTGACCCATTGCTCGCTGGTTTCACACAAACAGCAGCACAGGTTCTTGATCCTGAATACGTGGTTAACCCTCTAGCAAACATCTTCTTCACTGGTCTATCTTCAGTGATCATCGTTGCTATCGGTTGGTACGTGACTGAGAAAATCATTGAGCCACGTCTAGCAAAGATGCCAATTGATGAAGATGCAGAAACGGCACCAAACTTAGGCTCTTTCACTGAGTTGGAATCAAAAGCATTCCGCTACGCTGGCTGGGCTATGATGGCGGGTATCGCACTTCTTGTTGCCGCGTTATTGCCTGAGAACTCGGCACTTCGTTCTCCTGAAGGCGAAATTACGGCGTTTTCTGCGCCTATCATGAAGTCGATTGTTCCACTGATCTTCATTCTATTTATCATCCCTGGTTACGTTTACGGCAAAGTATCTGGCACCTTTAAGACAAGTAACGACATCATCAAAGCGATGGCGGACACCATGTCGACCATGGGCGCATACATTGTCATGTCGTTCTTCTGTGCTCAGTTCCTATCTGCATTTGCTCAGTCAAACATCGGTACGATGCTAGCGTTGTATGGTGCTGAAGGCTTAAAAGCGATGAACCTACCAGGTGAAGCAACCATCATTGGTATGATCTTGCTAACAGCGGCTGTAAACCTACTTATCGGTTCCGCTTCTGCGAAATGGGCTTTGATTGGTCCAATCCTAGTTCCAATGCTAATGGCGGTAGGTATTTCTCCTGAACTATCTCAGGCGGCTTACCGTGTGGGTGACTCAGTATCGAACATCATTTCGCCTCTGATGGTATTCTTCCCTCTTGTAGTGGTTTACTGTCAACGTTACGTGAAGTCGACAGGCATTGGTACACTTGCGTCACTGATGATGCCATTCTCGATTGCTATGTTGATTGGTTGGTCAATCTTCCTAGTTCTTTACTGGATGGTAGGTATCCCACTAGGTATTCAAGCACCGTACACATACACGATGTAAATGATCGAATATTAGAGAAAAGCGCAGGTCGAAAGGTCTGCGCTTTTTTGTTTTGAGGTGCTATTACGAAAGAGGCGCATCTCCAAAACTTATGTCCTGCTGTAGTGAAAGCGATGTTGGTGGTAATATTTCGCTATTCATAGTTACCTTCCTTTCTGGAGCCCTTTTGTCTGAGCATCAATTTACCCCACAAGACGAAATTTTTATGCGCCGAGCACTTGCATTAGCTGAACAAGCTGAATTGGAAGGAGAGGTGCCTGTGGGAGCGGTATTAGTTAAAGATGGAGAAGTGATTGCAGAAGGCTGGAACCGCTCTATCTGCTCTCATGATGCAACAGCACATGCGGAGATTCAGACTCTACGTAACGCAGGGGCTGTGTTAGAAAACTATCGACTATTAGACACCACTCTCTATGTCACACTAGAGCCTTGCCCGATGTGCGCAGGAGCACTGTTGCACAGCAGAGTGAAACGCGTGGTATTTGGCGCGCCAGATCTTAAAGCTGGCGCGGCTGGTACGGTATTGAACTTGTTTGAGAGCCAAGCGGCTTACCATTACGCAACGGTCGAAAAAGGGCTGTTAGAGGATGAGTGCCGTGAGCAGTTGCAGGCCTTTTTCAAGCGTCGTCGCAAAGAAATTAAGGCTAAGAAACAAGAGAAAAAAGTATTAGCAGGTAAGCAAGAAGATTAAGTTGGTGAGTTGTGTTCAGCAAACATCTACGGGTGTGTAGATGTTTGCTTTAAGTTCTTAGTGATTTACTAAGTGAACGAATACACGATTGCGTGAACTGACTTTCTTTTTCATCGTTGTCAGCTTTCGCTTGCGGCGAATCGCAGCCACTGTCTTATTCAAACGCTTTGACTGCACTCTACGTCTTCTCATATCCGAACCTCCTGCAGACAAGACTACAAACACCCTCTCGCGATACAGCGCACGGCCGCATCTACTTTGCCTTGTGGATGACATTCTAGTGATGGAGTCACTTCAAATTAGGAGAGAGGGAAACCAACCGAACCGATTTATTCCGCAGGCATCAATTAATGGGTATGGACGCTGCGGCAAGGTGTTGACCAATCACGTTTATATGCACTTACTATGATGACCGGTCTGGTTCGGAACATCGGATTTTAGATAAGTTCTACCTTGGACTCAACAAAAAAGACGAGCTTCACACTCGTCTTTTTGCGTGTTTATTCTTCTTCTTGGTCTAAATCTTCATCGACGTCATTGGTGACATCAGAGGCTCCAGACACTTCTTCTGCAATGGTTTCCACCGCACCAGAAATAAGCAACTCTGGATTTAGTGGTGGGATAACCTGTAGATCATCCGTATCTTCATCAATGGAAGGCTTTTGACTGACATGCCCAATGATTGATTGGTAGTAGCGTCGAATATTTTCAACGTAATTACGCGCCTCGTCTCCACGAGCGTAGCCATAACGGGTTTGGCTGTAGTAACGCTTTTGTCGTAACAGCGGCAGTCGGTCTTTTACATCCGCCCATGCGTTTGGATCGCCACCTTGTGCCTTGGTTAATCGACGCGCGTCCATCATGTGGCCATAACCAATATTGTACGATGCCAATGCAAACCAAATTTTTTCATGTTCGTTAATCGTATCAGGTACGCGAGCGACAATGCGACGCAGGTATTCCACACCACCACGAACAGATTGCTCTGGGTTTAGACGATCGGTTACACCAACACTTTTCGCAGTTGGTAAAGTCAGCATCATCATGCCACGAACACCCGTAGGCGATTTTGCTTTTGGTTTCCAATGAGATTCTTGGTAGGCCAAAGCCGCGATTAAACGCCAATCAAACTCTTCGCTGTATTTTTGGAACAGCGGAGCCCATCTCGGCAACTTATCATCAAGAGCACGAATAAAGGCACGCGTGTCCACGTAGTCAAACGCTTCAATATGGCCAATGTACTTCTCTTCAAGAGAAGCTAGCTCGCCAGATTGTTTGATATTGCCGAAAAACTCAATCAGCATCGCATACAAGCTCTCATCCTCTGAGCGGCGAGTAAACCATGATACTGGTTGATCTTCGGTGAGCTCAAAAGCAAGCGCTAAATCTGGATACAGGCGTTGCGCGAGAGACAGCTCTACGGAATCAGTGACGGTGAAACGCAGTTCTCCAGTCGATACATGTTTCAGTAAATCGCGAGTGTCAGCATCGCCCACGATTTCAAACTGCAATTCAGGATACTGCTTTTTCAATGCCGTCAGTGTCGGAACATATTGTGACTGTTCGACAATTTTCAATGTTTGCGCGCCAGCATTCACGTCTTCTTCTGATTGACTGTCCTTGGATGCTTGATACTCGATAAGCTGCTCAATATCACGAGGACGAAGCTGGCCCTTTTTGTAGACCACTTGCTGGCTAACATAATAATAAGCAGGGCCAGGTCTAAAACGTTTGACGGCTTGTGAGGTTTGATTAAGCCCCGTAGCAATAATATCGATGTCGCCTTTCTTTAAGGCTGGGAAAAGGTCGGCTTGTCTGAAAGCGGGTTTGATTTCTAGCTTTACGCCCAACTCTTCTGCAAATTTACGCGCCAGCTCATAATCCAAACCCGCAGGGCCATCAGGACCAATGTAGTACGAGAGTTGGTTGTTGAGCGTGCCAACGCGTAGCACTCCGCGCTCTTGGATTTTCTCGAATTCACTTTTCGGCTGCGACTCAATTTGGCAGGCAGAAAGTAGTAGCACAGAAGCAAAAAGTAGGACGCTGCGCTTGAGTCGGTTGAAGTGGCGTATTTGCATTGATCGGTACATCTCAGAAAATTTCTAGTGGTCTTTATATCAAAGCGTGGAGATGGGGCAAAGCGAATCGGACAGATAGAGTGCGACATTGTGTGTTTTATCGACATTTCGGCTACAACTCAAATTTGACAAAAAAAATGACGCAAACGGTTGCTTTTGATGTTACATCACAAAAACAATTGCTATATAATGCGCTCGCAATGACGAGGTGGAATCGGCATAGGTTCGATAAAGATTAAGTTAAGTGTCTGAATTTATTCCAATATCACCTTAATCAATTGCATAAGAGACCTAAGCACATGAGAATTTTGCGTGGCTCCCCAGCTCTTTCTGAGTTTCGTGTAAATAAACTACTGGAACTTTGTCGTGAACAAGATCTGCCTGTAACTGGCATCTATGCCGAGTTTATGCATTTTGCAGATCTAAAGTCTGACCTTGATGACCAAGAGTTAGAAAAACTTGAAAAGTTACTAACTTACGGCCCAACAATTGAAGAGCATGAGCCAGAAGGTCTTCTACTTCTTGTTACGCCTCGTCCAGGCACTATCTCGCCTTGGTCTTCTAAATCTACCGATATCGCTATTAACTGTGGTCTGGACACTGTTAAGCGTCTGGAACGCGGAACGGCTTACTACGTAGAATCTTCAGTTGTTCTATCAGAAGCTCAAGTTGACGCTGTCAAAGCGTTAATTCATGACCGCATGATGGAAACGGTGTTCACAGAACTTGAAGCCGCGTCAGCGCTGTTTACAGTCGCAGAGCCAAAGCCTGTGGCGCATGTTGATATCTTAGCGGGCGGTCGTCTTGCGCTTGAAGAAGCAAACGTTTCCCTTGGTTTGGCACTCGCAGAAGATGAAATTGATTACTTGGTGGAGAATTTCACTAAGTTAGGTCGTAACCCTAACGACATCGAGCTGATGATGTTTGCTCAGGCGAATTCAGAGCACTGTCGTCATAAGATCTTTAATGCAGACTGGACTATCGATGGTGTCGACCAAGAGAAGTCTCTGTTTAAGATGATCAAAAACACATTCGAAACGACACCAGACCACGTTCTGTCTGCTTACAAAGATAACGCAGCGGTAATGACGGGCTCTAAAGTGGGTCGTTTCTTCCCAGATCCGAAATCTCGTCAATACACTTACCACCATGAAGATGCGCACATCTTGATGAAGGTAGAGACGCACAACCACCCAACGGCAATCTCTCCTTGGCCAGGTGCATCAACCGGTTCTGGTGGTGAAATCCGTGACGAAGGCGCGACCGGTATCGGTGGTAAGCCAAAAGCGGGTCTGGTTGGTTTTACAACGTCTAACTTGCGTATTCCTGGTTTTGAACAGCCTTGGGAAACGGACTTCGGTAAGCCGGGTCGTATCGTAAACGCACTGGACATCATGCTTGAAGGCCCTCTAGGCGGTGCGGCGTTCAACAATGAATTTGGTCGTCCAAACCTATTGGGTTACTTCCGTACCTACGAAGAGAAAGTGACTTCTCACGCGGGTGAAGAAATTCGTGGTTACCACAAGCCAATCATGATTGCTGGTGGTATGGGTAACATTCGTGACCAGCACGTGCAGAAGAAAGAGATCCCAGTGGGTGCGAGCCTAATCGTACTTGGTGGTCCTGCAATGAACATCGGTCTTGGTGGCGGTGCGGCGTCTTCAATGGCGTCAGGTCAGTCAGCTGAAGACCTAGACTTTGCTTCAGTACAGCGTGAAAACCCAGAGATGGAGCGTCGTTGTCAGGAAGTGATCGACCGTTGTTGGCAGCTAGGTGAAGAGAACCCAATCGCATTTATCCACGATGTGGGTGCGGGCGGTATCTCTAACGCACTTCCTGAGCTTTGTGACGACGGCGAGCGTGGCGGTAAGTTCCAGCTACGTGATGTACCAAATGATGAATTGAGCATGAGTCCTCTGGAAATCTGGTGTAACGAATCTCAGGAGCGTTATGTTCTTGCAGTAGCACCAGAAAACATGGAAGCGTTCGATGCGATCTGTAAGCGCGAGCGTGCACCTTATGCAGTTGTGGGTGTTGCAACAGAAGAACGTCACCTGACACTAGAAGACTCCCACTTCGATAACACGCCAATTGATATGCCAATGGATATCTTGCTTGGTAAAACACCGAAGATGCACCGTGAAGCAACAACATTGAAAGTAGATAGCCCAGCGATTGCACGTGACGGTATTGAAATCGATGAAGCAGCAGACCGCGTACTTCGCCTACCAACGGTTGCTGAGAAAACGTTCCTGATCACGATCGGTGACCGCTCGGTAACGGGTCTGGTTGCTCGTGATCAGATGGTTGGTCCTTGGCAGGTGCCTGTAGCGAACTGTGCAGTTACGGCGGCAAGTTACGACACATACCACGGTGAAGCGATGTCGATGGGTGAGCGCACTCCGGTTGCTCTGCTAGACTTCGGAGCATCTGCTCGTCTGGCGGTTGGTGAATCTCTGACTAACATCGCTGCGACTGACATTGGTGATATCAAGCGTATCAAACTGTCTGCGAACTGGATGTCTCCAGCAGGTCACCCAGGTGAAGATGCAGGTCTTTACGAAGCAGTGAAAGCTGTGGGTGAAGAGCTTTGTCCGGCGCTAGGTTTGACTATCCCTGTTGGTAAAGACTCAATGTCGATGAAGACCAAGTGGGAAGAAAATGGCGAGAGCAAAGAAGTGACTTCTCCACTATCGCTAGTAATCACTGCGTTTGGCCGTGTTGAAGACGTGCGTAAGACAGTAACGCCTCAGCTACGCACATCTGATACCTTGGAAGGGCTAGGTGACACTTCACTTGTTCTTGTTGATCTGGGTAACGGCAAAAACCGTTTGGGTGCAACAGCACTGGCACAGGTTTACAAGCAGCTGGGTGATAAGCCAGCAGATGTAGACAACGCAGAGCAACTAAAAGGCTTCTTCGATGCAATGCAAAATCTCGTACGTAACGACAAGCTGCTTGCTTACCACGATAAAGGTGACGGCGGTCTATTTGTAACGTTGGCTGAGATGGCGTTCGCGGGTCACTGTGGCGTAAAAGCGAACATCGCAGAGCTGGGTGAAGATGCGCTGGCGGTTCTATTTAACGAAGAGCTAGGTGCGGTTGTTCAGGTTAAGAACGAGGATCTGGATTCAGTTCTATCTACGCTAGCAGCAAACGGCTTAGAGTCATGTTCACATGTAATTGGTTCTGTTGAAGCATCAGACGACTTTGTTATCACTTCTGGTGATGATGTTGTGCTTAAGCGTTCACGTACCGAACTACGTGTTATCTGGGCAGAAACTACGCATAAAATGCAGGCGCTACGTGATAACCCTGCATGTGCAGACCAAGAATTTGAAGCGAAGAAAGACAACTCAGACCCAGGTCTGAACGTATCTCTAAGCTTTGATGTGAATGAAGATATCGCAGCCCCTTACATTGCGAAAGGCGCGAAACCTAAGATGGCGATTCTTCGTGAACAAGGTGTTAACTCTCACGTTGAAATGGCAGCAGCCTTTGACCGTGCGGGCTTTGAAGCAACCGACATCCACATGAGCGACATTCTGACAGGCCAAGCGGTACTTGATGAATACCAAGGTCTGGTAGCTTGTGGTGGTTTCTCTTACGGTGACGTGCTAGGTGCGGGTGAAGGTTGGGCGAAGTCTATCCTGTTTAACGCACAAGCTCGTGAGCAGTTCCAAGCGTTCTTCAACCGTGAAGAGACATTCTCTCTAGGTGTTTGTAACGGTTGTCAGATGCTTTCTAACCTGAAAGAGCTTATCCCGGGTGCAGACTTGTGGCCACGTTTTGTTCGCAACGAATCTGAGCGTTTTGAAGCACGCTTTAGCCTGGTTGAAGTACAGAAGTCTGATTCTGTGTTCTTCGACGGCATGGCTGGCTCACGTATGCCTATCGCGGTTTCTCACGGTGAAGGTCGTGTCGAAGTACGTGACGGTGAGCACCTAAACGCAATTGAAGCGTCAGGTACTGTCGCGCTACGTTACGTTGATAATAACGGCAACCCAACGCAACGATACCCGAACAACCCGAACGGCTCGCCAAATGCGATTACCGGTCTGACTACCGCAGATGGCCGTGTAACCATTATGATGCCTCACCCAGAGCGTGTATTCCGCACAGTTGCAAACTCTTGGGCTCCGGAAGGTTGGGGTGAAAATGGCGCTTGGATGCGTATGTTCCAAAACGCGCGCAAGAACATCGGTTAAGTCTTAATACTTTACAAACGCAAAGCGCAGCTCGAAAGATCTGCGCTTTTCTTTTTTGGGATTGTGGAAGTGCGAAGTCGAAAACGGGCTTGTACACTTATTGCCTACAACCAATGTGGTTTAAGTGTGGAAAATAAAATTTTTGCAGCCAATCATAATGATTTATGCTCTAATACCGCGCTTACCAAGGGATGGTGTTAAACAGCTCAGCTTAGATGGAGTTATCAAGTTGACCGAATCCCTGATTAATCCCTTAGGAACTGAAATAGATGTCTAAAAATCCAAAATTTGCTATCCGCGTAACTGAAAAACGTAACGGTTGGAGCGCAGAAATCACTCGTCAAGTAACGTCTCGCAAAACAATGGTTTCAAAACGTGAAACTGGGTTTGACAGCGAAGAAAAAGCACAAGCTTGGGCTGAACAAGAGCTTGCGGGCTTCATCGAAAACCAAGTTGTTCGTAATGAGCGTAAAGCTGTACAGCGTCAAGAGCGTGAAGCAGAGCAACTTGCGGCAAAAGTTCGCAAAGAAGAAGCTCGTAAAGCACGCGAAGCTGAAGCTGACGAAGAATAATGGCATATATTCCGATTGATGTTTCGATCTGTCGGTAATGCTAAAAAGCCCTGAAGTTTTCTTCAGGGCTTTTTTGTTGGCTCATTTTCATAAGCAGTCAGAAGAAACCGAGAAGCCAAAAGAGCCTTCGGAAGGTGCGGCAAACTGTTGGTTGCCAGGCAGTAAGTGAGGATTGTTTGCGTAAACACGATGAGATGATTTGTTATTACGCGTATGCACAGGCGGTAAATCAATATGATGTAAGCCATCCGAAAGATCGTTGGCCTCACCATAGTCAAAGTCTGTTGTAACCTCGGCGTTATTTTTTGTTTGGTAACAATGATCTGGCTTGCCTTCCTCTCGCCATTTGAGTTCTGAGCGTTGCGCGTCCAAGTTGAGTTCATCTGGAACAGATGAAGCATAATGATCTTCTAGTGAATGTTGTTGACTTTGTTCTTGTAAGTATTGAGCGATGTTTTCAGATTCTTGAGCGAGGAGATTTGCAGAAAGTCCAAGTCCCAACAAACAGCTAATGAGTTGTGTTTTATTCATAGATGTGTGCAAGCAAAAAGAAAACATAATACGAATAAATAAAACGCTGTGCAATTGTGCGGTGAACAAGATGAATTGAAATAAGCTAAACACGAAGCACAAACGTTAAGTTTTCGTGTTTAAGTGTTTGTAATAAATAATATTGGTGAGTAAACATAACAAAAAAAGCCCGGCACTAGGTACTGGGCTTTGAGATCATAGAGCATGCAATTATGACTGAGTGTCGAGTGGGATTTGTCCCGTCGTTACCTGTTCGACGTCAAACTCAGTTAATCCTTCAATGTAGCTTTCTACCGCTTGTTCTACTTCATCGTCGCTTTGGCTGAAGTATGCGAGGTGGAAAATGGCATCGCCTTCGTTTACCAATGGCAGCGTTTGCTGACCGATCACTAAGCCACTTTTAGGTGCTTTTAGCTCTATTTCATCGTGACCGAGGGGTGAGCTGATGTAAGCTAAGGTTTCACCTTTTTCTACTTTATCGCCTAGGTTCACCACCGTGCGCAAAATACCGTTGCCTGGCGCTCTAACCCAGCTGGTCGATTTCGCGATAACAGGTTCAGGCAGTTTTTTACGGCTGGCTCTTAACATACCGATCGCTTGCATAACGCGTTGAACGCCTAAAACACCAGCACTGATAGATAGCGGATCAAAGCGAAGTGCTTCACCAGCTTCGTAAGTCAATACTGGGATATCACACTTCTCGGCTTCGCTACGTAGCGAGCCATCACGCAATGCAGAGTCAACGATCACTGGCGTGGCAAATGCTTTAGCAATGCGCAGTGTTTCCGGATTGCTCAGGTTAGCGCGTATTTGGGGTAGATTAGTACGATGAATCGCACCTGTGTGTAAATCTAAAATGTAATCACAACGTTTCGCTATATTATTGAAGAATCCATACGCCATACGCGAGGCGAGTGCGCCTTTTTCGCTGCCAGGGAAACAACGGTTTAGATCGCGGCGATCGGGTAAGTAACGAGACTTATGGATAAAGCCAAATACGTTTACGATTGGCACCGCAATAACCGTACCTTTTAGCTTTAATGGGTTTAACTGGTTGATCATCTGACGAACGATCTCTACGCCATTAAGCTCATCACCATGGATTGCGGCGTTCACCATCAGCACTGGACCTTCTTGTTTCCCGTGAATGATTTCCACAGGGATAGAAAGTGGAGAGTGCGTGTATAGCTGAGCAGCTTCGAATTCTACTTCTAAACGCTGTCCTGGTTGTATTTTATGCCCGAGCAGCTCAAATACTTTGCTTGTTTTACTTCTGGCCATAAACCATCTCTGTCAAATAAGTTAGCAACAATGTAACAATCGCGTCAAAATCACACTAATCATTCTAATTAAGGATACGACAAATTATTTTAATCAAGGAGAGCAAATAATAACCTTTTGTGGAAAGTTTGTTGTAAATGTGACGTTTATTATTTGCTGAATATCTCGTCACCCTTATCTTAAATTGGTTATTTATTGTTTAGATAAATGTCCACGTATTAAAAATAATAAAGATGCTTTCTTCGGAAAATTCTGTCTTTTATCCCTAGTTTTTATAAGCTAATATCCGCGCCGAATTTTCGACCTAATACTTTCTAACTAGAGGTTTTGATGAAAAAGGCAATTGCTAAAATTGGCGCATTGACTGCTGTGGCAGTTTCACTTTCAGGTTGTGTTGGCAGCAACGCGGTAACTGGCTATGTTATGGGTTTCAACTTGAAAGCGGTAGATAACCGTTACGCTCGTGGTGGTCTAAACATGCTTATGGCACCAGTTTACGGTGTGGCAATCGCAGCTGACTACATCGTATTTAACTCTCTAGAGTTCTGGACTGGTAAAAACCCGCTAAACGGCAAACCACACATCTTCGATACTAAGATGGACACTTACATTGATGTAAACCACCAGCTAGATAAGTCGCTTACAACAGCGCCGATTGGCCCACTTACAAACAACCGCGTTATCGAGCAAGGTCAAATGCACCAAATCGATGAAAATACGGTTCAGATGAACATCACATACAACAACGGCGAAAAAGCGACATTAATGGGTGTACGTGAGGGTGAGTTTGTTACTTACTACATCAATGGTGAAGTGGTCGCGAAGACTTCTATGGATGAGCTAGCAGCGTACGCGCAAACTCGTGCATAATTCGCGATACTCTCGTGATAAATAGCAATAAAAAAGGGTGCCGAGGCACCCTTTTTGTTTTGTTGTCGCGTTTGGATTACGCTTTCTCAGGAATTGCTTCTAGAAGCGCAACCATTTGATCCCAAAACAGTTGAACGGTATCAATCTTCACTTTTTCATCAGGAGAGTGAGGGAACTTGATCGTTGGGCCGAAAGAAACCATGTCCATGTTCGGGTACGGTTCTTTAAATAGGCCACACTCAAGACCTGCGTGAATAACCATTATGTTTGGTTTGTGACCGTAAATGCCTTCGTACATATCACGGAAAATCGCCATGATTTCTGAATCAGCGTCTGGTTTCCAACCAGGGTAAGCGCCTGAGAACTCAACTTGTGCTCCTGCGAGTTCAGCAACAGAGCGTAGCGTGCTCTCTACTTGGCTGCGGCCAGAATCAATCAAAGAGCGAATTAGGCAAAGTACGGTTACTTTGTCCTCTTCTGTTGTGATAACGCCAACGTTCAGTGACGTTTCAACCACACCTTCAATTTCGTCGCTCATGCGCATCACGCCATTTGGACATGCGTTGAGAGCAGCAATAAAGCGTTGTTGGTCCGCCGCGGTGAAAGCTTGTGATTCGGTTACGATTTCTTCATTGAACGTCACAATACCCGTTTCTACTTTGCCAAGCTCTGCTTTTAATAGCTCAGTGTAGTAGTTGAAAAGCTCTGCAAGTTTCTCTTGGTTTTCAGCAGGAACAGCAACTGTTACGAAAGCTTCGCGAGGAATAGCATTACGCAAACTACCACCACGGAATTCAACCAAGCGAAGATCCAACTCTTGTGCATGGCCCGCTAGGAATCGGCCAAGCAGTTTGTTGGCATTACCACGACCAGTGTGGATATCACAACCAGAGTGACCGCCTTTTAAACCCTTCAAGGTTAGCTGACGAGCCACAAAGCCAGTAGGGATCGCGTCGCGTTTGATGTCAAAAGTCATCGCACCATCGATACCACCAGCGCAGCCCATGTACACTTCGCCTTCTTGCTCGGAGTCTGTGTTTAGAAGAATATCACCTTCCAACCAACCTGCTTCAAGCCCGAATGCACCTGTCATGCCTGCTTCTTCATCAATTGTTAGTAGAACTTCAATTGGCCCATGCTTGATATCTTTAGATGCTAATACAGCCAGACAAGAAGCCATACCAATACCGTTGTCTGCACCAAGCGTCGTGCCTTTCGCTGTTACCCACTCACCATCGATGTACGGTTGAATTGGATCTTTTGTGAAGTCGTGGTTAGTGTCTTCATTCTTCTGTGGCACCATGTCAATGTGTGCTTGAAGAACCACGCCCTTTTTGTTTTCCATCCCAGGCGTTGCTGGCTTTTTGATGAATACGTTGCCCGTTGGGTCTCGGCGAACATCGAAGCCTTGCTCTGTTGCCCAGTTGATAATGTACTGTGCTAATGCTTCTTCATGCTTAGATGGATGAGGGATGGAACAAATCTTATCGAAAAACTGCCAAAGTGGAGCAGGTGACAAGGTACTGATTTCAGAATGGAATTCAGACACGGAAGACTCCTTTTGATGTGCTTTGCCAAATATATACCGTATAAATAATGTGTGATTAGCAGGAAATGCTAATGATATTTGGCATGAATTAGCTCAAGGATACCACCAGACGAAGGCTACTAGTAGTCGAGAACAAAAGGATTTCCTTCCTCACTGTCACACTTTATGAACATGGTATAGGTCGTAAATGCGCTTATGTTTATATGAACTGAAAGTAGAATAATTTTTAATTCACAAAAAATGTAATTTAATTACAGTTAAAATTTGATTGACGTCAATTTATGGTTTTTTTGTGACTTTTATCACTAAAATGCTTGTAATTAAATTTCTTGGTGGTATATTTGTAACCAGCTTCTGAGATGAAGAATGAAATGCTCAAAGGATGAGTCCGTTTATCGCCTCCAAGGAACCGAGAAATCAACGACTGTTTTAATTGATTTAGAAGGTGATATTTATGAAAGGTTTACCAAGTGCAATGTTCTGGAATAGCAAATCTGTATATACCGGTAACTTTGTATACCCAACAAGCTTTGGCTACTAAGTGAAGTCAACGCATGTGACTCGAACAGTTTGTTCACCCCTATAAATTGGAATTTTTTTTCAGTGATAGTGCTGACATGATTCACCGCCACTCAAATTGAGTGGCGTTTTTTTATCTCTTTTTTCTACTTCCGACCAAATTTCCACCACTAAGCCTCCATTCTCTTATTGCTGCTAAAAGGAATCCCACTTACGCAGTAAATTGTGAGTGAATATTGCCCTTTAACGTCCATTTCTGTTTGAAAGTTTAGAACATTGCTCAATTTGCACGCATTGAAGGCAAAGTGAACATGAGCGGTTAGTTATTGTTTAATAAGCGTTATATTCATTCTTGATTTTAAATACTAACGGATGGGTTTCATATCCTGCGAAAAAAATCGCTTTAGAGTGATGATTCTATCTAGAATTTGCTATTTGATAACTTTATAATTCCTGCCAATCGATTACGCAACCGTTTACTTTTTACCTTTACAGGATTCGATCATGCTCGAAAGGCTCTTTAAACTTAGTGAAAACGGCACAAATGTGCGCACTGAGATCATTGCAGGTATTACGACCTTCCTTACCATGGCTTACATTATTTTTGTAAACCCAGCTATTTTGTCTGATACCGGTATGGATCGTGGTGCGATCTTTGTTGCAACGTGTCTTGCCGCCGCGATTGGCTGTTTCATTATGGGTTTAGTCGCAAACTACCCAATAGCTCAGGCTCCGGGCATGGGTCTAAACGCATTCTTCACATATTCCGTTGTGTTAGGCATGGGTTACACATGGCAAGTCGCGCTGGCTGCAGTGTTTGTTTCTGGTGTTTTATTTATTCTGCTGAGCATTTTTAAGATTCGTGAATGGATCATTAACTCGATCCCGCATTCGCTTCGCACCGGCATTTCTGCAGGTATTGGCCTTTTCTTGGCGTTTATCGCCCTTAAAAACGCAGGTATTGTGGTTGATAACCCAGCGACATTGGTTTCAATGGGCGATATCACGTCATTGCCATCAGTGTTGGCGGCGATTGGTTTCTTCCTTACTATCGCGCTTGTTCACCGTGGTGTGAAAGGTGCAGTGATGATCGCGATTTTGGGTGTGACGGCGCTTGGTCTTCTATTTGGTGATGTGCAATGGAACGGTGTCATGTCAACCCCACCAAGTATCGCACCAACATTCTTGCAATTGGATTTCTCGGGGCTATTTGAAGTCGGCATGATCTCTGTTGTGTTCGCTTTCTTATTCGTCGACTTATTTGATACGGCTGGTACGCTCGTTGGCGTTTCTCAAAAAGCCGGTCTAACGGATGAGAATGGCAACATTCCTCGTCTAAACAAAGCACTACTTGCTGACTCAACAGCGACTTCTGTTGGTGCGTTGCTAGGTACGTCAAACACGACTTCATACATTGAAAGTGTTTCGGGCGTAGCTGCTGGTGGTCGTACTGGTCTAACCGCAGTGGTTGTTGGTGTACTCTTCCTGCTTGCGCTATTGTTCTCGCCACTAGCGGGTATGATCCCTGCGTATGCAACGTCAGGTGCATTGTTCTATGTAGCAATTTTGATGCTTTCTGGCTTGGTGAGCATTGATTGGCGTGACCTAACTGAAGCATCTCCAGTTGTTGTAACTTGTCTTGTGATGCCGCTTACTTTCTCTATTGCAGAAGGTATCACCCTAGGCTTTATTGCGTATGCTGCAATCAAATTGTTTAGTGGCAAAGGCCGCGATGTATCGATGAGTGTTTGGGTTATGTCTGCCATCTTCATCGTTAAATACCTAGCCGGGTAATTACTTTTAAAAAGCCAGCGCGAGCAGTAAAAGCTGTTCGTGCTGGCTTTTTGCTTTTAGCGTTGTTCACTGAATTCGATTTTTCTGCGTAATAGACGGAGAATTTTGATATCACCGTTGGTATTAACGGTGTGTTTCGGTAGAATAATCGTTTGCGCAGCTTGAAATCCTCGTCTCCTGACCTCTGGAGAGCATAGTGAATATTCCGCTTTAAAGCCGTTTCGCTAGATTTTGAGGATGCATATTTTCAAATTATTAGGTTATTACAATGAGTAAAAAATTCATTATCACTTGGGATGCGATGCAGACTTACTGCCGTGAACTGGCTGAGAAACAGATGCCAGCTGAGCAATGGAAAGGTATTTGGGCGGTAAGCCGTGGCGGTCTAGTACCGGGTGCTATCTTGGCTCGTGAACTGGGTATTCGCTACGTTGATACAATTTGTATCTCAAGCTACGACCATGATCATCAACGTGATATGACAGTGCTTAAAGCACCTGAAGGCGATGGTGAAGGCTACCTAATCGTTGAAGACCTAGTAGATAGCGGTGATACAGCGCGCAAACTGCGTGAAATGTACCCGAAAGCAAAAATGATTGCAGTATGTGCAAAACCATCGGGTAAAGAATTGTTAGATGACTACGTAGTAGACATCGCGCAAGACACTTGGATCGAGCAACCTTGGGATATGTCTATCCAGTACGCAGAGCCAGTAAACCGCAAGCAAAAGTAATCGCTAGCGAAGAATATTGAGAAATGCCCCTTTATAGGGGCATTTTTTTTATTATCATTACATCTAATGCTAATAGCCAAAGGTTCTTCCTATGTCTGAAGACGTCAGTAAAAATCTTTCCGAGACTTTGTTCGTAAAACATAAGCAAGCGAAAGAAACCTCCGCGCTCACTCAATACATGCCAACCAGCAAAAAGATTCTTGATGATCGAGAACAGCAAGAAGATCGTGCTTGGTATCGTCATTTGCGTCGCTTGCAGTGGGCGTGGCAAGGCTTATCTCCAATTGAAATGGAAGGCGTATTGTCGCGCATTGCTTCGTCAACGCATTCTCGTACTCACGATGATTGGTTAGATACTGTGATGGGGTATCACAGCGGTAACTGGACGTTTGAGTGGATCAAGTTAGGTATGGAACACCAACGACGTGCCAATGATCTTAAAGGTGAGGATGCTGCCGACGAGCTGTTTACCGCATCGTTGTGTTTCAGCATTGCGGGCTATCCTCATTTAAAAAACGACAACTTGGCGCTTCAGGCTCAGGTGTTAGCAAACAAAGCCTATTCTGAAGGGGCTGAGAAAACTCAATACACCATCAAGCAAATTGAGGTGCCTTACCAAAAACGCAAAATTATCGCTAACTTGCATTTGCCAAGAACCGATAAGCAGCTGCCAGTTGTGATGGTGAGTGCAGGACTTGACAGTTTACAAACCGACATGTGGCGTTTGTTCCGCAATCACTTTGCTCCTAAAGATATTGCAATGTTAACCGTCGATATGCCATCAGTCGGACACAGTTCTCATTGGCCTTTGACGGAAGATTCAAGCTGTCTTCATCAAGCCGTGTTGAATGAGCTTTATTCCATTCCTTACGTCGATCATCACAAAGTTGGTTTGGTCGGTTTTCGTTTTGGTGGCAATGCCATGGTTCGTCTGTCTTTTCTTGAGCAAGAAAAGATCAAAGCGTGTGTGGCACTAGGCGCACCGGTGCATGATCTGTTT
The DNA here is from genome assembly GCF_043103065.1 of Vibrio sp. YQ_11. Classification (NCBI taxonomy): domain Bacteria; kingdom Pseudomonadati; phylum Pseudomonadota; class Gammaproteobacteria; order Vibrionales; family Vibrionaceae; genus Vibrio; species Vibrio sp. YQ_11. The sequence continues at coordinate 62,755 of NZ_JBICJM010000029.1, read as the reverse complement.
ACCTCGCCGAAAAAGCTGCAAAAAATGCCGAAGATGTATCTGGATATGCTGGCTTCTCGTTTGGGTAAAAGCGCAGTTGATATCAACAGCATGGCTGGACAGATGATGGCTTGGTCATTGAAAGTTCAAGGCTTCTTGAGCAGTCGTAAAACTAAGGTGCCCATTTTAGCGTTGAGCTTAGAAGGTGACCCCGTTTCTCCTTACAGTGACAACCAGTTAGTCGCGCTATTTAGCCACTATGGGCAGGCGAAGAAGATCAGTTCCAAGACAATTACAAAAGGATATGAGCAATCCCTCGATTTGGCGATAAAGTGGTTGGAAGATGAATTATTAAGATGACAAATCTCCTAATTTAGTTAAGAGTGATATACCTGAGCAAAAAATAAGCTCATGATAATAAAAAATAATAATCATTATTGGGTGTTTACTTTAACTATATGGAAACGGAGATTCATATGTCAGAGACGACTCAGGGTCCAACACACTTTCGCTTGATGTCAAAGCTGAAGGCCATTGGGCCTTACCTGCGTGAACCGCAATCACAAGAAGGGCGCTACTATTTTGATTGTCTATCTGTTTGTGTAGATGACAAAAAGTCACCTGAGAAACGCGAGTTCTGGGGCTGGTGGATGGATTTAGAATCCATCGAAGGGGGCTTTACCGCTAAGTACCATATTGGGAAATACAACAAAGAAGGGAAATGGGTGTCTGAAGCTCTGCCGCAAAAAGTGGTAGAGGAAGTGTACTTTACACAAAGTACCTTTCATCAGAAGCTCATTGATACCTTGGCTGAACACTTCAAACTCGAAGTGGAATATCATACCGAGTCATTTGATTTCGCCTGATTTGGCGGTTTTCTTTTTCGACTGAACAAAAAGGTGCGTTTTCGCACCTTTTCTCTTGTTAAATCCCTATTTGATTGTTAAAACATCCTCTCTTTATTTGTTTTTCACTTCAGAAGACATCATGACAACGAATCAACAAAACGCAGTTGTTTCGCAACCACAAACCGTCGTTGTGAAACTGGGTACAAGTGTGCTGACAGGCGGCACATTGGCACTAGATCGCGCTCACATGGTTGAGCTAGCGCGTCAGTGTGCTGAGCTTAAGAAACAAGGCCATTCAGTGGTAATGGTTTCGTCTGGTGCAATTGCAGCAGGCCGTGAGCATCTTGGATACCCCGCACTGCCCAACGAGATGGCGAGCAAACAGTTGCTTGCTGCTGTGGGTCAGAGTCGTTTGATTCAAACATGGGAGTCTTTGTTTGGTATTTACGGTATCAAGATAGGTCAAATGCTATTGACTCGTGCTGACTTGGATGATCGTGAGCGTTTTCTTAATGCGCGTGACACCATCAATGCGCTTGTAGCGAACGATATTATTCCAATCGTGAACGAAAATGATGCAGTAGCCACCAGTGAAATCAAAGTCGGCGACAATGACAACCTATCGGCTTTAGTGGGTATTTTGTGTGGTGCAGATAAGTTATTGCTACTGACAGACCAAAAAGGTCTGTTTACTGCAGACCCACGAAAAGATCCGAATGCAGAGCTGATCAAAGAAGTTAAAACCATTGATGACACGTTGCGTAAAATTGCTGGCGGCAGCGGTACAACACTCGGTACGGGTGGTATGGCGACGAAACTTCAAGCAGCCGACATCGCACGTCGCGCGGGTATTGAAGTTATTATCGCAGCAGGTAGCGCGCCAAACGTAATTTTTGACTCGTTGAGCACGGAGCCTCAAGGTACGCGTTTCCTACCTTGTTCAGAAGCATTGGAAAACCGTAAGCGTTGGATCCTCGCAGGTCCTGCTGCATCGGGTGACATTATCATCGATGATGGTGCGGTAAATGCGGTTGTTGGTAAAGGCAGCAGCTTGCTAGCAAAAGGGGTCATCAAGGTGAGCGGTGATTTTGCCCGTGGTGAAGTTGCTCGCGTAACAAATTCTCATGGCAAACTGGTTGCGCGTGGTATTAGTGCCTACTCAAGTGAAGACTTGGCAAAAATTACTGGCAAACACAGTAAAGACATCATCTCTATTTTGGGTCATGACTACGGCTCAGAAGTGATTCATCGCGATGATCTTGTCGTCATTCAAGAATAGAAATTGAGGGAAGCAACGTGGATTTAACGAATATGGGTAAAGCTGCTAAAGATGCAGCTTTCGAATTGGCGACGGCGTCAACTGCTCAAAAGAACCAAGCTCTAGCGATCATCGCAGATGAGCTAGAAGCAAACTCAGCTGCGATTTTGGCAGCAAACGCAAAAGACATCGAACTTGGTCGCGAAGCTGGTCTGACCGATGCGCTGTTAGACCGTCTACTGCTGAATGAAGAACGCTTAACGGGCATTGCAAATGATGTTCGCAATGTGATCAGCCTAAACGATCCTGTGGGCAGCGAAATCGACAGTAAAGTGCTAGAAAACGGCATGTCTCTCTCTCGCCGCCGTGTACCACTTGGTGTTGTGGGTGTGATTTATGAAGCGCGTCCAAATGTGACTATCGACATTGCCGCACTGTGCCTGAAAACGGGTAACGCCAGCATCCTACGCGGTGGTAAAGAGACGTTTTTCTCTAACATGGAACTTGTGAAAGTTATCCAATCAGCCCTTGCAAAAGCAAACTTGCCAGCCGCTTCAGTACAGTACATTGAAAAGCCAGATCGCGAGCTGGTTTCTCAACTGCTTAAACTGGATGACTACGTTGATATGATCATCCCACGTGGTGGAGCTGGTCTGCACAAAATGTGTAAAGAGAACAGCACAATTCCAGTGATCATCGGCGGTTTTGGTATCAGTCACATTTTTGTTGATGAATCCGCGGACCTAGAGAAATCGCTAAACGTGGTTGAAAACTCGAAAGTTCAACGTCCTTCGGCATGTAACTCGCTAGACACACTGCTTGTTCACGAGAAAGTGGCGGCGAAATTCTTGCCAATGATTGTCGAGCGAATGAGTGACAAAGTGACGTTTGTAGCAGAACCAAAAGCGAAAGCGCTAATGGCTCAAGCTACGCAAATTCGCGATGCCGTAGAAGGTGATTTTGATACCGAATGGCTAAGCTACACGTTAGGTGTAAAAGTTGTCGCTGACGTGAAAGAGGCGATTGATCACATGCGAGTTCACAATGCAAGTCACTCAGATGCAATCATGACCAACAGCTTGATTAACTCAGAGTTGTTCATCAATTCGGTGGGCTCGGCTGCAGTTTATGTGAATGCGGCAACGCGCTTTACTGACGGTGCTCAGTTTGGCTTGGGGGCTGAAGTGGCCGTCTCAACTCAAAAGCTGCATGCACGTGGCCCGATGGGCTTGGAAGAATTAACAAGCTACAAATGGGTCGGCAAAGCGAACTACTTAGCACGCAGTTAACAGATTCGACTCGATATTGATTGAAAAAGGGGCACTAGTGCCCCTTTTTGTTTTCTCTCACATATCAATTCCGCTACACTAGTCTGGCTTTTGGGACGGCCCCAAAGGCACGTTATTTGGAGGTGATATGCATTGTCCTTTTTGTTCAGAGAACGATACAAAAGTAATTGATTCCCGATTGGTTGCGGATGGTCATCAAGTCCGTCGCCGCCGCCAGTGTTTAGCCTGTAGTGAACGTTTTACTACGTTTGAAACGGCAGAATTGGTCATGCCTAAAGTCATTAAGTCGAATGGCAATCGTGAACCATTCGATGAAGATAAAATGGTCGGTGGCATTCAGCGCGCATTAGAGAAACGTCCGGTAAGTGCCGACTCTATCGAGCTTGCAATCAGTATGATTAAGTCGCAGCTCCGCGCAACTGGCGAGCGTGAAGTACCGAGCCAAATGATTGGTAACTTGGTTATGGATCAGCTTAAAGAGCTCGACAAAGTGGCTTACATCCGTTTTGCATCGGTTTATCGTAGCTTTGAAGATATTCGTGAATTCGGCGAAGAAATTGCCCGCCTTGAAGACTGATTAAATCATGCCTCAACACACTTCTGCGTCTCCATTTTCTCCTCAAGATTTTTCAATGATGTCGCGTGCGCTCAAGTTAGCTCGACGCGGCATTTATACGACGGCTCCAAACCCGAACGTCGGTTGCGTAATTGTTCATGATGGCGTGATCATTGGTGAAGGTTATCATCATCGCGCTGGAGAGCCCCATGCTGAAGTGCACGCGATGCGCATGGCTGGTGATAAAGCTGAAGGTGCAACGGCATACGTTACCCTTGAACCGTGCTCCCACTATGGACGCACGCCACCTTGCGCTGAAGGATTGATAAAAGCCAAAGTGGCGCGAGTAGTGTGTGCGATGGAAGATCCGAATCCAAAAGTGGCTGGACGTGGCATCCAAATGCTACGTGAAGCCGGAGTTGAGGTTCAGGTTGGACTGTTAGAAAACGATGCGATTGAGCTCAATCGTGGCTTCATTAAATTCATGCAAACAGGCATGCCATTTATCCAATTAAAAATGGCAGCAAGCTTAGATGGACAGAGTGCGCTAAGTAATGGCAAGAGCCAATGGATCACCTCCCCACAGGCTCGCCAAGACGTGCAGCGTTATCGAGCGCAAAGCGGTGGCATTCTGTCTACAAGCAAAACAGTGATGGATGATAACGCCTCTCTCAACGTTCGTTGGGATGATTTGCCACAGACTGTTCAAGCGCACTATGAGCTGACGGAAGTTCGCCAACCAGCAAGGGTAATACTCGACCGTCAACAGAAACTGAGTGATGACCTTAAACTGTTCAGTACCGAAGGTGAGCGAATTATTGTCAGCAGCGAAGGCGATGTTTGTCCACAACTAGACCAAAGCGGAAAAATTGATTTAGCTGCGACCCTAAAAGCGGTCGCGACTCAGCATAATATCAACCATTTATGGGTGGAAGCTGGAGCGACGCTCGCGAGTTCTCTAATCAAAGCTAACCTTGTAGATGAGTTGATTGTCTATCTCGCTCCGAAACTAATGGGAAGCGATGGACGTGGTTTAATTGGCGCGCTGGGATTGACGGAGATGGCGCAGGTCATCGATTTAAATATTACTGATGTGCGAATGGTGGGCAGAGATATCCGTATTACCGCCACCGTTGTACGTAAAGAAATTTAGAAAAGAAGCACTATGTTTACAGGAATTGTAGAAGCAGTTGGTAAATTAACTGCGATTACGCCAAAAGGCGAAGACATTACCGTTACGGTAGAAGTAGGTAAGTTAGACATGTCTGACGTGAAGTTAGGCGACAGCATCGCAACTAACGGTGTGTGCTTAACGGTGATTGACTTTGGCAGCAATTACTACAGCGCGGATTTGTCTCTCGAGACCTTGAAAAAAACCGGTTTTGCAAACTACCAAGTAGGCGAAAAGGTTAACTTAGAAAAAGCCATGCTGCCGACGACACGTTTTGGCGGACACATTGTATCTGGACACGTGGACGGCGTGGGTGAAATTGTGGAGCGCAATCAAGTTGGTCGTGCGATAGAGTTTTGGGTCGCGATGCCTGCTGAGATCAGCAAGTACGTCGCAGAAAAAGGCTCTATCACCGTTGATGGTATCAGCTTAACGGTGAATGATTTACGTAAAAACGCATTCAAACTGACGATTGTGCCTCACACCAGTGAAGAAACCACCATTGACCAGTTCCAAGTGGGCCGCAAAGTGAATTTAGAAGTGGATGTGTTGGCGCGTTACATGGAACGCTTGCTGCAAGGTCAGCAAGAAGAGCAGCCTGAATCTCGCATCACCATGGATTTCTTACAACAAAATGGCTTTGCGTAAGCGCTCAGCCACGTTGCGATAATTGCCATAACAGACCGGATTCACAGAACATCGTTAGGGCAATTGACTTGCATTGTGCAAGGCTCAAACTGTTGATGTCATTACCATTGCAATAAGATTTCACGCATTGCTGTCTGAAAATAAATTTTAGAATAACGGGAAACAGAATATGCCAATCAGTACACCACAAGAAATTATTGATGATATTCGTGCAGGCAAAATGGTCATCCTAATGGATGATGAAGACCGTGAGAATGAAGGTGACTTGATCATGGCTGCCGAGCATATTACGCCGGAAGCGATCAACTTTATGGCGACTTACGGTCGTGGCTTGATCTGTCTGACCATGACTAAAGCGCGTTGTGAAAATCTCGGCTTGCCGCCAATGGTGCAAGACAACAACGCGCAGTACACCACTAACTTTACCGTTTCTATTGAAGCTGCTGAAGGCGTCACCACGGGTATTTCAGCGGCTGACCGCGCACGCACCGTTCAAGCTGCGGTTGCGCCAAACGCAAAAGCGGCGGACTTGGTTCAACCGGGTCATATTTTCCCTCTTGCTGCGCAAGATGGTGGTGTATTGACTCGCGCTGGTCACACCGAAGCGGGTTGTGATTTAGCTCGCCTTGCTGGGCTTGAGCCTGCTTCTGTGATTGTTGAGATTCTAAACGACGACGGCACCATGGCTCGCCGTCCTGATCTTGAAATCTTTGCTGAAAAACACGGCTTGAAGTTAGGCACTATTGCGGACCTTATCGAATACCGCAACAACACAGAAACGACCATTGAGCGTGTAGCAGAATGCAAACTGCCAACTGAACACGGTGAGTTCACTTTGGTGACTTACAAAGACACCATCGATAATCAAGTGCATTACGCGATGTGTAAAGGTGATTTGGCTGGCGAGGCGCCGCTGGTTCGTGTGCATCTACAAGACGTATTCACCGATGTATTACGCAGTGACCGCAATGCAGAGCGCAGCTGGACACTGGATAAAGCGATGAAGCGTATCGGTGAAGAAGGCGGTGTTCTGGTTGTTCTTGGCAATGAAGAATCAACCGAGTTGCTCATCCACCGCGTGAAGATGTTCGAAGCGCAAGATAAAGGCGAAGCACCGACTTTAGCGAAAAAGCAGGGCACGTCTCGCCGCGTGGGAGTGGGGTCGCAAATTCTCGCTGACCTTGGTGTTCACGATATGCGTCTTCTGTCTTCGACCAACAAAAAATACCATGCATTGGGCGGTTTCGGCCTGAACGTGGTTGAATACGTTTGCGAATAAGAAGTGAACGATAAGTTCCTAGTCCCATGCACACCTATTTTGGTGTGGACTAGGAACTCGTGACACGCGGCCAATTTCCATTAGATATTGCTCACAAATTTGTGCTAGAATCCGGCGATTCTCACTTGATGAACAAATTTCACTTATAAATAGAGTTAAAGGAAAGCTTATGAAAGTGATCGAGGGTGGCTTCCCAGCGCCAAATGCAAAAATTGCTATCGTTATTTCTCGCTTCAACAGTTTTATTAACGAAAGCTTACTTTCTGGTGCGATCGATACACTAAAGCGTCACGGACAAGTAAGCGAAGACAACATCACTGTTGTACGTTGTCCAGGTGCCGTAGAACTACCTCTAGTAGCTCAACGTGTTGCTAAAACTGGTAAATACGATGCGATCGTATCTCTAGGTACAGTAATCCGTGGCGGTACACCACACTTTGATTATGTTTGTAGTGAATGTAACAAGGGCCTAGCACAAGTGTCTCTGGAATACAGTCTTCCAGTCGCATTCGGTGTGCTGACTGTTGATACTATCGATCAAGCGATTGAACGCGCAGGAACCAAGGCTGGTAATAAAGGTGCAGAGGCTGCACTAAGCGCACTTGAAATGATTAATGTACTATCTGAAATTGATTCCTAATGGGGGCCAGTGTGAAACCAGCCGCACGTCGTAACGCACGTCAATTCGCTCTACAGGCGATCTACTCATGGCAAATTACTAAAGAGAATGTTGCCACGATTGAAGAACAGTTTTTGTCTGGCGACAAATACGATGAAGAAGAACTTCGTGCATCTGAGCCAGCACTTGCTGCTCCAGAAACAGACGTTGCTTACTTCCGTGAACTATTAAGCGGTGTTGTACTTAGCCACGCTGAGCTAGATAGCAAAATTCGTCCTTACGTATCTCGTCCTATGCAGGATCTAGATATGATGGAACTTGCTCTTCTTCGCCTTGCTATGTACGAGATGACTCGTCGCGAAGATGTTCCTTACAAAGTGGTAATCAACGAAGCGATTGAACTTGCTAAAGTATTCGCTGCAGAAGACAGCCACAAATTCGTGAACGGTGTGCTAGATAAAGCCGCACCACACGTACGTAAGAAATAACGATTTCTTCAATAAAAAGGTCAGCACATGCTGACCTTTTTTGTATGATATCAATGCCATTGGCATGAAAAGATAAATGAATTATGTCTGGTGAATTTAACCTGATTGATAAGTATTTTGTTGGCCGACAAAACCAGCGCAAAGACGTACACCTCGCCGCTGGGGACGATTGCGCTCTCGTTAAGGCGCCAGCAAATGTACAGATTGCTATCAGCACCGATACCTTGGTTGCTGGAACCCATTTCCTTCCTCACGCGAACCCTGCTTGGGTTGCTCACAAGGCGCTTGCATCCAACATCAGCGATTTAGCTGCCATGGGCGCAACACCAGCTTGGGTAAGCTTTGCATTGACCATGCCTGAAGCGGATGAAGAATGGCTCGCACCATTCTGTGATGCGTTTTTCGAACTGGCGGATTACTTTGGTATTCAGTTAATCGGCGGTGATACAACGAAAGGCCCATTAAGCCTAACACTGACAGTGCAAGGTTTTGTGCCTGAGGGCAAAGCGCTGACTCGCTCTGGCGCGAAAGTCGGGGACTGGGTGTATGTCACGGGGAATTTGGGTGACGCAAAAGCAGGGCTGGATGTCATCTTAGATGAAACACTTCGCAGTCGTATTGGTGCTGATGAACTAGAAAAAGCCCATTACCTAAGTACTCCGAGAGTGTTAGCGGGGCAAGCTTTGGTAGGATTAGCATCTTCGGCGATTGATATTTCAGACGGCCTGATTTCGGATATCAAACATATTTTAAAACGCTCACAAGTTGGTGTGAGTATCGATGTGTCTCAATTACCAATCTCCTCAGAGCTGGTACAATTTTTAGATGATAAGGTCAGCGCACAGCAGTATGCTTTATCTAGCGGTGAAGAATACGAGTTGTGTTTCACTGTATCAGAACAAAATCGAGGTTCTTTGCAGAGTGCTTTGTCTTATAGCGGGTGCAAAGTGACGTGCATTGGCCAAATTAGACCAAATGGAACGTTTGAGCTTCACGATAACAACCAACCTCTCGACTGGGATTTAAGTGGTTTCGACCACTTTAAATAAGCTCATCGAGTTAAACTAGCAGTATAGGTTTAAGGATATGACCAACCCTCTTTCTCTGATCTCATTAAAGAACCCGTGGCATTTGTTGGCGACAGGGTTTGGCAGTGGTTTGTCGCCAGTAGTTCCTGGAACAATGGGGACGCTTGCTGCGGTTCCGTTTTTTCTGTTGTTTGCGCAGCTGCCATTTCCAGCTTATGTCGTTGTGGTATTACTTTCGTGCGTGATTGGCATCAAAATCTGCCAAGTCACGTCAGATGATATGAAGGTGCATGATCACGGTTCAATTGTATGGGATGAGTTTGCGGGCTTTTGGATCACCATGAGTATTGTACCAGCCCTGAATATTCCTATCACGGAATGGAAATGGTTGTTGACGGGTTTCATTCTTTTCCGCTTTTTCGATATGGTCAAACCGTGGCCAATAGGTTGGTTAGACAAACGCATCCATGGCGGGCTTGGCATTATGCTCGATGATATTGTGGCGGGTATTATGGCTGCTATTGCTTTGTTTCTCGTTGCAAAGTATGCGGGTTGGATGAGTTAGTACATCACCTATCACTCGAAGAACAACAAGAATTAAAAAGGGATACCATTGGCATCCCTTTTTGCTATTTAATTGCTTACTTCGCAAGGTATTCCGCAATGGATTTTTCAATCCCTTTTGCGTCTAAACCGAGTTCTTCGTGAAGTTCTTCTTGAGTACCTTGATGGATGAATTTATCAGGCAAGCCAAGGTTGAGTACTGGTTTGATGATTTTTTCTTTCATCATAAATTCAATAACACCTGCGCCAGCACCACCTGCGATTGCGTTCTCTTCTAGTGTGATAAGAACGTCATGTTCATCAGCGAGTTGGCGAATCAATGCTTCATCAAGAGGTTTGACGAAACGCATATCAGCAACCGTTGCATTGAGGTTTTCAGCTGCTTCTAGTGCATTCGGTAAGAAAGTACCGAAGCTCAGGATTGCCACCTTTTCACCTTTGCGTATCACTCGACCTTTACCAATCTCAAGAGCGGTAAACTCTTTTTCGATTTCTGTACCCATACCACTACCACGAGGATAACGTACGGCACTTGGTCCAGTGTGCTTATGACCTGTGTACAGCATTTGGCGACATTCGTTTTCGTCGCTTGGTGCCATGATCACCATGTTAGGAATGCAGCGCATAAAGCTAAGATCAAAGGCACCTTGGTGTGTTTGACCATCTGCACCGACCAAACCTGCGCGGTCGATAGCGAACATTACTGGTAAGTCCATGATAGCGATGTCATGGATAAGTTGATCGTAACCACGTTGCAAGAAGGTTGAGTAAATAGCCACGATCGGATGATCGCCAGCAATTGCCATACCCGTTGCAAGTGTCACAGCGTGTTGCTCTGCAATTGCCACATCAAAGTATTGATCTGGGTACTCTTTCGAGAAACGCACCATGCCAGAACCTTCACGCATTGCTGGCGTAATTGCCATTAGCTTAGGATCTTGCGCAGCCATGTCACATAAGAAGTCACCAAAAATCTTTGAGAAAGTTGGTTTGCCGCTACTGCTTTTTGGTAAGCAGTTATGGCTTGGATCGAACTTAGGGACGCCGTGGTAGCCAATAGGATCTTTCTCTGCTGGCTCATAACCTTTGCCTTTCTTAGTCATGATGTGCAGGAACTGAGGGCCTTTAAGCTCACGCATGTTCTTCAGTGTTTTAACGAGCTCATTCACATCGTGCCCATCAATTGGACCAATGTAGTTAAAGCCAAACTCTTCAAACAGAGTGCCAGGGACAACCATGCCTTTTAGATGTTCTTCAGTGCGACGAACCAGTTCTTTGATTGGTGGCACACCTGATAGCACTTTTTTTCCACCTTCACGGATAGAGGTGTAAAGACTACCGGAAAGCACTTTCGCTAGGTGGTTGTTCAGAGCGCCAACGTTTTCTGAGATCGACATTTCATTGTCGTTCAGAATCACCAACATGTCAGGGTGAACATCGCCTGCGTGGTTCATGGCTTCGAATGCCATGCCTGCAGTAATCGCACCATCACCAATCACACTGATGACTTTACGACCTTTCCCTTCTTTTTGAGCGCTGATGGCTAGGCCAAGCCCTGCACTGATGGAAGTAGAAGAGTGACCAACTGATAGCGTGTCGTACTCGCTCTCTTCGCGCCAAGGGAAAGGGTGTAAGCCGTCTTTCTGACGAATCGTTGGCATTTGATCGCGACGACCCGTCAAAATTTTATGTGGGTAAGCCTGATGACCAACATCCCAGATAAGTTTATCTACGGGTGTGTTGTAAACATAATGCAGAGCCACAGTTAGCTCTACGGTGCCTAAGCCAGACGCTAAGTGTCCGCTAGATTGGCTCACTGAATTTAGCAGATACGTTCGCAGCTCATCACACAGAGTTGGTAATGTTTCTTTTGGAAGAAGACGCAATTCTTCCGGTGTATTTGCTAACGCCAGTGTTGGGTACTTTGAAATATCAAGAGTCATATAAATGCGCGCTTATAGTGTTAGTTTTTGCGCTCGATGACGTATCGGGCGAACTCTTCGAGTAACTGAGTATTGTATGGGATAGCTTCCAATGCTTGAAGTGCTTCCTGTAATAGAGTGTGAGCTTTCTCAATGGATCCCTCTAAACCCAGCAGGGATGGGTAAGTGCTTTTGTTCAGTTCTTGGTCTGAACCTTGAGGTTTACCCAATGTTTCTGTGTCACTAATGATATCAAGAATATCGTCTTGAACCTGAAACGCCAAACCAATTGCTTTTGAATAGCGTTCTAAATGAGGTAAAACCTCGATACCTTTTTCACCAGCGGCCAGAGCACCTAATTTTACCGCACAATCAATCAGAGCTCCGGTTTTTTTACGGTGTATATCTTCCATTTCTGCAAGAGAAACTTGGCGATTCTCCGCACCCAAATCCAATGCTTGGCCGACACACATGCCGTTCGCACCAGAGGAGTGAGCTAACGCTTTGATCATGTTGACACGTTGGTTTTCTGCGCTTGGGCTCAACGGACCGTCAGCAATGATGGTAAAAGCAAGAGTTTGTAGGGCATCACCGGTTAAAATGGCGGTCGCTTCATCAAATTTGATATGGCAGGTTGGCTGACCTCGGCGCAGATCATCATCATCCATAGCAGGAAGATCGTCATGGATGAGCGAGTAGGCATGAATACACTCGATGGCTGAAGCTGGAGTGTCTAGATCTTCAGGTTTACAGCCGAGCATGTGACCTGTGATGTAAACAAGAAATGGGCGAACGCGTTTGCCGCCTAACAAAAGGCCGTATTTCATTGCTTGAATCAATGGCTGCTCTTGATATGGAAGCTGTTCTAGCCACAAATTCAATTGCTGATTGTTTCTTTCTTGGAAAGACGTCAATGTCTGTTGCATCACATTGCTCACTACTGATGGTTATTCTGAATCTGGTTTGAAGTCGCTAAGAGGGGCTTCGTCATCTTCGCTAAGAAGAATGCTTACGCGCTGTTCTGCGTCGCTCAGTTTGGTTTGGCCAGCACGAGCTAAGGCAATGCCTCGTTCAAATTTACGTAAGGCATCATCTAGGGCAAGATCGCCGTTTTCTAATTGATCAACCAAGCTATCAAGCTCTTCAATGGTTGCTTCGAAGGTCATGTTTTCTGGTTTCTTGACCGCCATCTTTTTTCTGCCTTAATCAAGCCTTGAATAGGATGCACGAAAGTTACCTTAGCCTAGTTACTTGGTCAAATTTAACCTTACATAATTGTCACAAAATTGGCTCTAAACGGGTCTGATTAGACAAACCCCATATTTTAGTTAAGGTTGTTGGCGTTAATTTGTGATCTATTAGCTAAGATTTTCCTAAAAAATCTGTTCTAGTTGTCGATACAAGTAATAATCCGCCTAACGGCAGTATTAAAATAGCGTGAGGAGTGCTTTGTGGATTTAGCAACCCTAATAGGTTTGATCGGTGGTTTTGCCTTCGTCATCATGGCAATGGTGCTAGGTGGCAGTATCGGCATGTTCGTCGACGTTACATCGATCCTTATCGTAGTAGGTGGCTCTGCATTTGTAGTATTGATGAAGTTTACGCTCGGCCAGTTCTTTGGTGCGGCGAAAATTGCAGGCAAGGCATTCATGTTTAAAGCCGATGAGCCAGAAGACCTCATCGCAAAGATTGTTGAAATGGCTGATGCGGCGCGTAAAGGCGGTTTCCTAGCTTTGGAAGAGATGGAAATCAACAACAGCTTTATGCAGAAAGGCATTGACCTTTTGGTGGATGGTCACGATGCGGATGTGGTTCGCGCTGCGTTGCAAAAAGACATTGCCTTGACGGATGAGCGACACACGCAAGGCACTGGTGTTTTCCGGGCGTTTGGTGACGTTGCTCCAGCGATGGGGATGATCGGTACGCTGGTTGGTCTGGTTGCGATGCTTTCGAACATGGATGACCCAAAAGCGATCGGCCCTGCAATGGCGGTAGCCCTGTTAACCACACTTTACGGTGCGGTGTTGTCAAACATGCTGTTCTTCCCAATTGCCGATAAGCTTTCTTTACGCCGTGATCAAGAAACGCTTAACCGCCGTTTGATCATGGACGGCGTACTTGCCATTCAAGATGGTCAAAACCCACGAGTTATCGACAGCTACCTGAAGAACTACCTCAACGAGGGTAAACGTGCTCTTGAGATTGATGAGTAATCGCGGAGATTTGTGATGGATGATGAAGATAACAAATGCGATTGTCCGCCACCCGGTCTCCCGTTGTGGATGGGGACATTCGCGGACTTGATGTCGCTGTTGATGTGCTTCTTCGTACTGCTGCTTTCATTCTCTGAAATGGATGTTTTGAAGTTCAAACAGATTGCTGGTTCGATGAAATTTGCATTTGGTGTGCAAAACCAACTGGAAGTGAAAGACATTCCTAAAGGCACCAGCATCATCGCACAAGAATTTAGACCAGGCCGTCCTGAGCCGACACCGATTGATGTCATCATGCAACAAACCATGGATATCACTCAGCAGACGCTAGAATTCCACGAAGGTGAGTCTGACCGAGCTGGTGGTACTAAGCGTGATGAAGGCAAGCTGACGGGCGGTCAATCACCGGAAACCTCGACGCAAAGCAATCAGTCCGCAGAGTCAGACATGCAACAGCAGCAGTCTGAAGAGATGTCACAAGAGATGGAAACCTTGATGGAGAGCATCAAGAAGGCGCTCGAACGTGAAATCGAACAAGGTGCGATTGAAGTGGAGAACCTCGGTCAGCAAATCGTTATACGAATGCGAGAGAAAGGCGCATTCCCAGAAGGTTCTGCATTCCTGCAACCGAAGTTCAGACCATTAGTGCGACAGATTGCTGAGCTAGTGAAAGATGTGCCAGGTATTGTCCGAATCTCTGGTCACACAGACAATCAGCGTTTGGATTCTGAGCTGTATCGCTCGAATTGGGACTTGTCATCGCAGCGTGCGGTGTCGGTCGTTCAAGAGATGGAAAAGGTCAGAGGTTTCTCGCATCAGCGTCTTCGTGTGCGAGGTATGGCGGATACCGAGCCTTTGGTGCCGAATGATTCTGATGAAAACCGCGCACTTAACCGTCGTGTTGAAATCAGTATCATGCAAGGTGAACCTTTATACAGTGAAGAAGTGCCCGTTATTCAATAACAAAGCGCGTCTATAAATAGTTCAGAAGATAAAAAGCGAGCAGAGTGCTCGCTTTTTTATTGAAGATTTTTAGTCGAGAGTCGCTTGTTCTTAAAATCGAAGCCTTGCCTACAATCCAAGGCATTCTCGCTGCACCTAGCATCTTAAGGTTGTTTGGGTATATAATCTTGCGCCCTAAAAGTGAGCTCATTACATCGTTGAAAACGGCGTGCCTTTCACGCGGATTTCGATTTGATTCTATAGTTATGAGAGTTCACTCATTGTTGATTGCGAAACTAACCTGCGAATTAGACTATGAAATTTATTGTAAAGCCCCATCCAGAAATTTTTGTAAAAAGTGAATCTGTGCGTAAGCGCTTCACAAAGATTTTAGAGTGCAACATTCGTAACATCGTCAAGAGCCGCACGGAGTCTGTCGCAGTATTTAACCGTCGTGATCACATTGAAGTGACCTCTGAGAGCAACGAATACCACGCTGAAGTTTTAGAAATCCTGACTCACACGCCAGGCATTCATCACGTTCTAGAAGTGAAGCAATCTGAGTTTAAAGACCTGCACGACATCTACGAGCAGGTGCTGGAACTTAGCCGTCCGCTTATTGAAAATAAAACGTTTGTGGTTCGTGCAAAACGCCGTGGTAAGCATGACTTCACGTCTATCGAGCTTGAACGTTACGTTGGTGGTGGTCTAAACCAAGCAGTAGAAAGCGCACGCGTTAAATTGCACAACCCTGATGTGACGGTAAAAGTTGAAGTGTCGGGTGACAAACTTAACCAAGTGTTGGCACGTCACAAAGGTCTAGGTGGCTTCCCTCTAGGTACTCAAGAAGACGTACTAAGCCTGATCTCAGGTGGTTTCGACTCTGGCGTATCAAGCTACCTACACATCAAACGTGGCTCTAAAGTTCACTACTGTTTCTTTAACCTAGGTGGCCCAGCTCATGAAATCGGCGTTAAGCAGGTTTCTCACTACCTATGGAACAAATACGGCTCATCAGCGAAGGTGCGTTTCATCTCTGTTGATTTCGAACCTGTGGTTGCTGAAATTCTTGAGAAAGTAGATGACGGTCAAATGGGCGTCATCTTGAAGCGTATGTTCATGCGCGCTGCTGGCATGATTGCTGAGAAGTTTAAGATTGAAGCGTTGGTAACGGGTGAAGCTCTTGGCCAGGTATCTAGCCAAACGCTAACGAACCTTCGTCACATCGATAATGTTACGGATACGCTGATTCTGCGTCCTCTTATCAACTGGGATAAAGAAGACATCATCAACTTAGCTCGTGAAATCGGTACAGAAGACTTCGCGAAAACCATGCCAGAGTACTGTGGCGTGATCTCTAAGAAGCCAACAGTAAAAGCGGTGAAAGAGAAGCTAGAAGCAGAAGAAGCGAAGTTTGACTTCAGCATTCTAGAGAAAGTGGTTTACGAAGCGCGTCAAATGGACATTCGTGATATCGCAAAAGAATCTGAGCAAGCGGCACCAGAAGTCGAGCAAGTACAAGCGGTAGAAGAACACGCGGTAGTATTGGATATTCGTAGCCCTGATGAGGAAGACGATAACCCACTAGAAATCGCTGGTGTGGATGTGAAACATATTCCGTTCTACAAGCTGGGTACGCAGTTCGGTGACCTGGACCAGTCGAAAACTTACCTATTGTACTGTGACCGTGGCGTAATGAGCCGTCTGCAAGCGCTTTACTTGCAAGAGCAAGGCTTTAACAACGTGAAAGTTTACCGTCCATAGTCACTCAGTAAATAAACACACTTTCGATGGCCGCCAATGGCGGTGATCTTAAGCAGACCCAAAGCGCAAATTGCTGATGTAATTTGCGCTTTTTTGTTTTTGATCGCGCAATAAATAAGCGTAACTCGGCATAATGTTGAGGCTTATCGCAAAGCTATATTGGTTGTGTTGATATAACGATAATTAATCCGAAATGCGATAAAAAGTGATGTTGATGCCAGATTTGAAAGGTGGGATTTTCTTTAGATAAAAAAACACCGCCTAAAAAGGCGGTGTAACAAATTTGACAGACAGGTCAAAAATAAATACAGGAAGTATCTGTTTTGTCACAGGGAGTGTGGACAAAACATCATGGTAGAAATCTACCTAACTCGAAATACGAGTTTGCAAACACAACATCGCAACAACGAAGCCAATTGATTTCCAAGGAAATCAAGCCGTTCAGGCTCGTGTTGCGGGGTGAAATATAGAATTTATCTGGCTGTTCGACAACGGACATTTTATAATGTTTCAGATTAAAAAAACTAATCCTATTTGAGGTCCCATATGTCTCGCAGATTGCCTCCTTTAAATTCGCTTCGAGTATTTGAAGCAGCCGCTCGTCATCTCAGTTTTACGCGTGCGGCAGAAGAGTTATTTGTGACTCAAGCCGCAGTGAGTCATCAAATTAAAGCCCTAGAAGAGTTTCTATCTCTAAAACTTTTCCGTCGCCGTAACCGTTCTTTGCTGTTAACAGAAGAAGGGCAAAGTTACTTTCTCGACATCAAAGACATCTTTACCTCGATTGCTGAAGCTACCGATAAGGTATTGGAACGTAGTGAAAAAGGTGCGTTGACCATCAGCTTGCCACCGAGTTTTGCCATTCAGTGGTTGGTGCCTCGTTTGGCGGACTTTAATGCCCAAGAGCCAGACATCGATGTACGCATCAAAGCTGTGGATATGGATGAAGGTTCACTGACTGATGATGTAGATGTAGCGATCTACTATGGCCGTGGGAACTGGCCGGGTTTGCGAGCGGATAAACTGTACCAAGAGTTTCTGATCCCACTTTGTTCACCTTCGTTACTTTTAGGTAACAAACCATTAGAATCTCTAAGTGACCTCAAATTACACACTTTGTTACATGATACTTCGCGCAAAGATTGGAAGCAGTTCGCTCGTCACTACAACATCGAAGGCATTAACGTGAATCACGGTCCGATTTTCAGCCACTCGACTATGGTGCTGCAGGCTGCTGCACACGGACAAGGCGTAGCATTGGGCAACAACGTGTTAGCAAAACCAGAAATGGAAGCGGGACGACTGATTGCGCCGTTTGATGAGGTGCTTATCTCCAAAAATGCCTTCTATGTGGTGTGCCATGAGCAGCAGGCAGACATGGGACGCATCGCGACATTTAGAGATTGGATGCTGGCAACGGCGAGAAAAGAACAAGAGGAAGTATTGGATGAGCCAGTGGATAGTTGAGGGGCCTGAAAACGGGCCGCTGTTTGTTTTTGCTCACGGCGCAGGGGCGGGGATGGAGCATGACTTCATGACTACTGTCGCCAAAGGATTAGTTGAGCAAGGCATTCGTGTGGTGCGTTTTAATTTCCCTTACATGGTGAAACGTTCGGAAGATGGCAAAAAGCGTCCGCCCGATCGCGCCCCAAAGTTGCTCGAAGCATACAGCGAAGTGATCGCTCACTTTGCTTCTTCTCCCGTGGTCATTGGTGGCAAGTCGATGGGGGGGAGAATGGCGAGTTTACTCGCAGAGCACGAGCTGGTGGCGGGCATTGCCTGTTTAGGCTTTCCATTTCACCCTCCGGGTAAGCCAGAAAAATTCAAAGGTGATCATCTTGCAAGCATCGACAAGCCCACTCTGATTCTTCAAGGTGAGCGAGATACTTTTGGTAAGCGTGAAGAGTTTGATGAGTTTGTCTTTTCTCAGCAAGTGAAAGTGAGCTTCTTACCTGATGGCGACCATAGCTTTAAGCCGCGCAAGAGCTCGGGACATACCGAAGCGGGCAATATTGCACTTGCAGTAGAGCAACTGTCAGCATTCATCAATGAGGTGTACAGTGAAAAGTAAGTGGTTACTCTCTTTTACGGGACTTTCGGGACTAGTTTCTGTTGCACTAGGTGCTTTCGCAGCGCACGGCCTAAAAGCCAAGCTTGCGCCTTATTTGCTTGGCGTGTTTGAGACGGGCGTGTTGTATCAGTTCATCCACACCTTAGCGGTTGCATTTTGTGCCATTTTGCTTCTGCTCAATTTGGGACAAAAAGCGCAAAAATATTTTTTCATCGCGGCGATTTGCTTTATCATCGGCATCTTTTGTTTTAGCGGCAGTCTTTACGCGCTGGCGCTGACGGGCATTAAATGGTTTGGACCAATCACCCCAATGGGAGGATTCATGTTCATGATCGGCTGGTGTCTGTTCTTTTTTGCTGCGTTTAATATCAAAGAGGTCTCCAAGTGAAACAACTAATGCTCTATTGCCGTTCCGGCTTTGAGAAAGAGTGTGCTGGTGAAATTCAGGACAAAGCGACACAGTTGGAAGTGTATGGCTTCCCTCGTGTGAAGAAAAACTCAGGTTATGTTGTCTTCGAGTGTTACCAAGATGGAGACGCAGAGAAGCTAGTTAAAGGCTTAGACTTTAGCTCATTGATTTTTGCGCGTCAGATGTTTGCTGTAGCGGCTGAGTTTGAAGCGCTGCCAAGTGAAGACCGCATCAGCCCAATTCTTGCCGAGCTGTCAGAGTTTGAATCGTTCCCACGTTGTGGCGATCTACGTATCGAAACGCCAGACACGAACGAAGCAAAAGAGCTATTGAAGTTCTGCCGCAAGTTCACCGTACCAATGCGCCAAGCGTTGCGTGGTAAAGGTTTGATGTGGAATAAAGACAACGCGAAGAAGCCAGTGCTACACATCTGTTTTGTCGCACCGGGTCATTGTTATGTGGGTTACTCACTACCAGGCAACAACTCGCAGTTCTTTATGGGTATCCCTCGCTTGAAATTCCCAGCAGACGCACCAAGCCGTTCAACGCTAAAACTGGAAGAAGCTTTCCACGTATTTATTCCGCGAGATGAGTGGGATGAGCGTTTAGCGCCAGGCATGTGGGGCGTTGACTTAGGTGCATGTCCAGGTGGTTGGACGTACCAATTAGTGAAACGTTCTATGTTCGTTCATTGTGTTGATAATGGCATGATGGCAGACAGCTTGATGGAAACCGGTCAAATTAAGCACCACATGGTGGATGGCTTTAAGTTTGAACCAGACCGCAAGAACGTGACTTGGATTGTGTGTGATATGGTTGAGAAACCAGCTCGCGTGGCACATCTTATGGGCCAATGGCTGCTTAAAGGTTGGGCTAAAGAAGCCATCTTTAACCTGAAATTGCCAATGAAAGGCCGTTACGATGAAGTACTGCAAGATCTTGAAAATCTAAAAATGTTCTTGATTGAGAACAAGGTGAAATTCAAGCTGCAAGCAAAGCATCTGTATCATGACCGTGAAGAGATCACGATTCACATTCAGTGTCTATCTAATATCTCTCCGCACTAAGTTATCGTTTCTATGTGGTTGAACATTATCAAAAAAGCGCCTACTTCAGGCGCTTTTTTATTGCGGTTTAGGAATCGCGACAGTCACTCAATTACTGGTTGGTTGGCCACATCTCTTCCCATTTTACTGATTCCATGTTGTCTTCGATGCTATCTGGCGTTTGAGCAAAAAAGTCTAATCCAGTTTGACGTTCAACTTCGTCAATAGTGGTAATAAAGTTGGCTAACTCAGAGCTTGAAACATCACGATGCGGGACAATGAACGCAATGGCTTCATCAAAGCTTGGATCAAGAATGACTTTGTAAAATGCGCTCGGGATCACCACGCCATTACCGATTGTTCCTTCGTTACCTTGGTAAATCGGTCCGGTCACCACATAAAGCTCATTGTACTCATTGGCGAGATCACGAACATGTTCTTCTAGAACGCGCCAACCAACTCGGTTAAACCCCGGCAGTTGAGGTGACATGTTGCTCATCAAAAAGCTTTGCTTCATTGACTCTTGGGTGAAATCCATTGTCGCTGACGGCGCAAGGTGCCCTCTGTCGTATCCTGAGCCTTTGTAGTCCGCTAGGGTAGATCGCGCGTAATCCGGCATTTCAGTGTCTTCTTGGAAGGCGTTACTGCGTTTGTTGGTGATGTTCACGCTTTCTGCGGTAATGTGGTAGGCAACCCAGTCTGCATTTTTGGTGTTGTAGTTGTACCCAACCGCATAGCCATCTCGGCAAAGGAACTGATCGCTGTTGCTTGAAGGTATGCCTTTATCAAGGTGTTGACCACAAGTTTCAGCAAGAGTAGGGAAGGATAAGAGTGTGACTAAAGATACTAAGATGATGTTTTTCATTATTTTTCTCCGTTATTAAGGGATTTAAAAATAATGAAATTACTCACTAAGACTGTGAATTAGCTTATAAACTAATCAGTATCTTGTAGGTTAATGATGAGGTAAATATCATTGCCGTGAATGTAAAGGGTTACACAACAGATTTTATAAACGTGTTGTCTAACCCAAAACTTACAGCGTAAAAGAGATGTACTTACTCGGCTTTATTTGGTCCGGTAAAGCGAATGTCTTGCAGGTTAAAGCCGAGCTCGATATCGCATTTCAACGCCGCTACTCGTTTACATAGACGTGCAGACTCAATGTTTTCATCCAGCTTCTTGCGATATTTTGGTGCAAGTTCATCGCTGGCGTAGGCCGCTTCAATGTCTTCAAATTGAGTTAGGATCTCTTTGGCAGCTTTCGGTCCAATGCCCGGAACGCCCGGCACTTGGCTCGAACTAATGCCAGTTAACCCCCAATAATCAGCGAGCTGGCTTGGCTTTACGCCAAACTCTTTCTCAATAAACGGCTCATCCAACCAACGGTGTTGAAAGTAATCGCGAATTTGCAGTGTCGGTGAAAGTAACTGGCAGTAGCCTTTGTCGGTTGAAACGATCGTTACTTTCTCGCCGTGGCTTGCCACTTTGGTCGCCAGTGTTGCAACTAAATCGTCCGCCTCATCGCCTTCTGATAGCAGTGAATCAATACCTTGTTCCCACCATGCTTGTTGGATGGCATCCAAACCTTGCATCAGCGGCTCTGGCATCGGTTTGCGATTTTGCTTGTAGTCAGGAAGGATTTCAGCGCGCCAACCTCTATCTTGTTCATGGTGATCAAACACCGCGATGATATGTGTTGGTTTCGCTTCGGAAAGAATACGCGTAAGGGTTCGCTGAGTCGTCGTGATGGTTCTTGCGATGTCAGTTGGATCCGGTTGTGCAGAGTGCACACGGCGAATCAAGTTGAGGGCATCAATAATAACAAGATGAATAGACATAATGACTTAGCAATAAAAAAGGGGCGTTGCCCCTAGTGTAACGAATGCAAGCCAGACTATCGACCACCAATTTATGGATGGGCAATTCGATAGCATGGTTCATAATCAGAACCGCCTGGCAATTTCATTCGATGCTGTTCAACGAAGTCTTGCAGTAGCTTGTCGAGCTTCTTCATCAGTACAGGATCGCCATGAATGGAAAATGGACCTTTGCATTCGATTTCGCGAATGCCCTCGGCTTTGACGTTACCTGCCACAATACCAGAGAAGGCTTTGCGTAAGTTAGCCGCCAGAACCTGAGGTTCTTGATCCAAGTTCAAATTCAACCCTTCCATTGATGTATGCGTTGGGTCAAACGGCAGTTGGAAATCCGGTTCGATTTTCAATGACCAGTTGAAGCTGTAAGCATCGCCTTTTTCTTTACGGTGAAGGCGTACATCTTCCATCGAGCGCTTCATGATACGTGCAACTTCTGCAGGATCATCAATGACGATTTGGTAGTGTTTTTGACCTTCTTCACCTAAGGTATCGCGAATAAACGCGTCGATAGAACGGAAGTATTCTTCGCTCTCTTTTGGTCCGGTTAACACAATCGGCATCGGCTGATCAGCATTGTCTGGATGCATCATGATACCAAGAATGTACAGCAACTCTTCGGCAGTACCCGGACCACCCGGGAAGATCACAATACCATGTGCCATACGAACAAACGCTTCTAAACGTTTTTCGATGTCCGGCATGATGATCAGCTCGTTAACGATTGGATTTGGCGGCTCAGCGGCAATGATTGAAGGCTCCGTCAAGCCAAGGTAGCGTTGCTCGGTGTAACGCTGTTTAGCGTGACCGATTGCCGCTCCTTTCATCGGGCCTTCCATCGCACCTGGTCCACAACCCGTACAGATATTAAGTTCACGTAAGCCAAGCTCGTTACCCACTTCACGCGTGTATTGGTATTCAACGCCATTGATTGAATGGCCGCCCCAACAGACGACGAGATTTGGTTCAATACCGGGAGTGAGCGCGCCTGCGTTACGCAAAATACCAAACACAAGGTTGGTAATATGCGTTGGGTTAGTGAGATTTAGGCGCTGGCTGTCAGCCAAGTGCATGTTCACGTAAACGATGTCACGCAGTACAGAGAATAAGTGTTCTTGAATGCCTTTAATGATCTCTCCATCGACAAACGCATGCTCTGGTGGGTCGGTCAGCTCTAGCTTAATGCCACGCTCGCGGCGCACTACATTCACATCAAACGATTGGTGTTTATCGAGAAGCTCTTTGGAGTTATCTGTGTGGCTACCAGAGTTCAATACCGCTAACGTACAGTTACGATAAAGCTGGTAAAGATCACTCGAAGCGGTTTTCTTTAAGCGTTCAACTTCCAGTTGGGATAGCAAGTCCATGCTACCTGCGGGGCTTATATGGGTAATCATAACGCCTCCTTGTGTTGCATTATTTTGAGGGATAGTTCCAACGCATCTTACTTAGTTGTACGTGTCGTTTTACTCAGATGGCTGGAGGGTTTGGTTTTATGGTTATCGAGTCCCAAGCAACCTCAAGATGCCATATTCGTCATGAATGAATACATCATCTTGAAGTGACTTGGGTTTTAACAGCTTAGCAGACTGAAAGGGGATAAATGTGATAACTCGTTGAAAATGGGAGGTTATGAGCGTTTGAGAGGGGGTGAAAGTGTTTGTTTGCTTGTTTTTTGAACGGTTTTTAGTTCCAGTTTAGCTGGTTTGTGCCCCGTTTTTTAGCGTCAGTGAGCATTTGCCCAAGGCGATCGAGCACATATTCTGGTGCGTCTGATTCCTTAAATGAAGTAGAGACGGCTGTCAGAGTAATGATGATGTTTTGCTCGCGGAACTTAAACGGCAGCTGACAGATATCGCGCTGAATATTCTTCATCAGTTCTAAAGTGTATTCTTCACTTTGTTCTGGGATCAGCAGAATAAACTCTTCACCGCCAAAGCGAGCGACGGTTTCGGTATCAGACACGCGCTTATTGATAGCACGAGCGATGATCTTCAGCGCTTTATCACCAGCGGTATAACCATAGCTGTCGTTTACGGCTTTGAAGTTATCGACATCAAACAGTACCACTCGTAGATTTTGTTGAGAGCGAATCCAACGGCGGTATTCGAGCTCAAGACGATCGTTAAATGCTGTTCGGTTGTAAACCTTCGTGAGTGGATCAAGCAACATTCGCTGTGTCTGGTCGTCTAAGCGGCGACGGTAATCTTGTGTGGTTTCAAACACCGCTTCAAGCTGGTTTTTGCTGTAGCTTAAACGCTCTTGCAGGGCCTGTTCTCTCTCTTCCGTCATCTTGAGGCGCTCGGTTAACGAGGCCATTTTGGCCAGCAATGGAGCGACTTCTTGTTTGAGTTCTGCTAAATCCTGTGCTTGGTCGAGAGATTGTTGGCTGAGTTCAACCAAACCATTCATTTCTGCATTTAGCTCTTGGCGATGCTCAAAATAAGTATGGTGTTGATCGACGTTTTGATGGACGGTTTTGAGGTTACTCGCCAGAGCAGAGTTTAACTGATCGAGAAATTGGCTTGATGCTTTACGCTCAAACTTAGTCGCTTCGACGACTAACTTCAGAGTGCTTAACGTCAGCTCGATTAAGGATTCTGCATTCACGCCAAGCAACAGTTTTGCACGAATATCAAGCAGTCTCTCGCCACATTCGCCTTCAAAATCAAGTTCTGTAATCGTATGTTGTAGATCGACGGCGAGGCATTCTAGTTGAGATTTGTCTGGGTTGTTTTCGAATTCGCTGAGTTGTAAACGCGAGTTCGAAGTGATGATTTTAATCGCGCGTTCGTAGATGCTCAGTAGACGGGTAGCTTGATCGACTTTCTTCCCTGCGTGTACTTCCGAGAAGCTCATTAAGTTGCGCAGTTCGCGTTTTAACTGCGCTGGCAAACCCGTAACACGTTGGAGTGTCTCACCACTGTGTTTGATTTGTTCATCGAGGTAGCCGTTCTGTTTATCCATCGTTTTCGACTGCTGTTTGAGCATTCTTTCAAGTACCGCCAAACGCGGGATCAGAGTGCTGATGTCTTTTTGATGTTGCAGCTCTTGCTGAATTTCAAACAGATAGTTAGCAACTTGGGTGTTTGAGCCTTGGCAAGCAGACGACAAAGATGCCACAACGCGCTTGAGAACTTGTTGTTCTCGCTTAAATTTGAGCGAAGTATCACGATGTGTCAGCCTGAGTTGGTCAAGTTGACAACTCAGCTGATGAAGCTGCGACTGAATATCGGATTCCAAGATTCCCATGAAACGACTACGGTTAAGTCCATGTACTACTGACAATTAACTGATAATAACAAAAAACTTTATAGCGTCATTAGTTATTACGCTTAACCGATGGTTAATTATCCATTTTTTAATATTTTCTTGATGTCGTCCTCATTCTTGTAAGAGGAGTGGATCTTGATCAGGCCTTGGTTGATGGCGTGTTGGCAAGCGGTTCTTATGTTACCGGTTGCAAAGCTCGCTGCTGGCGCGTTGTCAATGGCTTTCAAAAATACCCAATGACTTTGTTTATCTTTGAGGCTAACTTCGCGTGCAATATGCGTCGCAAGTAGCAGTAAATCGAGCAGTTCTTCATCATTGATAGCGGTGTAAGCACGAGGCAAGAATGGGTAGTCGCTGATGCCCATACGAATGATGCGATTGACGTTATGTTGAGTCGCAAATTCGTCTACCCACGCTTGGAATTTTTCAAACATGACTTCGGCAGAGGCGTCGCGGTCTGCGTTAGGTTCGATGTAGAGTAAGTTTGCATCCGAGAAGTGGTACAAACGTGCCGGTTTTTCGATGCGCTCTGCTAGGTATTCTCCGAATGCGCGTTCTAATTCCAAGCCCGCTTTGTAACCATTTTGAACGTACATGCTGCGTAAGAACGGTAGGTCGATCATCACAAAACGTAGTCGGTCGTTGAGCGGTTCATGGATAAGTTCACCCATTTGCCACTGTTCAAAAGTGTCACGCGATTTTTTCAGTGAGCGAGACAACTTCACGTTCAGCATGCGCAGATTACGTAAGCGAGAGCGGGAATGGGTAAAGAGGTCGTTACGAAGTTTTTCGATTTCACCCGCTTGGCGCTGCATGATCACGCCGCGGCGCATAATGAACAAAAACATAACCAGAACGGTGATGAATAGGGCAAAGGAAATTTTCTGGAACTTACGGTGTTCCATTTCCACCTGCTCTAGACGCTCTGATTGACCGACATAGTGAATGGTCTGTTCCGCAAACTCTTTTTGCTGACGGAACGCATCTTCACTAATTTGGTTGAGTTGTTTTTGCTCCAAACGCACTAAGCTGGTGTATTTTTTGTACGCTTGCAGTGACAGTTGATATTCGCCCGCCTGTTCGTAACCCAAGCCCAACAAACGGTAAGATTGCTGCTTGATGAAGTTTTTGTTTTCCGGCGCCTTTTTGACAAGCTCTAAGGCTTTCTTCGCGTTTTCAATTACTTTTTTGCTGTCGTTCTGATGATAGGCGAGACCAGACTGAAGTAGGGCGGCTTTCGCTTCAAGCTGAGGGATATCCGCGTATTCCAGTAACTCTGTCGCACGTTCCAGATATTGCTCTGCAAGTGCGTAGTTGTAGAGTTGCAGGTAAGTCGCAGCCAAGCTCAACCGAATCTTAATGGTGCGATTGATATTACGACTGGTGCTTTCGTGATCCAGTACGTTGAAGTAGTGCACCAAAGCAAGATTGAACTTGCCTTGATAAAAATAGATGTCGCCCATTTGTTCAAGCACATCGGCCAAAATAGGGGAGCTTGGGTAAGAGTCGTAGAAATCTGCAGCCTGAGACAGATATTCAATGGCTTTGTCGTACACACGACGCTCTTGGAAAAGTCTCGCCAGCAAGCGGTTTACTTTGGCAAGGCGAGTACCGCTGTCACTTTCGATGGACTGCCAATAACCGTAAAGCAGTTCTGAAAGCGCAAGGTTGTATTTTTTACTGTTAAGGTAAAACTCACCAACAGAAGTGTAGTAATCAATTAAGGCCAAATCGGAACGACTGTCCTCAAGCATGCTTTTCGCTTGAGCATACAAACGCTCTGCGCCAACGTTATCGCCACGATGAGCCGCTAGCAGGGCTCGTTGCATCACCATACGATAACGGACGCTGTCTGTACGTTGAAGTACAGAGTCGGCTTCGTCTAGCTGTTTTTCAATTTGATTGAGGGTGTCTTCGGCAGCTGAATAGTTGTGGTCGTACATCCAAATCATTTGGTTGCGCATGAGTTGCACATCCAAAGTCATGTAAGGCAGTTGATATTCTTTCGCGAGCTTTTCTGCTTCATTGAGGTTATCGATCGCTGAGCGGACATTGCCCATCGTATAGTCGGCTTGCGCAATGATCTTGTGTGCTTCGATGGTGCTGGCTGGGGTACGAATGCTGCGATCGGTCTCTTCTCGAGACATCGCTGAAGGGCTGCCGCTTTCTTTACGTTCGGTCAGTTCGCGTTGCGATAAGTAGTTTTTGGCTGCTTGCTTTGCTTGAGCTGGCTCTATCTCAGCCAGTTGTTGTGCTTCGTTAAGCAAAGCCGAAGATAAAATGGTCGCGTTGAGTGGCTGTGCCAAGAGTAGACAAAAAAAGCCTATTAATTTAATTAGACGCGAACTGTCCCAAAACATTCTTTTCGTTCCCTCGAACTGTTTTAGATAGCGGATAAACCCAAATGACTTCAACTTGCTTTTTATAGCCGGTTGAAGTCGTTTGGTATAGTAACATGCTTGGGCAATAAAAACGCCCGGCAATCCTCTTGATTGCCGAACTTATTTCTGCCTATCACGCTATTATTGACGAGCCATGCGATGATTATGAGCTGGCTTATCTTGTTCTGTCGAACGGTAAGGGTTGATATCCAAGCCGCCACGACGAGTGTAACGCGCAAACACCGTCAATTTGTTTGGTTGGCAGTATTTCATCAGGTCAGTGAAAATACGTTCTACACATTGCTCATGGAACTCGTTGTGTTCACGGAAAGACACCAAATAGCGCAGCAACTTCTCACGATCGATCTTGGCACCTTGGTAGCGAATTTCAACGCTGCCCCAGTCTGGCTGGTTGGTGATCAAACAGTTCGATTTCAATAGGTGGCTATGCAACACTTCTTCCACTTGATCTTCGCCAGCAGCACCTGCTAGCAAATCAGCATCAAAATCGTAGCTGTTGATTTCAATGTCTTGGTCGTCAATGCATTCGCCTTCCATTGTCACGATAGGTTGGTTGGTGTAGTGACCTACAGGGTTCACTTCGACCAATACCTTTTCGCCCGCACACGCGGATAGGTCTTGCGTTAAACGCTCTGCTACTTCTTCCCAACTCGCGAAACGGGTTTGGTTGTAGCTATTTAGGTAGAGCTTAAATGACTTCGACTCAATTAAGTTTGCACTGGTTGCAGGAATGTACACTTCACCAACGGCCACTTGAGGCAAGCCTTTGCTGTTTAGCCAAGACAGTTCGTACAGAGTCCAAATGTCATGTCCCAAGAAAGGTAAGGTGTCGCCTAGTTCAAGGTCATCACGGTTTAGGCTGCGAGGTACAGGTTGCAGTAGGCTTGCATCGTACTGGTTAGCGTACTCAGTCTTTTTACCCAGCGTCAGGCCAGCAAGCTCTTTAGCGTCAGAATATTTGCTCATACTTTGTGGTCGTTTTCGATTAGAATGGCGAGAATTTTACTGAATCCGCTGATTAATTGCTATCCGGCAAATTCTGCTATCTGACAAATAAGGAATGAGGAGACCTTCATGACCCAAACCGTTACTCAGGCGCTACAAGACTTCAGCCTGCGCTACCAACAAGCTTGGCAAAATAAGCATAATGAATTGCCTCGCAATGAGGAGCTTGCTGATCTTGTTTCTCCATGTGTCGAAGAGAAGTGTGACGGCGTGGCATTGTGGAAAGCATTCCCGCGAGAAGAGATGGCGGATTTCACTAACGTTGAAAATGCGATTGAGTTGACGCTGCATGAAGACATTAAAGCGTTTTATGGATCTCAATACAGTGCAGATATGGACGCAACGTGGCAGACGAATCCTCTGACATTGCTTCAAGTTTGGAGCGATGACGATTTTGTTCGTTTACAAGAGAACATTTTGGGTCACTTGGTGACACAGCGTCGTCTAAAGCTAAAACCGACGGTGTTTATCGCAGCGACGGATGCAGAATTGGACGTGATTTCAATTTGTAACTTAACGGGCAATGTGATTTTAGAGCGTTTAGGAACAGATAAGCGCGAAGTGCTCGCAGAGAATGTTGTGGAGTTTTTGGCCAAAATTGAGGCTGCGGTGTAAGCATGTACGTTGTTGAGTTGCAATTTGAGTGTTTTGATAACACCACCGTCAGTGCGGTAGATAAAGCCATTAACGGTTTGATGGATGCGTTACGTTACAACGGCCAAGTGCTAGGTCGTGAATTCCCGATAGTGATGGGCGATGGCGAATTTTTTGTGCGCGTGGTTTGTCCGGAGCAAGACAGTTTGCATCCGCGTTATCATTCAGATTTCGTTAAAGTGTGCATGAATCGTTTGTCGGATGCGTCTTTGCTTGCGCCGAAAATGCGTATGCTTGGTCGTGATTTAAATTCAGAACAAGCGGCCGAAGACGAAGCGCCAAGTTGGCAAGTGCTCTACACGACGTATGTGCACACATGCTCGCCACTGCGCAGTGGTGAAACCTTGTTGCCAATTCCACTGTATCGTAATGATCCGACACTCAATGGCGATCATAAAGCAGTCATCAAATGGCAGACGGAATGGCAAGCGTGCGATGAAATCCAAATGGCGGGCGGGTGCCGCGCAGAGCATGCGGCGCTGCACGAAATTTGCGACGTAGACAGTGTGTTGTTCCGCCGCGGTTGGGATTTGCGTGGTCGTATCGAATACATCACCAAGATTCCAACTTACTATTATCAGTATCGTGTGGGCGGTCAGTCGTTGGAGAGCGAGAAAGCACGTAAGTGTCCGAAGTGTGGTGGAGAATGGCTGCTTGATGAGCCATTACATGACATCTTCTATTTTAAGTGCGACTCGTGCCGAATTGTTTCGAACATCTCTTGGGATCATATTAAATAGGTTCTTACTTGGTCTAACTGATAGATTGAGAAAGACTAAAAAGGGCTGATGTTTTCACATCAGCCCTTTTGTTTTCGAATAGTTCGGTTTTAGAAAAGCGGGATTACCAACCTTTCACTACGCCGCCTTTGAATAGTTTTTTCGCTGCTTCGTAAACTTCTTCAGTTTGGTAAGCTTTTACGAAGTTTTGTACGTTTTGAGCATTAACGTTCTCTTCACGCGCTACGATTAGGTTTACGTATGGAGATTCTTTATCTTCAACAAACACACCGTCACGCTCTGGAGACAGGTCGATAGAGCTTGCGTAAGTGGTGTTAATGATAGACAGCGTTACGTCATCCAGAGAGCGAGGAAGTTGCGGTGCTTCTAGCTCAATGATTTCAATGTTCTTAGGGTTGCCTACGATGTCACGTACTGTAGCGAGTAGACCAACGCCATCACGTAAAGTGATCAAACCTTGTTGCTCAAGAAGCAGTAGTGAGCGACCTAGGTTGGTTGGATCGTTTGGAACCGCGATGCGTGCGCCATCTTGAATTTCATCCACTGATTTTACTTGCTTTGAGTAACCTGCGATTGGGTAAACAAACGAGTTACCTGCGATAGCCAGTTTGTAGCCGCGATCTTTAACTTGTTGATCTAGGTAAGGTTTGTGTTGGAAAGCGTTCGCGTCTACAGAGCCGTCATCTAGCGCAGCGTTTGGTGTTACGTAGTCCGTGAACGTAACCAGTTCAACGTCTAGGTTGTACTTTTCTTTCGCTACTTTTGCCGCTACTTCAGCAACTTGCGCTTCAGCACCTGCAATTACGCCAACTTTTACCTTGTTAACGTCCACTTCTTTATCGCCACAACCCGCTAGAACAAGAGCAGAAGCAGCAGTTGCTACAGTCAAAAGACCTTTAAGGCTAAATTTCATGTTTATCTCCTTATAATATGTATTTTCAATGCTTATCGGTGGTCTACACGGCGCACCACTGCGTCACCGATAGACTGAATAATTTGTACTAGAACAATCAACATCACAACGGTTACTGCCATGATAGTAATGTCGTAACGGTGGAAGCCGTATCGGATGGCTACGTCACCGAGGCCGCCGCCGCCCACCGTTCCTGCCATCGCAGAGTAGCTCACTAATGTCACTAGAGTAATCGTCACTGAGTTAACAATAGTCGGCATTGCTTCTGGTAGGAGAACTTTTGTGATGATTTGCGTTGGTGTTGCGCCCATGGATTGCGCAGCCTCAACCAAGCCAGTTGGTACTTCCAGCAATGCCCCTTCAATGAGACGAGCGACAAACGGAATCGCACCAATAGTCAGCGGAACGATTGCCGCAGTTGTACCAATGAAAGTGCCCACTAACATCTTAGTTACTGGAATGATCGCAACCATCAAAACAAGGAAAGGAACTGAGCGCCCAACGTTAACCACTGCACCAAGAATTCCGTTCAGTTTGGTGTTTTCTAGCAAGCCGCCTTTCTTAGTAATATGCAGAATCACCCCCAATGGAATGCCGACCGCAAAACCCACTACGCCAGCAACCGCGACCATGTAGATGGTTTCCCACGTAGCACCTAAAAGTAGTTTGCTGTTTAAACTTAGCCATTCAAAAATCGTATTAAAGGACATAACCAAGTACCTCTACTTTTACGTTGTGTTCGCGCAGATATTCAATTGCTGCACTGTCGTCTTGTTCATTACCAAACAGCTCTGCGACCATCATGCCGAACTTCACGCCGCCGGCGTAATCAAGATCGGAACTCAGAATGCTGACGTCGATGTTGTACTTACGCGAAATCTGCGACATCAACGGTGCATCTACGGTTGCGCCAGTAAATTCCATACGGACAAGAGGGTAGCTGCCTTCAACGCGATTTGGTTGCAAACGCGCTTGGTAATCTTCTGGAATGGAAAGATCCAATGTGGAACGAATGAACTCGTGAGCCAGTTCCGTTTTCGGGTGCGCAAAAATATCGCCAACCGTGCCTTTCTCAACCAATTCACCACCACCGATGATCGCCACTTCGTGACAGATGCTTTTTACCACTTCCATTTCGTGGGTGATCAGTAGAATCGTGATGTTGAGTTTGCGGTTGATCTCTTTTAATAGCTCAAGGATGGATTGAGTCGTTGCAGGATCCAGTGCGCTGGTGGCTTCGTCACACAACAGTACGCTTGGGTCGGATGCCAATGCACGAGCAATAGCCACACGTTGTTTTTGACCGCCACTTAGGTTGGACGGATAGCTTTCGTGCTTGTCCGCTAAGCCAACGAGCTTTAGCAACTCAGTCACTTTTGTTGTGATTTGCGATTTGTCTTTGCCAGCCAGTTCCAGTGGTAGAGCCACGTTATCAAACACAGTACGAGACGAAAGCAGATTAAAGTGCTGGAAGATCATGCCAATGTTGCGGCGCGTTTCGACCAACTGCTTTTTGCTGAGTGTTGTTAAATCAACGCCATCAACGATGATGGAGCCAGAGCTTGGTGCTTCTAGCATGTTTACACAGCGGATCAGCGTACTTTTACCAGCGCCTGATGAACCGATAACACCGAAGATGGTGCCCTTGGCGATGTGTAGGTTAATGTCTTTCAGGGCAAGGATTTCCTTACTGCCTTGGTAGAACACTTTATTGACGTTTTTTATTTCTATCATGTTTCAACCTGCCCAGAGATAAGGGGAACTTCGCTGTCAAAAACGGCCTTTGACAGAACTTAATTTTGAGCTTTATCTCAATTCTCAGTTGATGCTATGGGTTAACCAGAATGAAGTCAATAGATATTTTTACGTCTAGACGTCTAAATGTATGGATGTTCTGTTTTGGAAAGAAAGAGGCGTAGATACCAACAAGAAGATGAGCGGAGGGACACCCTCAGATTTACCGATTCTTGCCCAACAAATCAACCGTTTTGTCGAGGCCTAGAACGAATTAGATAGTGTTGAAGTTTATAAGGTATGTAATAATCTGATTAAACCGAGTTAATAGAGAAATACGTTTTGGCAAAACCTGCTGTTTTTATCGATCGTGACGGCGTGATCAACGTTGACCACGGCTACGTTCATGACGAACATGATTTTGAGTACATTGACGGTGTGTTTGAAGCGACAAAAGCGCTGAAAGATAAAGGTTACCTGTTGGTGCTTGTAACGAATCAATCGGGCATCGCGCGCGGTAAATTCAGTGAAGACCGTTTCTTGTCTCTGACACAATGGATGGACTGGAATTTCGTTGATAATGGCGTTGAGTTTGATGGTTTTTACTACTGTCCACATCATCCTGAGCATGGCATCGGTGACTACAAGCAAGATTGTGATTGCCGCAAACCTAAACCTGGTATGTTTATCTCTGCTCGCGACTTCTTGAAAATCGACATGGAAAAATCTGTGATGATTGGTGATAAAGCCGAAGACATGATGGCAGCAGAAGCCGCAGGTGTTGGCACTAAGATTCTGGTTCGCACAGGTAAGCCAATCACCGAGCAAGGTGAAGCATTAGCTACAGTAGTGCTCGATAGCATCGCAGATGTGCCAGCGTATTTACAAAAATAACACCACAATTTGCATGTTTAAGGGAAGCGTTTGCTTCCCTTTTCTTTTATTGCTGTTAAAGTTCAGTCACCTAAGCATTCATCCATTCTAGTTTGATCACTTATGAGCAAAAAACTCACCATTCTTGATATCGCGAAATTGGCAGGCGTTGGCAAATCAACAGTAAGCCGTGTGCTTACCAATGATCCAAAAGTGAAACCTCAAACGCGAGAGAAAGTAGAGCAAATCATTCGTGAATCTGGCTATGTACCGTCCAAATCTGCGCAATCAATGCGAGGCGGTAGCCAAAAAGTCATCGGTGTTATTATCTCCCGTCTGGACTCACCATCCGAAAATCGCGCAGTTGGTACAATGCTCAATGCATTGTATTCCGCTGGCTATGACGCGGTGATCATGGAAAGCCAATTTGATCGCGACAAAACCAACGAGCATCTAAACGTGCTTAAGCGTCGCAATGTGGATGGGGTGATCGTGTTTGGCTTTACTGGGTGCGATGAGCAAGCCTTAGCCGAGTGGGGAAATCGCATTGTGGTGATTGCGATGGATACCAATAACGTCTCTTCCATCAATTATGATAACCAAGGCGTGATAGACATGGCTTTGTCTCATCTTGAGCAGCAAGCTTTATCTCGCATTGCTTACATTGGTGTTGATCCTGAAGACAAAACCACAGGCTTGGCGCGTTTAAATGCTTATAAAGCTTGGTGTCAACGCAAACAACTCACACCTTGTTTCCAAACCGGTAAGCTTAGCCATGAAAGTGCTTATCAGTTGGTGGATCACGTTCTAAAAGCAGACACGCAAGCCATTGTGTGTGCCAGCGATACCATTGCATTGGGCGTAATTAAGCGTCTTCAAGAGTTAGGCCGTGAAGACGTGGTCGTGACAGGCGTGGGTGGTAACGAGTTGCTTTCTTTCCTTTTCCCTAAAGTATTTAGTGTTGACCCGGGTTATACCCTTGCGGGTGAAAAGTCCGCTAAGATGCTGATTAATCAATTAAATGGCGATGAAGAAGTCGTTCACTTCACTCAACATCCTGTTTGCCGTTAACCCGTTCTAAAACGATCTGCTCTAAAATTATACTGTGATCATTCTCAATTAATGGGACTGTTCCCATTTTGTTTTTTGTCTTTGGGTGGCAATATTAAAATTAAGAAATGGGAATGTTCCCATTTATAAAAATAAAATGATGAATCGAATGTATCCAATACGGGGTGGACAAAGTTATGAGTAAGATTGCGCGTAAAGACGTGGAGCGTCTTATTGAGCTGGTCGGGGGGGCGGACAATATTGCCAGTGTAAGCCACTGTTTAACTCGCTTGCGTTTTGTTCTAAATGATACGGACAAAGCGGACACGAAACAGTTAGAAGCCTTGCGTATGGTGAAAGGCTGTTTTACCAACGCAGGTCAATTCCAAGTCGTCATCGGCACTGAAGTTGATGAGGTTTACAAAGTACTGATCGAGCTAAGCGGTAAAAGTGAAGCGAGCAAAGACGAATCCAAGAACGCTGCTCGTCAAAACATGAATATTGTTGAGCGTGGTATTTCCCACCTTGCAGAAATCTTTGTACCGTTGCTGCCTGCGATCATCACTGGTGGTCTGATCCTTGGCTTCCGTAATGTGATTGGCGACATCAAAATGTTTGATGGTCAAACCCTAACGGAAATCAGTCAGTTTTGGGCAACTGTTCACTCATTCCTATGGTTAATTGGTGAAGCGATTTTCTTCTTCCTACCCGTTGGTGTGTGTTGGTCGACCGTGAAAAAGCTCGGTGGTACACCGATTCTGGGCATCACGCTTGGTGTGACGTTGGTTTCGCCGCAGTTAATGAACGCGTACTTGATCGGTAAACAAGCACCAGAAGTCTGGGATTTCGGATTGTTTGTTATTGAGAAAGTGGGCTATCAGGCGCAGGTGATTCCAGCGATGTTAGCGGGTATGGCACTGGCGTTTATCGAAACGCACTTAAAACGCATCATTCCGTCTTACCTTTACCTAGTAGTAGTACCGTTTGTTTCCATCATTGTGTCTGTGATTCTTGCGCACTCTATCATTGGTCCATTTGGTCGTATGTTGGGTGATGGCGTGGCATTCGCAGCCAAAGCGGCCATGACCGGTGACTTCGCGATGATTGGCTCTACCATCTTTGGCTTCTTATACGCGCCACTTGTGATTACTGGTATCCACCACACAACCAATGCCGTTGACTTACAGTTGATGCAAGAATTGGGTGGTACTCCGATTTGGCCTTTAATTGCACTATCGAACATTGCTCAAGCATCGGCAGTGGTTGGCATCATTATCATCAGTAAAAAGCAGGATGAGCGTGAAATCTCAGTGCCTGCGGCGATTTCTGCCTACCTTGGTGTAACAGAGCCAGCCATGTACGGCATCAACTTGAAATACAAGTTCCCAATGTTGAGCGCGATGATCGGTAGTGCATGTGCTGCTGCTATCTGTGGTAGTGCGGGCGTAATGGCGAACGGTATCGGCGTAGGCGGCTTGCCGGGTATCTTATCTATCCAACCGCAGTTCTGGGGCATCTTTGCTCTGGCGATGCTAGTCGCGATGGTGGTACCTGCCGCATTAACATTAATTCTCTATAAGCGTGCACAAGCGAAAGGTGAGCTTGAAGCGGCAAACGCGTAATTCAATTTGAGGCAGTGACTTGGCTGCCTCCTCCTGTTTTTCTTTTCAAATTTTAAGTTTCCGATTACTGGTAAGTGAGTGTTAGAAATGGCTATGACCAAGCATGATGAGAGCTGGTGGAAAACCGCAACCATCTACCAAATTTACCCAAAAAGCTTTTGTGACAGTGGCAGTAAAGGCACGGGCGACATTAAAGGGATCATTTCTAAACTGGATTATCTAAAACACCTTGGTGTGGATGCGATTTGGCTGACGCCAGTGTATCAGTCTCCTATGGTTGATAACGGTTATGACATTTCCGATTACTACGCGATCAATCCACAGTTCGGCACTATGGAAGATTTCGATACCTTGCTGGCAGAAGCGCATCTGTTGGGTATTCGTATCATCATGGACATTGTAGTGAACCACACGTCGACTGAGCATCATTGGTTCCAATCCGCGTTAGGGGACAAAAACAGCCCATACCGTGACTACTACATCTGGAAAGATCCGGTTGAGGGCGCAGAACCTAACAACTGGCAATCGAAGTTTGGAGGCAATGCTTGGGAATTGGATGACGCGACAGGGCAGTACTACTTGCACCTTTTTGCTAAAGAGCAGGCGGATTTGAACTGGGAAAACCCAGTGGTGCGTGAAGAAGTCAAAGAAGTCATCAGTTTCTGGGCAGACAAAGGCGTGGATGGTTTTCGTCTCGACGTCATCAACCTGATTTCTAAACAGCAAGACTTCCCAAGTGATGATATTGGCGATGGCCGCCGTTTCTATACGGATGGTCCTCGCGTGCACGAATATCTGCAAGAAATCAGCGAAGCCGTGTTTCAAAAGTACGGAAGCGTGACGGTGGGGGAAATGTCTTCGACCACGCTAGAGCACTGCCAGCAATACTCTTCATTAGATGGCAAAGAGCTGTCGATGGTGTTCAATTTTCACCACCTGAAAGTCGATTATCCGAATGGTGAAAAATGGACCAAAGCGCCGTTTGATTTCATTCAGTTAAAGCAGATCTTCAACCATTGGCAAACGGGCTTAAATGGCAAAGGGTGGGGCGCACTGTTCTGGTGTAACCACGATCAACCTCGTGTGGTCAGCCGCTTAGGTGATGATAAACAATACCGCGTCGAGTCAGCGAAAATGCTGGCGGCGTCTGTACATATGATGCAAGGCACGCCGTATGTTTATCAAGGTGAAGAGATTGGTATGACCAACCCTGGTTACACTGAGATCAGCCAGTACCGCGACGTAGAAAGCACCAATATGTACGACATCATGGTCAACCGCGATTGCGTATCACACGAAGAGATGATGGCGATTTTGGCGCAGAAGTCGCGTGATAACTCACGTACGCCAATGCAGTGGAACAGCCAAAAGCACGCTGGTTTTACCGAAGGCACACCGTGGCTTGAGGTGGCGCAGAATTACTCTGAAATCAACGCAGAAGCAGCGGTTGCTGATTTGAACTCGGTGTTCTACTTCTACAAACGTTTGATTGAGCTACGTAAACAGGTTCCGGTGATCACCGATGGCCGTTATGAAGATTTACTGCCAGAGCATCAACGTATTTTTGCTTACGCTCGCCAGAACGACAAACAAACGCTGCTGTGTATCAATAACTACTACGCTGAAGAGGTGGAATGCGTTCTGCCAGAACGTTTTGAACTGAGTAAAGCGAAAAACTTGCTATCCAATTATCAAAACTCAGCGAGCGCAGTCGCGTCAAACCATCAAGTGTTACGACCTTACGAAACTCTTATTTTATTGATAGAAGAATAAACTCGGGTGTCATCACCCCTAGGATTGATGTTCGAGATGAAGGCTTTGGTGTGCTCCCCAAAGCCTTCTTTTATTTGAGATACCTTGCGGCTGTGATAGCCGCAAACTCATCAGCTTGTTGGAGAGGTTGGTTAGAAAAGATATTCTCAAACAGCATTTTTTGGTGAACGTCTGACAGCTGCCATGTGCTTGCCGAAGGTGCAGGCAAGTTGAAGTATTGTGCGACATCCGAGTGAATTTGGAAGGTGTCCGATTGTAGGTCGGATAAGCGCAGTGTGTATTCATTGCGAAATGCCATCTTCCCTGTCGCAGGATAAATAAGGTTCATCTGCGCTTTCAAGGTGCCTTGTTCTGCGCCGTCTTTTCACTCTATGTTGAGTTCGTAATCACTGGTCTGCATATTTCGTGCACCAGGGAAATACGGTGTATGACCAATGGGATCCAGAAAGTAACTTGGAGCGTCTTGGTTAGCGATGTCGGTATATGGATATTCGACTTGTTGTTGAAGTAAGACGGCTTTGACCAGTGTGCGATATTTTCGTGCCTGAGAGCCGATTGCATCGACACGGTTGAGCAGCAACTCGACTTTGGGGATAAGTAACTGATGACGTGTTTGTTGTGTTGAAATCTCTTGGCGTTGCCATAGCAAGCTTGCGAGCGTCACGCTACAAACCGCAAGTATGGCACACAAGCT
Source organism: Vibrio sp. YQ_11 (assembly GCF_043103065.1). Taxonomy (NCBI): domain Bacteria; kingdom Pseudomonadati; phylum Pseudomonadota; class Gammaproteobacteria; order Vibrionales; family Vibrionaceae; genus Vibrio; species Vibrio sp. YQ_11. Next base: position 24,051 of record NZ_JBICJM010000029.1, on the reverse strand, counting down.
ATAAGCAAAAATTAGCTTGAAGTTCTTATTACTCGCAACCTGAGTTGGGAGAACGCGTCGATGGCTTTTCGCTGGCGGTATTAAACGGATATTGGCAGGGTTAAGAAAATAGCCCTTTCGAGGATAAGTGACCAAGAGCTTAGCCGCATCGTACTCGGGTAGGTGTTGCTGTAGCAGCGCACGTAAGGTGCTAATGCGGTTAGTGAGCACATTCTTGGAGATGAATTTGCTCTGCCAAATGGTTTCGATAATGGTGTCGGCAGAGAGCGGATGCCCCACGCTTGTTAGCAGAAGTTCTAATAACTCAATGGTACGAGGTTCGAGAACAATCGCGATAGTGTCTTGATGAAGAGTCTGAGTTTTCGGATTGTAGACCAACTCGCCAATCGCAATACAACTGTGAGTTTGTTTGGCTTGTTGTAGAAAGTCGCGCATACCGTACCGAGTTATTTGGAAATCGCGAAATATTATATAGTTATTGAAGCGCGAAATCTTATAAATCGCGCGTCAATTATCATCAAAAGTTTATGAGCCGTAGGTAACGGAATATCGGTGTGGTTTGTGATTCATCGCCAATACGACATTCAGTGCAAAGGCACCCAAAATCGAAAGGCCAATCACCTCTGGAGTGACAAAGAAGAATGAAGCAAACAGGATACATGCATCGATTGCCATCTGGCTTTTGCCAACAGAAATGCCAAACTTGTCCTGAATAAACAAACACAACACGTTAAAGCCACCTAGGCTGGAGCGATGTCGGAACAAAATCAGCATACCTAATCCCATCAATAGGCCACCTGCTACCGCGCAATAAATTTCGTTAACGGATTCGAGTGAGATCAGCAAATAAAGGTGATCGGCAAAGATAGAAACCAAAGCGCCAGAAATAGCGCTATTGATTGCGAAATGACGGCCGAAGCGTTTCCATGCGAGTAAGTAAAAAGGACAGTTTGCCAAAAAGTACAGCACACCAAAGGTAAAAGGTGTAAATTGGCTTATTAGCAATGCCAATCCAGTCGTGCCTCCTGTTAGAAGGTTCGCGGATTGGAGAAAGAAAACGCCCTGAGCTACCAAAAAGGTACCAGTGAGAATTGCTATCCAGTCTTCTTTTCTTGAGTGTTTTTCCATCAAAATTGCAGTCATCGGTGAGAAATAAGGCGTGCATAGTAGTAAAAAGATGATCTTTTCGGTAGCTAGAGGGTAAAATTTGCGGTAAACCTATGTAATTGCTGTTTTACAGGGTGTAAAGCACAAAATTGACAGGCAATAAATCGTGGTTGAACAATTGCAACATCACCATGATAACTATTGCTTGTCATCATGAAAAAACTGCATGAGAAAAATTGTAAATTTCTCTTTATGACCTAGATCAAATTATGTAGAATGCGCGCCATTGATGCGACGAAAACGTTTGCGTTAGGTCGTTAACCAGTTTTTTTGCAACTTTCAGTACTAATCTGAGTCAGGAGATACAGATGCTTAAGCGTGATATGAACATCGCAGATTACGATGCGGAACTGTTCGCAGCTATCCAGGAAGAAACCCTTCGCCAGGAAGAACACATTGAACTTATCGCTTCTGAAAACTACACAAGCCCACGTGTAATGGAAGCGCAAGGTTCTCAGCTAACGAACAAATACGCTGAAGGCTACCCAGGCAAGCGTTACTACGGCGGTTGTGAGTACGTAGATAAAGCAGAACAGCTTGCTATCGATCGTGCATGCAAACTATTCGGTTGTGAGTACGCGAACGTACAACCTCACTCAGGTTCTCAAGCAAACAGCGCAGTTTACATGGCGCTTCTTAACCCAGGCGATACAGTACTAGGTATGAGCCTAGCGCACGGTGGTCACCTGACTCACGGTTCTCCAGTAAACTTCTCTGGTAAGCATTACAACGTTATCCCTTACGGTATCGATGAAGCGGGTCAAATCAATTATGACGAGATGGAACAGCTAGCGCTTGAGCACAAGCCTAAGATGATCATCGGTGGTTTCTCTGCTTACTCGCAAATCGTTGATTGGAAGCGCATGCGTGAAATCGCGGACAAAGTAGATGCTTACCTTTTCGTTGATATGGCACACGTAGCTGGTCTTATCGCAGCAGGCGAATACCCAACACCTGTTCCACACGCTCACGTAGTAACAACAACGACGCACAAAACACTAGCAGGCCCTCGCGGTGGTCTTATCTTGTCTAATGCTGGCGAAGATATGTACAAGAAGCTGAACTCAGCTGTGTTCCCTGGTGGTCAAGGTGGCCCTCTAATGCACGTTATCGCTGGTAAAGCAGTAGCGTTCAAAGAAGCGATGGAGCCAGAGTTCAAAGCTTACCAAGCTCGCGTAGTGAAAAACGCAAAAGCAATGGTTGGTCAGTTCCAAGAGCGTGGCTACAAAATCGTATCTAACGGCACAGAAAACCACTTATTCCTTGTTGACCTAATCGACAAAGACATCACGGGTAAAGATGCAGACGCGGCACTAGGTGCAGCAAACATCACTGTGAACAAGAACTCAGTACCAAATGACCCACGCAGCCCATTCGTAACCTCTGGTATTCGTGTAGGTACGCCAGCGATCACTCGTCGTGGTTTTACTGAAGAAGATGCAAAAGATCTAGCAAACTGGATGTGTGACGTTCTAGATAACATCGGCAACGAAGACGTTATCGAAACGACTAAACAGAAAGTATTAGAAATCTGTAAGCGTCTACCGGTTTACGCCTAATTGTTCTGTCTGATTCACTCTATTTCTGCGTCAAAGGTGCTCATTTACAGTTGTAAACTGCGCGCCTTTTCCTTGAACTAGAAACAAATCAATTTGAAAATACTAAAGGTCCTCAATTGAGGGCCTTTTTGTTTTTCTGGCGTCTGGGATTGTTTAATCGTGCCATCGAATAAAAGAGAGTAGTGCAGGGCATCTCTTGTTTGGCAGATACAAAAAAGGTTGGCACTAAGCCAACCTTTTCAGTTTTCGAGTTCAAGATGCTTATTTTATCTCAAGACCTTGTGCCTGCATATCGGCATGGTATGAAGAGCGAACAAATGGACCACATGCTGCGTGCGTGAAGCCTAGCTCTAGTGCGACTTCTTTTAGCTCGTCAAACTCTGATGGTGGAACGTAACGTTCTACAGGCAAGTGGTGACGGCTTGGCGCTAGGTACTGACCTAGAGTCAGCATCGTTACACCGTGTGCACGCAGATCTTTAAGCACTTCGATGATTTCTTCTTTGGTTTCACCAAGGCCCATCATCAGACCTGATTTGGTCGGTACATCTGGATGCTGTTCTTTGAACTTCTTAAGAAGCTCAAGTGACCACTTGTAGTTCGCACCTGGGCGAGCTTTACGGTAAAGACGCGGCGCAGTTTCTAGGTTGTGGTTGAAGACATCTGGCGGGTTGTCTTTCATCAGGTCAAGCGCCACGTCCATACGACCACGGAAGTCAGGAACCAGTGTTTCGATCTTGATGTCTGGGTTTAACGCGCGGATCTCACGGTTACAATCGGCAAAGTGCTGTGCACCACCATCACGTAGGTCGTCACGGTCTACTGAAGTAATAACAACGTACTTCAGTTTCATGTCGGCGATAGTTCTTGCCAGCTTTTGTGGCTCTTCTGCTTCTGGTGGTAATGGACGGCCATGAGCAACGTCACAGAAAGGACAACGACGAGTACAGATTGCACCTAGGATCATGAAGGTTGCTGTACCGTGGTTAAAACATTCAGCTAGGTTAGGGCAAGACGCTTCTTCACATACGGAGTGAAGTTTGTTCTTACGCATCGCAGCTTTGATGTCTTGAATTCGTTGGCTGTCGGCTGGTAGCTTGATCTTCATCCAATCAGGCTTACGTAGCACTTCTTTCTGCTCTGTAGGCATGTTCTTTACGGGAATCAATGCCATTTTATCGGCGTCACGATATTTAACGCCTTTTTCCATCTGGATTGGTTTGCTCATGCTTTATTACCTTGAGAAGGTGCTTCTGTGCTGAATTCTACTCGCTCGTAATCGAGCAAAGTAACGAGTTCTTCTATTAATTGTTTTTCTACGGTTTCTACGTCACTCGGGCCGTTAAATTGGCTCACTTGAACCATTTCCATGCCGGCATAACCACAAGGGTTGATGCGTAGGAACGGCGTTAAGTCCATATTTACATTCAGGGCTAACCCATGGAATGAGCAACCTTTACGAATACGTAGACCGAGAGAGCATATTTTCTTGCCATCGACGTAAACGCCAGGGGCGTCTGGTCTTGCGGCAGAGTCGATATTGTATGCTTTTAATGTGTTGATCACGAGGTTCTCGATGGTTGTAACGAGATCTCGTACGCCTAATTTTTTGCGACGTAGGTTGATCAAGAAGTAAGCCACGAGTTGACCAGGACCATGATAGGTTACCTGACCACCACGGTCACTTTGTACGACAGGAATATCACCAGTGTTAATTAAGTGCTCGGCTTTGCCTGCCTGCCCTTGGGTAAATACTGGGTTATGTTCTACCAACCAGACTTCATCAGGGGTTTCTTCTGTGCGTTGGTCGGTGAACTCATGCATCGCCTTCCATACAGGCTCATAGTCTTGGCGGCCAAGTCGTTTTACAACAAGTTGGTGTTGCATGGGAATTCCTGTCGCTAATATATAAAGTTTTTGGATTATAAACCGGATGACCCAGATGCTCTACCGCTGAGTAACAGATTTTTAACTGAAAGCACAAGGGTATCGAGTTATCTAGTTGATAAATAAAAAGAAAGCAGCCGAAGCTGCTTTCAAAAAAAATTTAATCTATCAAAAAATTATAGAACCATACGAACGATGTCGATTTCGCCCAATTCTTTGTATAGGGTTTCAACCTGCTCGATAGACGTTGCAGTGATGTTGATAGACACTGAGTGGTAGTTGCCTTTAGCGCTTGGTTTGACTTTTGGGCTGTAGTCACCTGGAGCATGGCGCTGGATTACTTCAAGAACGAGTTCTGGAAGCTCAGGCTTTGCATGACCCATTACCTTGTAAGTAAAAGAACAAGGGAACTCAAGCAGGTCTTTCAATTTTGCATCAGAGTTGATGGTTAGCATATCGATAACTCCAGTTGGTATTCGTTGCGGTGCGAAATAGTACAGTCAAATTAGGGTGAACTCAAGGTGAGGATCACAGACTTAAAAAGCCGCCATAATTGGCGGCTTTGCGAATAAGTTTGCTATTCTGCGACTCGTTTAGAAGAAGCTCTTGAATAACAATACGATGTAATCCCATAAACGGCTGAACAAGCTGCCTTGCTCTACGGTTTCTAGTGCCATTAGCGGGTATTCAGCAATATCTTCACCATCGATTTGATAGTATAGCTTACCGACTACATCACCTTTATTAATTGGGGCTTCTAGCTCTTTTTCAAGTACGAAGCTTGCTTTTAGGTTTTTCGCTTCACCGCGTGGCAGTGTTACGTAAGTGTCTTGATCAAGACCCAGAGCAACGGTGTCTTTGTTACCCATCCACACTTTTTCTTCTACGAAGGTTTCACCCGCTTTGTGAGGCGCTACTGTTTCGAAGAAGCGGAAGCCGTAGCTCAGTAGTTTTTTACTTTCTGATTTACGAGCATTTGCATCTTTAGTGCCCATCACTACAGCAACCAAACGCATTTGGCCTTCTGTTGCTGAGCTTACTAGGCTGTAACCTGCGTTGCTTGTGTGTCCAGTTTTGATGCCATCAACGTTCATGCTCTTATCCCAAAGTAGACCGTTGCGGTTGTATTGGGTGATGCCGTTGTAAGTGAATTTCTTTTCAGAGTAAACACGGTACTCATCTGGCACGTCACGAATCAGAGCTTTACCAAGTAGCGCCATGTCGTAAGGTGTTGAGTACAGTTCTGAGTTATCTAGGCCGTGAACGTTGGCAAAATGAGAATTCTTCATGCCTAGGGTATTTGCCCACGCGTTCATTAGGTCAACAAATGCATCTTCAGAACCTGCGATGTGTTCAGCCATTGCCACACACGCATCGTTACCTGATTGAATGATGATGCCACGGTTAAGATCACGTACTTTTACCGTAGTACCTACTTCAATGAACATTTTTGAAGAATCTGGGAAGTTTTTCGCCCATGCATTCTTACTGATGGTTACGTCATCATCTTCTGAGATATTACCACGTGCTAGCTCTTGGCCGATTACGTAGCTGGTCATCATTTTAGTTAGACTAGCAGGAGACAATTTTGTGTTCATTTCTTTTTCTGCTAGCACTTTACCTGAATGGTAATCCATCAGTACGTAGCCTTTTGCCGCAATTTGAGGCGCATCTGGAACAACGACTGGTGATGCAAAAGCAGATTGAGCGAAGGTTGCAGAAAGGGCAACCGAAGAAACGAGAATAGATTTCACAAACTTATTTTTATTCATGGTAATTCAAATTTTTGGGTTTAACTGCACACATCTTACCAGAATCCCCACTTATGTAAGAGGGGCTTCGTTTAGAAATTCATGACTCAAGGTCATTTCGCAGTGTTGTGTTTTTTAATAAATGCGGACGAATAGCCGAGCAACTTTACTTTATCCAGTGTGGCTTGCGTCAGGGAATAGTCAGTAAATGGACCCAATAACAAGCGATAAGACTCTTTCGCGTTTTCCAAGAAAGTTTCGGTATCCAGCTTTTGACCAAGCTCTGCGCCTAAAGTTCGTGCGCGATCTTCATTTTTTGAAGATGCGACTTGAATGACGTACTTTGGGTGAGATTCTAGCGACTTTTGATCGGTAGGTTTCTCTACGCTGATAACTTCGATTTCAACATTCGCCGTTCCTGTTTTTATGACATCCAATTTATGCGCAGCGGCGTAGCTCAAGTCGATGATACGGCCATCGTGAAACGGACCTCGATCATTTACTCGAACGACTGTGGCTTTGCCATTGTCGGTGTTGGTCACTTTCACATAGCTTGGTAACGGTAGCGTTTTATGCGCAGCCGTCATGGAGTACATGTCGTAGATTTCACCGTTAGACGTCAAATGCCCCTGGAACTTTTTACCGTACCAAGATGCACGACCTTTTTCAGTAAACCCTTTTGCGTCGCGAACGATCTTGTAATCATTACCGCGCAAGTGGTAATCGGTATTACCACCTAGGCTGTAAGGTTCGTATTTGGGATGCGCATCCTCGATGTGTTCGACTGAAAGCGGTGTATCAGGTGCTACATCGGATTCAAGTTCGTAACGGCCTTCTTGTGTCTTTTGGCTGGTGGATGAACAACCAGCCAAAATCAGTGCAGAAAAAACTAAGGAATATAAAGCGCGTTTTTGCATGTCTAGGTCGCCTTAGAGAATGCTTTTCGGTGCGTATGAATCGACATCAAAATGCCAAAACCAGCCATTAGGGTCACCATCGAGGTACCGCCGTAGCTGATCAGTGGTAACGGTACACCTACAACAGGTAGGATGCCACTCACCATGCCGATATTTACAAAAATATACACGAAGAAGCTAAGTACAATACTGCCTGCCATCATTCGTCCAAACGCGGTTTGTGCTTGGCTAGCAAGGTACAAACCTCGACCAATAATGAAGAGATAGATGGCTAATAGGCAAAGGAAGCCAATCATACCCCATTCCTCAGCAATTACTGCAAAGATAAAGTCAGTGTGTCGTTCAGGAAGAAATTCCAGTTGTGACTGCGTACCGTGCAACCAACCTTTACCGGAAATACCGCCAGAACCAATCGCAATTTTACTTTGGATAATGTGGTAACCCGCACCAAGTGGGTCAGATTCTGGATTGAACAGAGTACGAACGCGAACCTTTTGGTATTCGCGCATCAAGAAGAACCACAAAATTGGTATGAAGCCACCCAAGGCAATGGCAGCAGCAGCGATGATCTTCCAACTGATGCCTGCTAGGAAAATAACGAAAATACCTGAAGCCGCAATCAGAATCGACGTTCCCAAATCTGGTTGTTTCGCGATAAGAATCGTTGGTAAGCACACCATGATTAGCGCAACAATCAGCGTTCGGAATGTTGGTGGTAATGGTTGGCGGCCGATATAGCGCGCAACCATCAACGGTACCGCAAGTTTGAGTAATTCGGACGGTTGGAATCGAACAAAGCCTAGGTTGAGCCAGCGTTGCGCACCTTTCGAGGCCTCTCCAAAGAACAGTACGCCAAATAGTAAAACTACACCGGCAACAAACATTAGTGGCGCCAGGCTTTCATACGTTCGTGGAGAAAGCTGAGCCAGAACCACCATCACGACAAGAGACAATACCATGCGCATTGCTTGGCGATCCATCATCTCCAAACTTTGTCCGCTGGCACTGTACATGATCACGAGACCAAAACCCATTAAAGCAAAGATGCCGAGTAGGAGGGGCAAGTCGATATGGAAGCGCTCAAACAAGGCGCGGTTTTTACCTGTAGAGGGATCCATCTTCATTAGCGTGTAACCTCTTTTTGCGCGTTGGTTTTGTCATCTTCTGGTTTGATTTCTTCTGGGCCAAGAACCACTCGGTCAAAAATCTTTCTCGCCATTGGACCACCGTTACTTGAGCCACCACCTGCGTTTTCTAGCACGAGTGTAACGATAACTTTTGGATCGTCAAACGGAGCAAAGCCCGTAAACAGGGCGTGGTCACGCAAGTGTTCCGCGATTTCATCTGCGTTGTACTCTTCGTTCTCGCCCAAGCCAAAGACCTGCGCTGTACCTGATTTACCGGCTGTCTGGTAGCTCATATTGTAGAAAGAACGACGAGCTGTACCACGAGTACCATGGTTTACACGGCGCATACCTTCTTTCGCAATATCCCAGTATTTTTCTGGCACATTTTGAATCGGTGGGTAGGTTACGTATTCAGAGGTTTCTTGTTCCTCAAAGTTATCACCATTATCGATGGTGGACTTTAGGAGGTGAGGAGCGGAAACCGCACCATTATTCACTAACACCGATGTTGCTTTCGCAATTTGCATTGGTGTTGCCGTCCAATAGCCTTGGCCGATACCAACAGGAATGGTGTCACCTTTATACCAAGGCGTTTTGTGACGAGACATCTTCCAATCACGAGTTGGCATATTAGCCTTACTTTCTTCGTAGATATCGATGCCTGTGTAGTCACCAAAACCAAACATCATCATCCAGTTTGAAATTCGGTCGATCCCCAAGTCATAAGCAATTTGGTAGTAAAACGTATCAACAGACTCTTCAATGGATTTAATGACATCTACGCGGCCATGTCCCCAACGCAACCAGTCACGGAATGGACGAGTGTCTGAGTTAGGGATGCGCCAATAACCTGGGTCGTTGCGAGTAGTATTTGGCGTGATTACGCCTTCTTGCAACGCTGCGACTGCCATAAATGGCTTGATTGTTGAAGCTGGCGGATAAATACCTAGCGTCGTGCGGTTTACCAACGGGCGGTTTTTATCGTTCAACAAGTCGCGATAGGCTTTACCTGAAATGCCGTGGACAAAAGCGTTCGGGTCGTAACTTGGGCTAGACACCATAGCTAGCACCCCATTGTCTCGAGGATCAAGCACGATAGCGCTGCCACGTCGACCATCCAAAAGCTGATGAACGTAAAGCTGCAAGTTGATATCGAGGTTTAAGACAATGTCTTTGCCCGGAACTGGCGGTACGTATTTTAACGTGCGAATCACGCGTCCTCGGCTGTTGACTTCCACTTCTTGGTAGCCAGCAGTGCCGTGCAGCAGATCTTCGTAGTATTTTTCGATGCCCAACTTACCGATGTCACGAGTCGCTTGGTAGTTGGCGTCTTTTTCTTCTCGAATCAAACGCTGCATGTCGCGGTCATTGATACGAGAAACATAGCCGATTACGTGCGTTAACACTTCCCCGTAAGGGTAGTAACGTTTGAGTGTGGCACTAATTTCAACACCAGGAAAACGGTATTGGTTGACGGAAAAGACCGCGACCTGCTTTTCGTTCAGCTGGGTTAGCAATGGGACGGATTTGAATCGACGGGTACGCTTACGCTCACGATGGAAGCGTTCGATCTGTTCTGGTGTGATTTCCAGAATGGTTTGCAATTCTTGGATAGTAGCGTCGATGTCTTTGATTTTTTCTGGAGTCAGCTCCAAGTTAAAGACAGGACGGTTTTCGGCTAACAGGACACCATTTCGGTCGTAGATAAGACCGCGGTTTGGCGCAATAGGAACCACTTTGATGCGGTTGTCATTTGAACGGGTTTGATAATCTTGAAACTGGTTCACCTGAATGTTGTACATATTGGCGACCAGCAAGCCCATCAAAACAACGATGCCGAAAAAAGCAACGATAGCGCGACTGGCGAACAGGCGCGCTTCGGCTTGATAATCTCGGATTTGACTGCGGCGTCTACGAATCATTAACGCTTGGCTCTAAAGTTAAACAACGATTATTCGCGATGGTAAGGGTGGTTAGCGGTAATGCTCCACGCTCGGTATAAACTCTCTGCCATGACGATACGCACAAGTGGGTGCGGTAACGTTAGCGCTGACAGTGACCAACTTTGGTCGGCTGCGGCTTTACATGCAGGTGCTAAACCTTCAGGACCACCTATCAGAATAGAAACGTCACGACCATCGAGTTTCCAAGCTTCTAGCTGCTCTGCCAGTTGTGGGGTGTCCCACTTTTTACCGGGAATATCTAGGGTCACGATACGATTGCCTTTTGGCACTGCTGTTAACATCGCTTCGCCTTCTTTTTGTAGAATTCGAGCAATATCAGCGTTTTTGCCGCGTTTTCCTGCTGAGATTTCAACCAACTCTAGTGGCATATCATGAGGGAAACGGCGACGGTATTCTTGGAAGCCTTCTTCAACCCACTTTGGCATTTTTGTGCCAACGGCAATTAGTTGAATTTTCAAAAGATTAACCCCAGAGTTTTTCTAGTTGGTACAGAGAGCGGTGTTCTTCCTGCATGACATGCAGCATCGCGTCGCCCATATCTAGGACAACCCATTCACCTTCGTTTTCTCCTTCCATACCTAAAGGTTCAAGGCCTGCTTTTTTTACTTCAGATGCAACGTGATCGGCGATGGATGAAACGTGGCGTTTAGACGTACCCGTACAAATGATCATGTAGTCTGTTACGCTGGATTTGTCTTCCACGTTTAGGATGATAATATCTTCCGCTTTCATATCGTCGGCTTTGTCTGCTAAAAAGTCTTTCAGTTCTTCGCGAAGCACTCGGTTTTCCTCGGGTTATCTCTTTTTACATCTCATCTATTTTGCGTGTAGTTGGGCAAAATAGGTCGCGCACTATAGCACGCTTTGATTTTTAAATTGCCAGCTTAATATCAGGAGAGCAGGTTTCTAAGCTCAATTGATGAATAGTTGGCCAGACGGACTCGTCATACTGGGTTTTGGCTTTAATCTCAGCTTGCGCAAGCAAGGAGATTAGGGCACATATACGGCTTGCTGATAAGCGCATTAACGCTGCGTTATAAAGCGGACGTTTATTTTGCCAAACGCGATACTTCTCAAAGACTTGGCTAATCGACATTTGAGTCAGATCTTGATGCATGCTTAATAGTTGATTGAACTCTTTCTGCACACTTCGGATGAGAATGACCGTTTCAATGCCTTCGGCTTCTAATTGACGCAGGATGCGTTGAGCACGATTAGCTTTACCTGCAAGTAACGCATCAATCCAATTAAACGTCGTAAAGTGGTTGTGTCGACTTAAGGCTTCCTCTAAGCGTACAACAGTCAGTTCGCCATCAGGATAGAGCAAAGCCAGTTTCTCTAGACTCTGAGAAAGTGCAAATAAGTTGCCTTCATGCCACTGTGCCAACATCTGTAAGGATTGCTGATCGGGCTTTAAACCTAATGCGCGGCAGCGCGTTTGCACAAACATAGGCAAACGCTGAAGATCCGGCGTTAAGCAGCTGACCCAATCGCCTTTGGTATTCAGTGCTTTAAACCATTTGGCATTTTCTTGCGCTTTAGTCAGCTTCGTTCCGATGATCACTAGCATGATGTCATCATGCAACATGTCACACAGAGTCTGTAGCTCTTTGCTGATAGCTGTGGTGACACCGCTTTCTGGGATCTCAAGCTCAATGAGTTGTCGACTAGAAAATAAGCTCAGAGCTTGAAAGCAGTCATACACTTGGTTCCAATCTAAACTTGCATCGACAGCAAAACGGTGTCTTTCTTCAAAACCATGTTGTAGAGCGGTTTTTTGAATCGCTTGGCGGCTTTCTTGGATCAGTAGCGGTTCGTTTCCGAAGATCAGATAAACCTGCTTTAAGTGTTTGGCTAGATGGTCAGCTAGCTTGTCAGCATAAATTCGCATGTTGATTAAGAGTTTGTTTTCTCAGTTGGCGCGGCAATTTGCCCCGCTTCGTACTCGGCACGAATTCGGCCAAGTTGACGCATCATCTGTTTCGCTGCTTGTTGACGCATCTCGTCTTCGATTACGTCACGTTCAACCGATTTTGCCAATGCCGTTAACGGGTTGTCTAGGTAGTTGCGGTTCACGGTTGTGGTGAAATTTTTTGAGCCAAACCCTGGAATTGTGACGCGATATTGCACCACGTAAGTCAACTCTTTTTCTGCCGCACGACTGTTTTGGTAAAGCGAGAGCGTTCGCTCATCCATGGTTGCTTTGATTAAATGCAGATTTGGTACTGAAGATGACGGCTGAACTAGGTCAACTTTGTTGAGTTGCAGCTGAGAGCGTACATAGCGTGTGAGTTTGCTGTATTCATCGTAGCTAGAGAATGACATGGTGTGCAGCTCTTCCGGAACGGAATACTCGCCACGAAGGTGAAAACCACAGGCAGAAAGAAGCCCCGCTAGTACCAATACCACTGGTAGTTTAATCAAAGAGAAAAAGCGCATTGATTGTATTCATCCTAAATTGAAGGGGTTATTTACCTTAAACCACTCACTGTGAATGGTTTGAGGTAAATAAACAGGGTAGTGAACTACCCTGTTTAAAGACTCTTAGCGCGCGAATTAGTTCGCTCTGCGTTGCGTTATTGCAAGCTGTAATTTGCTTACAGTGACCGCTTAGTTTGCAACGATGTTCAGCAGTTTACCTGGTACGTAAATTACTTTACGGATTGTTAGGCCATCTGTGAACTTAGTAACGTTTTCGTCGTTTAGACCAAGCTCTTCAACTTGTTCTTTCGTTGTGTCTGCCGCTACTGTTAACTTCGCACGTAGCTTACCGTTAACTTGAACAACGATAGTTTTTTCGTCTTCAACTAGCGCTTTCTCATCAAACGTTGGCCATGCTGCGTTGTCGATGTCTGACTCACCAAGCGCAGTCCATAGCTCGTATGAAATGTGCGGAGTGATTGGGTAAAGCATCGTTACAACCGCTTTTAGTGCTTCATCAAGAATTGCACGATCTTGTGCAGATTCTTGAGGTGCTTTCGCTAGCTTGTTCATCAGTTCCATGATTGCTGCGATTGCTGTGTTGAACGTTTGACGACGAGCTATATCGTCAGTCACTTTCGCGATAGTTTTGTGAACGTCACGACGAAGTGCTTTTTGCTCACCAGAAAGTGCTGCTGTATCCACTGCTTCTGCTGCGCCTTTCTCTGCGTGTTCTTTCACTAGTTTCCAAACACGTTTTAGGAAGCGGTTTGCACCTTCTACGCCAGACTCTTGCCACTCAAGCGTCATGTCTGCTGGAGATGCGAACATCATGAATAGACGTACTGTGTCAGCACCGTACTTGTCTACCATCTCTTGAGGGTCGATACCGTTGTTTTTAGACTTAGACATTTTGATCATGCCTGAGTGTGTTACATCACGGCCTTCGTTGTCTTTAGCAGAAATGATGCGGCCTTTACCGTCACGCTCTACAGCAACATCTGTTGGTGCAACCCACTCTTTACCGCCTTTCTCGTTCTCGAAGTAGAACGCGTCAGCCAGTACCATGCCTTGACATAGTAGTTGTTTGAACGGCTCGTCAGACGTTACGTAGCCTGCATCACGTAGCAGTTTGTGGAAGAAGCGTGAGTACAATAGGTGCATACAAGCGTGCTCGATACCACCGATGTACTGGTCTACTGGTAGCCAGTAGTTTGCTTTTTCTGGATCTAGGATATCGTCAGCTTGTGGTGAACAGTAACGTGCGTAGTACCAAGAAGATTCCATGAACGTATCGAACGTATCTGTCTCACGTAGAGCCGGTTCGCCGTTGAATGTGGTCTTCGCCCATTCTTTGTCTGCTTTGATTGGGCTGGTTACGCCATCCATTACCACGTCTTCTGGAAGAATCACTGGTAGTTGGTCAGCAGGTACTGGATGAACTTCACCGTCTTCAGTGGTTACCATTGGGATTGGTGCACCCCAGTAACGTTGACGAGATACACCCCAGTCACGTAGACGGAAGTTAACTGTCTTAGTGCCTTTACCTTCCGCTTCTAGCTTCGCTGCGATTGCATCGAATGCCGCTTGGAATTCTAGGCCGTCGAACTCACCTGAATCGAACAATACACCTTTCTCTGTGTATGCCGCTTCAGAGATGTCTAGCTCGCTACCATCTGTTGGTTTGATCACTGGGATGATGTCTAGACCGTACTTAGTTGCGAATTCGAAGTCGCGTTGGTCGTGTGCAGGTACTGCCATTACAGCACCTGTACCGTAGTCCATCAATACGAAGTTTGCGACGTAAACTGGTACTTCACGACCGTTCAATGGATGAATAGCAGTAAGGCCAGTTGCCATACCTTTCTTCTCCATTGTCGCCAGTTCAGCTTCAGCAACTTTGGTGTTCTTACATTCTTCGATGAATGCAGCAAGCTCTGGGTTGTTCTCTGCAGCTAGCGTTGCTAGAGGGTGACCCGCTGCGATACCTACGTAAGTCACACCCATCAGTGTGTCTGGACGCGTTGTGTAAACTTCTAGGTCTTGTTGACCTTTCACTTCAAACTTCAGTTCCACACCTTCAGAGCGACCAATCCAGTTGCGTTGCATGGTCTTAACCATTTCTGGCCAACCTTCAAGTTTGTCTAGATCGTCAAGTAGCTCTTGCGCGTATTCTGTGATCTTGATGAACCACTGAGGGATCTCTTTTTGCTCTACTGGAGTGTCACAACGCCAGCAGCAGCCGTCTTCAACCTGTTCGTTTGCAAGAACGGTTTGGTCGTTTGGACACCAGTTAACAGAAGACGTTTTCTTGTAAACTAGGCCTTTTTCGTAAAGCTTAGTGAAGAACTCTTGTTCCCAACGGTAGTACTCAGGCGTACAAGTTGCGAATTCACGATTCCAGTCGTAGCCAAAACCTAGCAATTTAAGCTGGTTTTTCATGTATTCGATGTTTTCGTAAGTCCATGGCGCAGGTGCTGTGTTGTTTTTCACCGCTGCGTTTTCTGCTGGTAGACCGAACGCATCCCAACCAATTGGTTGCATTACATTTTTGCCTTGTAGGCGTTGGAAGCGAGATACTACGTCACCGATGGTGTAGTTGCGCACGTGACCCATGTGCAGTCGACCACTTGGGTATGGGAACATAGATAGACAGTAGAATTTTTCTTTATTTGGGTCTTCACTTACAACAAAGGTCTTGTTGTCATCCCAGTGCTTTTGAACTTTCTGTTCAATGTCTTGTGGATTGTATTGTTCTTGCATCGATGATATCCGGTTATCTTGGAATTTGTGAGTTCGGTTAGAACAGACTTAAATAGATCGTCATAGAATACCTAAAGCTAGGGATCACAACAATAGCCAATCTGTACCCATGCGCACTGAATGCGCCTAGGTAGGAGAAAGAATGGAGGTCAGTTATGCCTAAACGTAAAACAGGTTATGAGGAAATGCTCGAGGATGTGATTGAAACCTTGAAGCAAAGTCCGGAAGAAGTTAACAAAGCTTTAGAAACGTCGGGCAAAGTGGTGGAAGCCGCCAATGACTTGACCAAAGATGAGTTGGCCTTAATTGCCGCGTATGTGAAAGCCGACTTAAAAGAGTTTTCTGAGAGCTATGAAGACAGCAAAAGCGGTCCTTTTTACTTAACGGTAGCGGATTCCATTTGGCAAGGCTTACTAGAGATTACGGACCGTACCAAAGTTGAATGGGTAGAGCTCTTTGATGACTTGGAGCATCAAGGCTTGTATGAAGCTGGCGAGGTTATCGGCTTAGGCACACTTGTCTGTGATGAGTGCGGACATAAAACTACCTACAACCATCCAACGATCATCATTCCTTGTATCAAATGTGGCCACAAAGGCTTTAGTCGTCAGTCCTTGAAACCATAGCCATCTATACCATCTTTTTGTATTTGCTTGATAAGAAAAAAGAGGCCGATTGGCCTCTTTTTCGTTATTCGTCTTATGTTAAAAAATGACGTTTTTAGTCTTTCTTTCTCGGTAACCACCAAGCCAGCATTAAACTCAGCGCAACCCAAAAATACAATGGCCAAGTGCCAAACGTTCGGTATGGTGTTGTTCCATCTGTTGGGGTGAGCTCTGCACGTAGTACAGCTGTTTCAAATTGAGGAACTTGCTCTACAATCTTGCCTTTATAATCGGTTACTGCTGTTAAGCCGTTGTTTGTTGAACGGATCAGCGGTTTGCCCAGTTCCAGAGCACGCATACGAGCGATTTCCATATGCTGAAGTGGTCCAATCGAATGTCCAAACCATGCATCGTTCGAAAGCGTTAGAATGAAGTCGGTTTCGTCAGTAACGTTTTGACGCACTTGTTCATTAAAAATGATCTCGTAACAGAGCGCTGGTGCCATGTGCATGCCGTTCGCAACGATATTAGGTTGCACGAATGCCCCACGGCTAAACGACGACATTGGTAAATTGAAGAATGGAGCCAGCGGGCGCAAGATATCTTCAAACGGGACAAACTCACCAAACGGTAATAGGTGATGCTTGTGGTAGCGTTCGCCCATATCAAAGCTGTAATCACCGTATGGTGTGACGCCTAGCGACAGAATGCTGTTATAGAACTGCTTGTCTTCCGATTGATTAACAATGCCTGTGATGATGGCGCTGTTGTTCATCTTCGCGGCACTGTCGATGTTGCTCAAGAAGGAAGGAACTTCAACTTCAAATGCAGGGATTGCTGCTTCTGGCCAGACAATGATGTCGGCGTCCCAGTTTTCACGCGTAAGGTCGGCATACTTCATGATGGTTGGCCAGCGTTGGCTTGGCAGCCATTTGAGGTTCTGGTCGACGTTACCTTGAATCAACGCCACTTTGGTGGTGTCTGCTGGGCGAGGTGTCACCCAATCATATTGGCGAATCCCAAAACCTGCACTTATCAAAACAACAGGGATGATAATCATCAACCACTGTTTGTGAATCCACGCATATGCTAATGCACCTGCACTAATAAGAACAAACAGCGTGAGCAGTTCTACACCACCGATCGGTGCAAAGCTTGCTAGTGGCGCATCAATTTGACTATAGCCCAACCACAACCAAGGGAAGCCAGTCATCACCCAACCGCGTAACCAATCGGTAATTAGCCATAATGCCGGAGCAGCAAGAAGCGCTTTACTGAGGCTAAATTGAGGGAAAAACTTATTGTTTAGCCAAGCGAACAATCCGGAATAAACTGCAAGGTAGGCAATGAGCATACCCATCAAGAAGAGGTTCGCAATCAGCGGCATCCCGCCGAAGCCAGAAATGCTGACATAAACCCAGCTAACACCTGTTGCAAATTGGCCTAATCCCCAAGCATAACCTATCCAAAGCGCGCGCTTAGGTGTTTGGTTTGCAAGAAGAATTAGCAATATTGCAGGGCTAAGAATGGCAATTGGCCATAACTGGTAAGGAGCAAATGCTAGGGTAGTGGAGGCGCCAACAAAAGCGGCCACTAAGGGCCGCTTGAGGCGATGAAAGAGTAAATTCATCATTATTGTTTTTTCTGATATTCCCGGTAGTAGGGTATCGCGTTACTCTTGAGTGGCTTCAACCAGCGTTTCTTCGTCTGGAATGGTCACTTGGAGTTGAATGACACGACGGTTATCGGCAGCGGTGACTTTGAAGTTGTAGCCTTCAATTTCGACCAATTCGCCGCGAGAAGGTAAGTGACCAAAGGCAGTCATGACCATGCCACCTACCGTATCTACTTCTTCATCGCTGAAGTTGGTACCGAATGTCTCATTAAACTCTTCGATGGTTGTCAGCGCTCTGACAGCAAACGTATGCTTGCTTAGCTTACGAATGTCTGTTTCTTCGCTTTCATCGAATTCATCTTCGATATCCCCGACGATTTCTTCCAGGATATCTTCAATGGTCACAAGACCAGAAACACCACCGAATTCATCGACAACAATCGCCATATGATAGCGTTCTTCACGGAACTCTTTTAGCAGGCGGTCAACACGTTTGCTTTCCGGTACCACAACTGCAGGTCGAATTACTTCTTCAATATCAAATGGGTTACTGCCTGAGCCTAAGTATTTAAGTAAGTCCTTCGCAAGAAGAATACCTTCCACATGGTCTTTATCTTCGCTGATTACTGGGTAGCGAGAGTGCTGAGCATCGGTAATAAGTGCGATTAGAGTATCTAAATCGTCAGTGCGCTCAACGGTGACCATTTGCGAACGCGGGATCATGATGTCACGCACACGCATTTCGGAGATTTCCATAACACCTTCGAGCATATCGCGAGTGTCGTGGTCAATCAGGTCATTTACTTCTGAGTCGCGGATTACATCCACAAGCTCTTGGCGGTCTTTTGGTTCGCCTTGAAATAGTTGACCTAGGCGTTCAAAGAAGGACTTTCTACTCGGACCTTCTGCCTTTTCTTTCTTACCTTCGTTAGAAGAGGGAGAATTATCTTCGTTCATTGTTTCTCAATTAAGTAACGCTATCAGACGTGTGATAGCTCACGTAGAGAGGCGAACGCGAGAACTGTTTTATTGGTTCGCCTTTCCCTGTCGAGTACCCAAAGGGTTACTCTTTTTCAGCAATATAAGGGTCTTCATAACCCATACCTTGCATGATTTCGGCTTCGAGTGACTCCATCTCTTCAGCTTCGTCATCCTCGATATGATCATAACCTAGCAGATGCAAGCTGCCATGTACAACCATATGCGCCCAATGTGCTAACAGAGGCTTATTCTGTTCAATTGCCTCTTTTTCAACAACTTGGCGGCAAATAATAAGATCGCCCAAAAGGTCTATATCCATGCCAGGAGGCGCTTCAAATGGGAAGGAAAGCACATTCGTCGGCTTATCTTTACCACGATACTCATGGTTAAGATCGTGGCTTTCTTTCTCATCGACAATTCGAATTGTCACTTCTGCTTGAGGTTGGAAAAGAGGGATGGTCTTGTCTAACCAAAGTTGGAAGTCTTGCTGCGAAGGTAAGCCTTCTTCATTTTCGACTGCCAGTTGCAGATCAAGTTCAATTGCCATTTTTATTCCTTAGTTGCAGCGACTTGAGCGCTAAGTTCTGCTTTCGCTGCTTCTAACAGTTTAGCATCACGCTCTTCACGGCGACGTTTCTCGAACTCTTTACGTTCTTTTTGATCTTGCGCTTCCCACTTCTCGTAGGCGTTGACGATGCGAGCAACCACGGGGTGGCGAACAACGTCATCTGCTTGGAAGAAGTTAAAGCTGATGTCGTCGACTTCACTGAGCACTTCAATCGCATGACGAAGACCTGACTTCGCACCACGAGGTAAGTCGATCTGAGTGACGTCACCAGTAATAACCGCACGAGAATTGAAACCAATACGAGTCAGGAACATTTTCATCTGTTCAACGGTAGTGTTCTGACTTTCATCTAGAATGATGAAAGCATCGTTCAGCGTACGACCGCGCATGTATGCCAGAGGAGCAACCTCGATAACGTTGCGTTCAATCAGCTTTTCAACTCGCTCGAAGCCTAGCATCTCGAATAATGCGTCGTACAGTGGACGAAGGTATGGGTCAACCTTTTGGCTTAAATCACCAGGTAAGAAACCCAGTTTTTCACCCGCTTCTACCGCCGGACGTGTCAAAAGAATGCGACGAATTTCTTGGCGTTCTAGTGCATCAACTGCTGCTGCAACGGCAAGGTAAGTCTTACCTGTACCTGCAGGACCAATACCAAAAGAGATGTCGTGCGTAACCATATTGACCAAGTACTGAGCTTGGTTTGGTGTGCGCGGTTTAATGACGCCTTTTTTGGTTTTTACGAACACTTCTTTACCGTGCGCAATACTTGATTCGGTATTTTGTTCTAATACGCCAGATTCTTTGATCGCCAGATGAATTTGTTCTGGTTCGATATCTGGGATCTCGCCACGCACAGGCGCAGTATCTACATAAAGCGTTTTTAGAATGTCCAGCGCAGCCGCTGAGGTGTGAGGCTTACCAACAATGGTAAAATGGTCACTACGATGGTTGATTTCAACGCCTAGACGGCGTTCTAAATGCTTGATGTTGTCGTCGAATGGACCGCACAGGCTAGCAAGTCGGCGGTTATCTGAAGGTTCTAGGTTAATTTCTAGAGTTACGATTTTATTGCTCAATGTTGCCTCTCATTTTATGCCACTCAATGAGAGCCTGATGACGACCAGGCTCTCCATGGCGATTTATACGAGCTTATGGCGTAAAAGTAGCTACACCTAGCTCATCTTCGCGACGTGTTTTCGCCATCATTTGTGTTGGAGAAATCACACTACGAAGGTCCATGTCTTTTTCTGTACGTACTAGCTCACCACGTAGCGAGTTTGCAAATACGTCCGTAATCTTCACGTCAACGAACTGACCAATTAGGTCTGCGCTACCTTCAAAGTTTACTACACGGTTGTTTTCTGTACGAGCGCGCAGTTCCATTAGGTTTTTCTTAGAAGGGCCTTCAACCAGTACACGCTGCTCAGTACCAAGCATTAGGCGTGAGTAACGCATTGCTTGTGCATTGATGGTTTGTTGCAGCTCGTATAGACGCTCTTTCTTCACTTGCTCTGGTATATCACAAGGGTAATCTGCCGCAGGTGTACCTGGACGAGGTGAGAAGATAAAGCTGAAGCTCATGTCAAAGTCTACGTCTTTGATTAGCTTCATTGTGTCTTGGAAGTCTTTGTCTGTTTCACCAGGGAAACCAACAATAAAGTCAGAACTGATTTGGATATCAGGACGCGCTTTACGTAGTTTACGGATGATTGACTTGTACTCGATAGCTGTGTGAGGACGCTTCATCATCGTTAGAATACGGTCACTACCACTTTGTACTGGCAGGTGTAGGAAACTCACAAGCTCCGGGGTATCTTCGTAAACCGCGATGATGTCGTCAGTAAACTCTAGCGGGTGGCTAGTCGTGAAACGAATACGGTCGATACCATCGATAGATGCAACGAGACGAAGCAGTTCAGCAAAAGAGCAGATCTCGCCGTCGTGCATAGGGCCACGGTATGCGTTTACGTTTTGACCTAGTAGGTTAACTTCACGTACACCTTGTTCCGCTAGCTGTGCAATCTCGAATAACACGTCATCCATTGGACGACTAACTTCTTCACCACGAGTGTATGGTACAACGCAGTAAGTACAGTATTTTGAACAGCCTTCCATGATAGAAACAAACGCCGTCGCACCTTCTGCACGTGGCTCAGGTAGGCGGTCGAACTTTTCAATCTCTGGGAACGAAATGTCCATTACCGGTGCATCGTCAGTTTGAGATTGTTTGATCATCTCAGGTAGGCGGTGCAGAGTTTGAGGGCCAAAGATTACGTCAACGTATGGTGCACGCTCGCGGATGTGGTCACCTTCTTGTGTTGCTACACAACCACCCACACCGATAACTACGCCAGGTTTTTTATCTTTTAGTGTTTTCCAACGGCCTAGCTGGTGGAAAACTTTCTCTTGCGCTTTTTCACGGATCGAACAGGTGTTAAGTAGAAGTACGTCTGCTTCCTCTGGCTCTTCCGTCAGCTCATAGCCGTTTGCAGCATTAAGCAGGTCGGCCATTTTTGATGAATCGTATTCGTTCATCTGGCAGCCCCAGGTTTTAATTAGCAGTTTCTTACTCATCTCACTTTCGCTCGTTCAGTTGTACTTAAATTGGAGAGCTATTGCTCAAATTATAGCCGCCATCACGGCGGTAAGCGGCGTATTGTACTGCTTTAAAAAGCACCTGACTAGTGATCTGACGAATTCTCTGCAAACCCTGATGAAATCTAGTTTTTTGCCCTATATACAGCAAGGTTTTTTGTTAAACAATTTTGTAAAAATAGCCTCGGAACGTACAATTGAAAAACGCCAAATAATCAGCATGATGAAGAGCAAAAAATGAACAAGTATGACATCGCCGTAATCGGTGGCGGCATGGTCGGGGCAGCTGTCGCAGTTGGATTTGCCAAGCAAGGTAGAAGCGTAGTGGTAGTTGAAGGAGCGGAGCCTAAAGCATTTGATGCTGCTCAAGCTCTGGACGTGCGAGTTTCTGCTATTTCACATCAATCGGTGAAATTACTTGAATCATTAGATGCTTGGTCGGCGATCGAAGCAATGCGTGTCTGTCCCTATCGTCGTCTGGAAACGTGGGAGCATCCTGAGTGTCGTACTCGTTTTCATTCTGATGAGCTTTCATTGGATCAACTCGGCTACATCGTTGAAAACCGCCTAATCCAACTTGGCCTTTGGCAAGCTTTCGCGCAATTCGACAACTTAACGGTGAAGTGTCCTGAGCGATTAAAAGATATCGACTTCAATGATGGAAACCGTATCACGCTAGAAAGCGGCGAACAGTTTGATGCGAACTGGAGCATTGGCGCTGATGGTGCTAATTCTAAAGTACGTCAGCTAGCGGGTATTGGCGTGACTGCTTGGGATTACCGTCAACATTGTATGCTCATCAATGTTAAGACTGAGTTGCCACAACAAGACATTACTTGGCAACAGTTCACCCCTAGTGGGCCTCGCTCTTTCCTACCTTTGTGTTCATTGACAGAAGATGGACAAGAAGTCGGGCAAGGATCTCTAGTTTGGTATGATTCCCCAAAACGAATCAAACAGCTTTGCGCGATGACCAAACCTCAATTAAGAGAAGAGATCGTGCGTCACTTTCCTAAAGAGCTTGGAGATATCGAAGTTCTGCAGTTTGGTTCTTTTCCTTTGACGCGTCGACACGCGCAGTCCTATTCGCATAGAGGTTGTGTGCTAGTTGGTGATTCAGCGCATACAATCAATCCATTAGCGGGGCAGGGCGTGAATTTAGGCTTTAAAGACGTTGATGTATTGCTATCAGTGACACAAGGGCAAGATGAGTTAACGGATGCTCTATTAGCAAAATATGAGCGTACTCGTCGCCCGGACAATCTTCTAATGCAGACCGGTATGGATTTTTTCTACAAAGGCTTTAGCAATGATTTGAGGCCTTTGAAGTTTGCACGCAATGCAGCATTAAAGCTGGCTGAAAATTCAGGGCCGATCAAAGCACAAGTATTGAAATACGCGTTAGGTATGTAGGCTAAGTATTACGTAGCAAACCAGATAGAAAAAAAGCGAGCCATGAGCTCGCTTTTTTAATTCGGTAAATCAAAGATCTACCGAGTCCAGAATCGGAAAAAAGAAAAAACCCAGCAAATTTTAATGCTGGGTTTTCAATGATGGTGCGGAAGGAGAGACTTGAACTCTCACACCTTGCGGCGCCAGAACCTAAATCTGGTGCGTCTACCAATTCCGCCACTTCCGCAACTTATCTTGTAGTCATCAAGGTAATTGGTAAAACCTCAACAACGTTTTGTAATGGCAGGGCTACCTGGATTCGAACCAGGGAATGGCGGCATCAAAAGCCGCTGCCTTACCGCTTGGCGATAGCCCTACAGGTCTTAGCCTTTCAACTAAGCGCTTTCCTAAACAAGGAAAGTATGGTGCGGAAAGAGAGACTTGAACTCTCACACCTTGCGGCGCCAGAACCTAAATCTGGTGCGTCTACCAATTCCGCCATTTCCGCATATTTGATATTGTAGATGATTATTAAGATGGTGCGGAAGGAGAGACTTGAACTCTCACACCTTACGGCGCCAGAACCTAAATCTGGTGCGTCTACCAATTCCGCCACTTCCGCATCTTAAATTCTACATGACCGATAGCTTAAGCTAACAATCTAATCAATGGTGGCTACGACGGGATTCGAACCTGTGACCCCATCATTATGAGTGATGTGCTCTAACCAGCTGAGC
>NZ_JBICJM010000028.1:0-1952 GCF_043103065.1 Vibrio sp. YQ_11 | reverse complement strand
TAACCATATAATTAAGCTTTTTGGTATATCGCCGATATATCCAACCGGTTAAAACTTCATCATCTATTACAACTCGCACGTAAAGCCAGCTGTTGTGCGTGCTATCTATTACTTCTACTACATCGCCAATATTTAGGAGTCCCAATGAGTTGTGTTTTTTGGCTGGCCCTTCACGAAAATTAAGGTTGTCTCCGATAATGACTCGTAAGTTTTTCTGCGTGTTGTCGAATGTTTGTTTCCTAACCTCACTTTTAATTTCTCGGCTAGTAGATGCCTTTGAAAAAAGTTCCCGGACAAAGTCTGACTGCTCCATGTAAACCGTAGCAATACACGAAACGAAGAAAGGTAAGAAAAAGTTTTTCAGCAGCCATAATATCGTATCAAGAGCTTTGTCTGAGAGGTTTGCTGCACTTTTACCTTGAAAGATTGTTTTATCCAGCTCTTCCCTAACATCAGAGTCAATCTCAACCTTGCCTTGATCTACAATGTCTTTTAGCTGGCTGAATAAATCATCATTTTGAGCTTCAAGTGTTTGTTCATCATTATATTTATAGTGTTTCCCACTCTTAATTTTTCGCAAATACCTTTGGCGGCATTGCTCGATAACTTGAAGCTTCCTTTCATTAGTTAGGTTGAGCCAGTTAAACCTTTCTTCTCTTTTCCTCATACAACCTTTGCAGTAGCCTTTTTCATCTACTGTGCAAATGCCTACGCAAGGGCTTGGGACTTCGAAAAAAGATAGCTGTTCCATATGAGTACTTTTTAGTTTTTAATAGTGCTAATCATACCGTTGCTTATTCAATATGCACCCTTTTTGTGATGGAGGTGCAATACAGTTAACAAAGCGTTTAAGACGGATTCACAACGCTTGGCGATTTCAGTTCAAGTTAGCTTAAGTGTTTAAGGTACAATGGTTTAGGCTAGGTGGTTAGCGTTGTTCACCACTTAACGCGGCGTTATGTGCTTGGAGGGAAATAATGAATTCAAAGGAAGTCGTCTTAGCTTTTGGGGACGCAATGAAAACTAATGATTTCACGAAAGCAAGTGAGTGGCTTAGCCCAGATTTTGAAGGGTTTTGGCCTCAATCTGGTGAGCTTATTGTTGGACGAGACAATTTCACAGCAATCAACTCTTACTATCCAGCAAATGGTACTTGGGAGTTCGTCGTTCATTCAATCGTCTGCGATGGCGAAACAGTAGTCACTGATGTTTCTATAACTGATAGCGTTCAAAAGGCGCGTGCTATTACTTTCCATACGGTAGAAAATGGGCTTATCCGCAAACAGAAAGAGTTCTGGCCAGACCCAATGGAAGCGCAGGAGTGGCGTTCCAAGTGGGTGAGGTTGGTGCAAGAGCAGGTACGCACATAACAAAGCGTTCAAGAGGGATTCTCAACGCTTGGCAATTTTGGTTCTAAGTTTAGCTTTTGTGTTTATGGCACAATAATTTAGGTTTGGTGGCTTGCGTTGTTCACCCCTTAACGCGGCGTTATGGCTTCTTTCAAAAGTCATACTGGTTGGATGAACAGTGTTTGTTGTTTGTGTTCTATTCGTTGTGTAAAGTATTGTTTTTACTTTAATCAAAGAGGGCATAATGAATGCGTGAATCCTTACGCTGTAAAGTGTTAGATGTTTGTGCTAAGAAAATCGCACAAAAGGGTGAGAATGTTGGTGTTTCATTTTATGCATTTTTCGCTAATAAAAACGACGATCCAGTGTTGTTAATGGAAGCAGCTACTTGGTGGATTCAAACTCACCAGCTAGATCACTTCGAAAAAGCCAACAAAATCATAGAAATGATTAAATCAGGCAAGTAAAGAACACCTTAAGTCCAAGCCATAACAAGGCGTTTAAGAGGGATTCATGCCGCGTGGCATTTTTGGTATGCGGTTGGTTTTGGTGGTGAAAGTGGTCTGCGGAAGCTTGGTTTAGGCGGCATTCACCCCTTAACGC
>NZ_JBICJM010000027.1:0-32019 GCF_043103065.1 Vibrio sp. YQ_11 | reverse complement strand
GTATCTAATTGGATTATCATCAACGAGTGCCCACACAGATTGATAGGTTCTTGTTTTTAAAGAGCTTTTCTAACATTTTCAGCAACTTAGTTGCTCGTCGTTAGGGGTGCGTATCTTACTTCACACCGTGAGAGAGTCAAGCATTTTTTCAAATTTCTTTTCTCTCAGTTCCGACTCGCTGTGTGACTTTCGTCTCACTCCGTGTCGGTGGATGCGCAGTATAGGGAGTTGAGAAATTAGTACAAGCGTTTTTTACAAAAAAACTCTCAACCGAACAAATAGCAATCACTTTGTGTATATACCAAGCGATCTTGGCTATTTTCTCTCATTTAAAAGGATCTTTCCTCAAGAAAAAGGGCGTTTCTACCTGAATTACGATCTTCAAATTTAATGCAATTGACGCAAATGATCTTCGCTCAACGCGCTTTTTCTCTTCGTCCTGCTGTATAAAAGATAAAAAAAGAGCAGAACGATAACGAACTGCTCTTTGGTCTTTGCTTTTTACTTGGGGTACTTCAGGTGAAGTCTTGGAAATTACTTCTTCTATATAGAAGAAAAGATCAGAGCATCCTTGCCCTTCTCTTTTACGACAGATTAGCTAGGGGTATATCTAAATGTCGTGGTTGTTCGATGACACATTGAGCTCGTAAGAGTGGAGCATGCTTGCATTCCCAATGGCGTCATCTTCGAGAGGAACTTAGTTCTTCAATACTTTTACGGTGTAGCTACCATCTTTTTGTTGGTATAGACCGTGGATGTCGGTTTCGAAACCTGGGTAATGCGCACCGATCTCACAAAGCATCTCTAGGAAATCCAGCACTGGGCGAGACTCTTGAGTCACCATTTCACCAGGAAGTACTAGTGGCACACCTGGAGGGTAAGGAAGGATCATGTTCGCACTTACGCGACCAACCATTTCTTCCAGTTTGATTTCTTCTACGTTACCGCGAAGCTCTTCTTGCCATGCTGCGTGTGGTGTTACTTTCATTTCTGGAAGAACATCGAACGCTTTGTACATTAGCTCTGGTAGGTTGTATTTCTTAGTTAGGTTATGAATTGCTTGTGCCAAATCTTGAACGCGCATGCCTTCATAGAAGCTTGGATCTTCGTTATATAGCGAAGGAAGGAAGCTCTTGATGGTTAGGTTTAAGTCGTAGCCACGTTTAAATTCAGTCAGACCGCGTAGCAATTGCATTGCTTTTGATTTGTCGATACCGATTGAGAATAGGAACAACAAGTTGTATGGACCTGTTTTCTCTACCACGATGCCGCGCTCGTCTAGGAATTTAGCCACCAGCGAAGCAGGAATACCTGATTCTTCTAGTTCGCCTTCTTTATTCATCCCCGGAGTCAGTAGCGTGACTTTGATTGGGTCAAGATACATGTGGTTGTCATCCATGTTCTTGAAGCCGTGCCATGTATCGCTAGGGTCTAGTTTCCAACATTCTGTGGTATCGATGTTTTCTGGTTGCCATACATCGAAGAACCAGCTGTCACTTTCTGCTTCTAGGCGTTTGATCTCTTTACGGAAGCGAATTGCGCGATCGATAGAGTCTTGCATCAACTTCTTACCAGTGTTGCCGCGCATCATTGCCGCTGCTGTTTCAGTAGAAGCAACAATGCCGTACTGAGGTGAAGTTGAAGTGTGCATCATGAATGCTTCGTTGAAAGATTCTTTATCAAAGTCGCCTTTCACGTGAATCATTGAAGCTTGTGAGAACGCAGCCAACAGTTTGTGTGTTGATTGTGTCTCGTAGAACACTTTGCCTGGCATCGCTTCACCACTCATACCACATTTACCTTCGTAAATTGGGTTGAAGTTAGTGTAAGGCACCCAAGCACTGTCGAAGTGAATGTGTTTACAATCTAGCGACTCTTTGATGAATTGTGTGTTGTACAACAAGCCATCGTAAGTTGAGTTAGTCACTACTGCGTAACTTGGCGCTGTTGCACCTGGTGTTTTCGCCACTTTTTCTGCGATTACATCGCGGCTGAATTCACTTTGTGGAATACCACCAAGGATGCCGTATGCGTTACGAGTTGGGCGGAAGTAGATTGGTGTCACGTCGCTCATCATCATTAGGTGAGTCAGAGATTTGTGACAGTTACGATCAATCAGTACTGTGCTGCCCGCAGGTGCTGAGTACATACCAACGATTTTGTTCGATGTAGACGTACCGTTAGTTACGATGTAAGAGCTGTCTGCATTGAATGTGCGTGCGATGTATTCTTCTGCATCTTTATGTGGACCTGAGTGGTCTAGTAGAGAACCTAGCTCAGGCATTGAGATTGATACGTCCGCTTTAAATGTGTTTGGACCGTAAAAATCGTAGAAGATGCTACCAGCAGGGCTTTTCTGGAATGCAGTACCGCCCATGTGACCTGGAGTACAGAAGGTGTATTTACCTTCTTCTACGTATTTGAATAACGCTTTAGTGAATGGAGGCATGATGGCATCTTTGTATGCCTCGGTCGCTTGGTTGATTTTGATAGCGATGTCGTCAGCCATACCTAAAGCGTACTCGAAGAAGCTCACGTTCAGACGTAGGTCTGTTAGTGAAATATCGAGAGTAGACTGTTCGTTAGCAAATGCGTGAACAGGCAGTTTTTCGTTGATTTGGCTAATACGTTCACATAGCTCTAGTGAGTATTTATCCCAGTCGAACAGCACACCGCAAATGCGTGGGTTCATCTCAATCATTTTGATCAAGTCTTTATCATCTACTGGGTAAACCACTTCGTAGCCCGCTTTCTCAAGAGCAGCGTGAAGTTGACGAACTGGCTCTTCTTTAAAGAACACACCCATGTGGTTCAAGATAGCGAAAATATTCATTTGGACATCTCCAAGGCGAATGAGGGCGCTCTCTGCCATTTACAGGCAGTGAGTAAGGTGAGCGCCGAGTGAATTTGTTTTTTATTGGCTGACACCGAAGTGCCAGCGTTTGGGGATTAGTTGCTTGCTTGAGCAGGCATGTCGTCAGCGTGTAGCTTCATGTACTGAGCTAAGCCGGCTTTTTTGCTGTAGAACATCAAGATAACGAGAGACACGATGAAGGTTGCTGTTAGCGTACCGCCTTCTGCACCAGCAAGGGCAATGAAGCAGAACAGACAAGCTACACCAGAGAACAGCATTACGAAGCCGTTACGTGTTGTCATACCTTCGAAGCGAATCAAGTTAATGCTTGAGTAGAAGTAAGGCAGCATAGTTAGTAGAACTGCATCAGTCGTTAGCTGGTTGAACAGGTCTGATGCGTGTGCTGTTTTAGAGCTGAAGAACATCAGTACAACCATTAATGCTGTCATCTTGATTGACGCAAGGATTAGACCTTTCTTAGGCACACCGTTTTTGTCAGTTTCGCCGTAGATTTTAGGGAAGTTGCCATCGCTTGCTGCACGTTTACCAGCTTCGCCCACCAGCATCATCCAAGAACCTAGCGAAGTAAAACATGCTAGTGCAGTGAATGCTGATACGAATGGTGCAGTCCAGCTACCGAATAGCTCAGTGGTAGCCAATGCAAATGGCGCACCTGATGCCGCAACTTCAGAAGCAGGGAACATGCCGCTGATCATTTGAGTTGATAGGATGTAAATCACACCTGCGATACCAGTACCCAGCATAGTTGCTAGCGGTACAGTACGTTTAGGGTTTTCTACCATACCTGTCGATACTGCAGCTGATTCCACACCAACGAATGACCATAGACAGATAAGAACCGCAGTCACAATCGCATGGCTATCAGTACCCGCAGATACGTTCCAGTTTTGGCTGTATAGCGCAGTGTCGAAGTGCGTCCAACCAAATAGAGCGGTACCAACAACTGGAATTAGGATTAGAACAAGACCAAGCGTACATAGACGGCTTACCCAGCTACCACCAAGTAGGTTGACGAAAGTGAAGATCCATACCGATGCAATCGTCGCAATACCTGCTGGGATTGGGTCATTAAGCACAGGGAAGAATACTGAAAGGTAAGAAACACCTGTAATAGCAATAGCTAGGTTACCAATCCAGTTCGCGTGGTAATAAAGCACGCCCGTTTGGAAACCAAAGACTGGGGAAACTTCGCCCGCATAAGCGATAGGACCACCTTCTTGAGGGTTTTTGGTTGCCAGACGAGCGTAAACAAACGCAAGGCTCAGTGCACCGATCAAACAGATCAGCCAGCTGAAAATTGAAACAGAGCCTACTGAAGCTAGGCTAGAAGGTAACAGTGCAATACCACTACCCATCATGTTACCGGCGACTACACCCGTACAGGCAATTAGGCCGATTTTTTTCGTATTCGATGACATAACATCTCCAAATCTATTCTACTCAAGTCAACGTGACTCAAACTGAACGGTTATTAGCGAGATGCTATGAAGTAGATACCTGCTCGACCTCGCTAAATTTCGAAGTGAAGACTACGCCCAAAAATCGGGAAAAAAATAAACTTGGCGTTATCAATAAAATGATTAGTTAATCAACATCAAGTTGAGATAAACATGATAAACACAAAAATATAAAACCATATTATTCATGAAGTTATAAGAAAAACATCAAACCTTCTACCGATAGATAAACTCTCATCAACTCGTCGGTAATCGCGATAAAAGTTATCAACCTCTATCAACTTCCCCATCCCGAAGGGTTAATTCCCTGAACTGTTGATTCCATAAATCTCTCCCTGATCGCGCTTTTTGACCCACATCAATATTCATCTCGCCAGCAAGAAAGCATCAGAATCATTCTCGCCACATAACTCAGCCAGACACTCCATACAATCAATAGAGATAGAGATAGAGATAGAGATAGAGATAGAGATAGAGATAGAGATAGAGATAGAGATAGAGATAGAGATAGAGAAGCAAATCGGATATGTCTTCCCGTTGCAAGCTTGCGTTGTTAGCTCCTTCGTAAGTCATTGCCCCACCGCCCCAGCCTTTTCACTTTTCGACAGCTACAAAAAAGCCCCTCACCGAAATGAGGGGCTTTTTTGAGTCCGAGAGAATTAAAGCATTCGAACGACAGAAGGGTGAACAGCGCGATACATGGCGTAATCAATCGCCTTCATGTTACTTGGGAAGACCAAGTTTTCGCACAGCAGGTACGTCTCAACCGACGTATCAATATAAAAAGCTTCGCTGTAAGACTCACTGGCCAAATCCAGATCACCATCCAATTCAGCATGCTTACCACGAATCACATAAGACAGCACTGAATCTCGTAACCTCAACGCTTGCCCAAGATGCAGCTTGGCTGAAGCCATGTCACCAGCGATGGTTTCGTGTAGGGCCAAAGCTTCATAAATTCGAGGTTGAATTGGCCCAACCATCATTTTCACGTTGGTTTCCAGCGCATCGCTGAGTTGTTGCACTCGCCCTTTCTTTAGCTCAAGAGACGAATCGAGCACTTTCTGCACGTGGTAAGCAATCAGCAATTCAGCTTGAACATAAGCATTATCTGGCTCGATTTCTAAAATATTTTCCATCAAATCGATGCCTTGGCGAAACTGCTTTGCATCAGAGACATTAAGATAATGGTTAGCTTGCACAAACAATTCCAAGGCATCGGGATTCATGGGCATTCCCGCCACCAGCATCGTAGATTTTAATTTGGCATCCGGCACTTTTAGCACTTGCATCAAATCCAACGATGCTTGTTGAAGCACGGTCTTTAAATGGCTACTGGTTAACGCGTATTGACGACTAAACAACACCTTTTCAGATGAGTTATTGCGATATTCCACCTCTAAAAAGCTGCCACCGTCATTCTCACGAACTCGTACCACAACGGATTTACCAGGCACAATGCCAGAAGTAAACGACGCCTTCTTTAGCATGACTCGGTAATCACTGACTTGAGCAATGTCGGACATCAACTTTTGTGCAAACCCGTCTGCCAAGTCATAGCTTAACCCTTCGCTCGTAAAGTTATCTTGAAACTTGAATTCGATAAGGTGAGTATCGATGGCTTGGGTAATACGCACTTCCGATTGCTTGTAGGTAAACACGCCCATCACCACGACCAAAACACTGATCCAGATGAAGTTCATCAGTCCCAAGCGCCACGGGCTGATTTTATTTTTTTTCTGAGGGGGCTTTTTCTCTTTCGACATCTCGCAGACCGCACGAGTCAGAGGGCCGGCAGGAAAAGTAACGGCAGGTGCGATAGGCAGAGTCTCTTCTTCTGGTTCTTCAACCAAAGGTGCGTTCTCTTCCTCTTCACTTTGGCGACTTGCGACAAACTCTTCATGCGTCATCGGAGTCACGTTCGCCACCAGCTTGTAGCCACGTTTCGGTACTGTAATGACGTAACTGGTATTTTCTTCCCGACCGTCACGCAGCAATTTACGCAACTCAAAAATGGACTGAGTCACCACTTGATCGGTCACAATCGCCCCAGCCCAAACGTACTGGATCAATTCCTCGCGATTGAACACCTCATTTGCATGCTCAGCTAAGAAGTGCAAAAGATTAATTAAGCGCGGCTCAACAGTAACTTCCCTATCTTGTCGATACAGCTTATTTTCATCAACGCTTAAAACCCAGTCATTGATTTGAAAATAGACTCCAACCATGTATGAAAACTCTCGTATCTACCAGACAGCTATCGCTGTAGGAATGATGGAACTTCACATTCGCACAGTCGACCAAAAGCGAGATTATAGGTGGGAAAACGGCGTGCACCTAGAAAAGCAAGCCGCCAAAAATGCAAACTTAAGTTAAGTGATGCAAAAATGAGACTACTCAAGTGCTGCAAGAATAGAACAATGACTGGCATCATCGTTTGTATGGCCACAGCACGCATCATTAATCTTCTTCAAAGCACGGCGAATTTTCGTCAGTTCATTAATCTTCTCGTCGATCAGCTCTAACTTGGCAGAAGTAATGGCTTTTACCTCTGCACAACTGTGTTCTGTCGCCTCTAACTTAATTTCTAATAGATCTTTTATCTCATCCAAACTCAACCCTAGCTCTTTCGCTTTTAAGATGAAGCGCACCTGCTTTTGATTCTCTTCATTATAAAGTCGGTAACCTGATTCGCTTCGCCCTGCGGGTTTTATCAACGCATTTTTCTCATAAAAACGCAGTGTATCTGAAGTCACACCACAGCGTTTTGCCAACTCACCTATCTGAAACATAACTTTCCTTATTAACTATCTCGTTACTTTTAAAGCTAAAGAACGACTTTTTTGCAATTATTTTTGAGATGCCAAACGATTGCGCGAGCTTTTTTGTAATAAATTGGTTAGAATACGCGCCATCAAATGTGGAGACTGTTTTCTAAACATGAAAACACCTGCAAAGGTCTTTACCAAAACTGGCCAATATTTTACCCCAAGAGGTAAAAACAAGTTCATTTTTGGCAAACATCTTTAACTCCGTGAATTTGAGGAAAATGGAAGCATGAATAACGCTCGTCCTATTCGCCGTGCGCTTATCAGCGTATCAGACAAAACAGGTATTGTTGAGTTTGCGCAAGCTCTTGCTGAGCGCGGTGTCGATATCCTATCTACTGGTGGTACAGCACGCCTACTTGCCGAACAAGGCATCGCAGTAACAGAAGTCTCTGACTACACAGGTTTCCCAGAAATGATGGACGGCCGCGTTAAAACGCTTCACCCGAAAGTTCACGGTGGTGTGCTTGGTCGTCGTGGTCAAGATGACGACGTGATGGCAAAACATGGAATCAATCCAATCGACATGGTCGTTGTTAACCTATACCCATTTGCAGAAACCGTTGCCAAAGAAGGCTGTACGCTGGCTGACGCAGTAGAAAACATCGATATTGGCGGTCCTACCATGGTTCGCTCAGCAGCGAAGAACCACAAAGACGTAACTATCGTTGTAAACGCTTCAGACTACGACCGCGTAATCGCAGAGATGGACGCAAACGACAAGTCCCTAACTCTAGAAACGCGTTTCGACCTTGCTATCGCAGCATTTGAACACACCGCCGCTTACGATGGCATGATCGCAAACTACTTCGGTACCATGGTTCCATCTTACGGTGAGAACAAGGAAGGCGATGAAGAGAGTAAATTCCCTCGCACCTTCAACCAACAATTCGAGAAAAAACAAGACATGCGCTACGGTGAGAACAGCCACCAAGCGGCTGCTTTCTACGTCGAAGCCAACCCACAAGAAGCGTCTGTTTCTACTGCTCGCCAAATCCAAGGTAAAGCCCTTTCTTATAACAACATCGCAGACACAGACGCCGCACTTGAATGCGTGAAAGAGTTTAATGAGCCAGCATGTGTAATCGTAAAACACGCCAACCCATGTGGCGTCGCGCTAGGTAAAGACATCCTAGAAGCATACAACCGCGCTTACCAAACAGACCCAACATCAGCGTTCGGCGGCATCATCGCATTCAACCAAGAGCTAGATGCTGAAACAGCAACCGCTATCGTTGAACGTCAATTCGTTGAAGTAATCATTGCTCCTTCTGTTTCTGCTGAAGCGATTGAAGTCGTTGCGGCGAAGAAGAACGTACGTCTACTAGAGTGTGGCGAGTGGTCAACGAAGACAACGGGCTTTGACGTGAAACGCGTCAACGGTGGTCTACTGGTTCAAGATCGCGACCAAGGCATGGTAAGCCTAGACGACCTTAAAGTGGTTTCTAAGCGTCAACCGACAGAAGAAGAACTGAAAGATGCGCTGTTCTGCTGGAAAGTAACGAAATACGTGAAATCTAACGCGATCGTTTACGCGAAAGGCGACATGACTATCGGTGTGGGCGCAGGCCAAATGAGCCGCGTTTACTCAGCGAAAATTGCCGGCATCAAAGCTGCAGACGAAGGCTTAGAAGTTGCCGGTAGCGTAATGGCATCTGACGCTTTCTTCCCATTCCGCGACGGTATCGATGCCGCAGCAGAAGCCGGCATTAAGTGCGTAATTCAGCCAGGTGGCTCTATGCGTGACGACGAAGTTATCGCAGCAGCAGATGAGCACGGCATGGCGATGATCTTCACGGGTATGCGCCACTTCCGCCACTAATTTCCTCATCGTATTTGGCACTGTGGCGTCGTTAACTGCTTTTGCCCACCCCAGTTACGTAGCTGACTATGTTTCCGGGATGGGCTCAATTGTTGCCTAGCCACATCATCAACTACTTTGAGTAAACAGTATTTATAAGATTAAGGATTTTCATATGCGAGTTTTAATCATTGGTTCAGGCGGTCGTGAACATGCGCTAGGCTGGAAAGCCGCGCAAAATCCAGATGTTGAGACAATCTTCATTGCTCCTGGTAACGCAGGTACGGCACTAGAGCCAAAACTAGAGAACGTAAACATCGATGTAGAAGACATCGCTGGCCTTGTTGCTTTCGCCAAAGAGAAGGCGATTGAACTGACTATCGTTGGCCCAGAAGCACCATTGGTTATTGGTGTGGTTGATGCGTTCCGCGAAGCGGGCTTACCAATCTTTGGTCCTACCCAAGCCGCAGCGCAGCTTGAAGGCTCTAAAGCGTTTACTAAAGACTTCCTTGCTCGTCACCAAATCCCAACCGGTGCTTACGCAAACTTCACAGAAATTGAACCAGCGCTTGCTTACGTACGTGAGCAAGGTGCGCCAATCGTGGTGAAAGCAGACGGTCTTGCTGCTGGTAAAGGCGTAATCGTTGCGATGACGCTAGAAGAAGCAGAAGACGCAATCAAAGACATGCTAGCGGGCAATGCATTTGGCGACGCAGGCAGCCGCGTAGTTATCGAAGAGTTCTTAGATGGTGAAGAAGCAAGCTTCATCGTAATGGTCGATGGTGAGAACGTTCTGCCAATGGCCACCAGCCAAGACCACAAACGTGTCGGTGATAAAGACACGGGCCCGAACACCGGGGGCATGGGCGCTTACTCTCCAGCTCCTGTGGTCACACCCGAAATTCACAATCGCATCATGGAAGAAGTCATTTACCCAACGGTACGTGGCATGGCGTCTGAAGGGAACCCATACACAGGTTTCCTATACGCGGGTCTGATGATCGACAAAGATGGCACTCCGAAAGTGATCGAGTTCAACTGCCGCTTTGGTGATCCAGAGACACAACCAATCATGATGCGTATGGAATCGGATCTTGTAGATCTATGCTTAGCAGCAATCGACGAGAAGCTTGATCAAGTGGAATCTAAATGGGATCCACGCGCATCTATCGGTATCGTGCTAGCAGCCGGTGGCTACCCAGCAGCGTACAACAAAGGTGACGTGATCTCTGGCCTGCCTCAAGTTGAAATTGAAGGCGAGAAAGTCTTCCACGCGGGTACAGACAATCAAGATGGCGACATCGTGACAAATGGTGGTCGCGTATTGTGTGCAACTGCATTGGGCAACAGCGTATCAGAAGCACAGCAACGCGCGTACGAGCTAGCAAAACAGATCAGTTGGGATGGTATGTTCCATCGTAATGACATCGGCTACCGTGCTATCGCTCGCGAGCAAGAAAAATAATAACAACTTCAGTTGGCTAAAAAGACAAAAGGCGCATTCAGCGCCTTTTTTATTGTTCTTTCGCATCCAGCGTAAAAACGTAGAAGCCTTACTCAGAGATAAACTTTGGTCGTGATACACAATCAAAGTCGTCATCATTGAGCATCAAGAGGCTGTCTACCACCACTTCATTACGAGATTCTTTACCAACAAAGGCAATGTAGCTATCGACCGATGATAAACGGTCGATAACAAATTTCGGCAGGGTTTGGTTGAACTCTAGCGTCGAGAACTCTTTCCCTTTGCAGGTTTCAAATGCTTGACCATTCCAATAGCCTTGTACGAGGTTCTGCCCGTTGCGAGACTGCTCTTTGATGGCAACAACGACATCATTAGCTTCAGCTTTGTATCGATCAAGTTGCTCGCGCTGCAACGGCAAGACTTTGCGATTTACGCGATATTGCTGATAAATCGCTTCACCATCTTTATTAAAGCGGATGTGGATTTGAAAAGGCACCAGTCTTTGCTTGGCATCGATTTGCTCACCTTTTCGAATCAACTCACGCAACTCGCCTTCATCCCAACGGTAATCACTTTTATACCAGCCATGATCACCCATCGTGACGTAATCTGCCGCGGTACTGACTCGAGTTAATCGCTCAGTCATCCAATACAAACTACTGGTGTCACCTGCGGTTTTTCCGCCAGAAAAGTGGGTAAATTGTTCTAGATTAGGCGTTTCAACAGAAGAACAGCCAATAAGAGAAAGGCTAGATAGGAGGAGTGAAGTGAGTAGATGTTTTTTCATGAAATTGCACCGAGGCAGGATACCTCGGTGCATTCTAACTTAGTTTACTGATTCTTTCAGCGCTTTACCTGCTACGAATGCAGGTACGTTAGCTGCTGCGATTTGAATCTCGTCACCAGTCTTAGGGTTGCGACCAGTACGTGCAGCGCGGTGGTTTACTTTGAATGTACCAAAACCAATTAGTTGAACTTGGTCACCCTCTTTAAGTGCACCAGTTACACCTTCAAGAGTCGCTTCAAGAGCAGCTTTAGCTTGTGCTTTTGATAGGTCTGCTTTCTCTGCGATAAAGTCGATTAATTGGGTCTTGTTCATTAGGTTTCCCTTCTCATATGTTATCGAATTCGTCTCACTCTAAAGCATAAATGCCCCATCTGGCAAAGGTTTGTAAGCGATCTTTCGATTTTCTGACGTACTTTTAGCCATAATATGAGTAATAACTCACAATTTGTTACCACATGCGGTCTGAAAGCCCTTG
This sequence comes from Vibrio sp. YQ_11, assembly GCF_043103065.1. Taxonomy (NCBI): domain Bacteria; kingdom Pseudomonadati; phylum Pseudomonadota; class Gammaproteobacteria; order Vibrionales; family Vibrionaceae; genus Vibrio; species Vibrio sp. YQ_11. Next base: position 20,331 of record NZ_JBICJM010000027.1, on the reverse strand, counting down.
CTTTCCTACGTATTTGGACCAATTAATAAGGCACTTTTGCGGTTATAATCACTGCAAATAACAACTATCAGACTACTTTCAAGGGCAACTATGCTGCTGTTATCCATTTATATCTCTATTGCTATCGGCATTTCGTTTATCTGTTCGGTACTGGAGGCGGTACTACTGAGTATCAGTCCGAGCTACATTGCGCAGCTCAATCAACAGGGGCATCCTGCTGCTGAGCAGCTATCTAAACTCAAGTCCGACATCGACCGCCCATTAGCGTCGATTCTGACTCTAAACACTATTGCTCACACTATCGGTGCAGCAACAGCAGGTGCACAGGCGGCCGTCGTATTCGGCAACGAAGCACTTGGCATCTTCTCTGCTGTTCTCACACTGGCGATCTTGGTTCTCTCTGAAATCGTACCGAAAACCATCGGTGCAACGTACTGGCGTCAGCTTGCACCAGCAGCGGCGGTATCGCTACGTTGGATGGTATGGGCGCTAACGCCATTTGTATGGTTTTCAGAGCAAATCACCAAGCGTTTGGCTCGTAACCACGAAGCACCAAAAATGCGTGATGAACTTTCTGCGATGGCGATTTTGGCACGCGAAAGTGGTGAGTTTGCAGAAGGCGAATCTAAAATCTTAAGCAACCTGCTAGGGATTCAAGATGTGCCTGTCACACAAGTCATGACACCTCGCCCTGTTGTCTTCCGCGTTGACGCAACGATGACCATTAATGAGTTTCTGGACAAACACAAAGACACACCGTTCTCACGTCCGCTGGTATACAGCGAGCAGAAAGACAACATCATCGGCTTTGTGCATCGTCTAGAACTGTTTAAGATGCAGCAATCAGGCAGTGGTCAGAAACAACTCGGTGCGGTCATGCGTCCAATCCAAGTGGTTCTGAACAATACAGCGCTACCAAAAGTATTCGATCAAATGATGACGCACCGCCTACAACTGGCACTTGTGGTCGACGAATACGGCACTGTGCTTGGCCTTGTCACACTTGAAGACATCTTTGAGCACTTAGTTGGTGAAGAAATCATCGACGAAGCCGACAAGAGCACCGACATGCAAGAACTGGCCTACCAACGCTGGGAAAGCTGGAAAGAAATGCACGGTGTAATCGAAAGCCGCGATGACGACGACGAAGAGTTAGAAAAACAAAACGTTGAGCCAGAAACACAAGAGCCAACAAAACCAGACTCAAAAGAATCGTAACCACGTTTCCAACAAAAAAGGCATCCCACGGGATGCCTTTTTCATATTCGCTTTCGCATTACAGTGCGATGCCGATGTTGCTCACGGCTTCTTCGCGTAGTTCTTCACGCAAGTCTTTGATCAAGTTGATATCACGTTCCGTTGCTTCACGCAGCGGACGGAAGATTGCCCACTGGACATCCCACTCTTCACATACGGCTTCATTTTCTTTTTGATTGTCGTTTGTGATTGGCTCGCTGCCCTGTGCTTGCTCTAAATCAGCAACGGTTTGTACCGACTGTTGGCTCACTTTAAGCATTGAATCGAAAAGGTAGTCGCGATCCAACAGACCATGCAATAGAGTAGACAATGCCTGACACGCATCCATCGCTGGGTATACACCGTAAAAATCATACTCGTCGGCACTTGGGAACAATTCTTCTAGCTTCTCTAGTTGACGCTCGAAATTCACTTTCGCGTTCTTAACGGTCAGAATTTCCCATACACTATCAAGAATCGCTCGGTAAGCACGCGGTTCAGCAAATTCTGTGTTCTCACAAAACATCGCATAGTTTGGATACATGCGTTCACACAGACACGCCATAAAGGTAATTTGTTGCCAAGGTTCTAGTTTTTCTAAACGAACCTGAAGAGGATTCTTAAGCATAGTCACTCAATCATTGAAGAAAAAAACAGCGAAAGTGTACTTGATTCATCACAGGGAAAAAAGTTAATGCAGCATCCAAATCAGATTTTCCTGCTCTCAGAGCATCGTGACACCTACGAAACGTTATTGGCGGAGAAAAATCTGCCCGACCTGAACATTACGGACAAGCCGCAAGAGGCACACATTGTTCTTGCCGATCCTCCTTTGCTCTCACAAAGATTAGACGAATTTTCACAACTTGAGTGGGTACAATCTACCTATGCGGGCGTAAATGCGCTCATTACCCCAGAATTTCGCCAAGACTATACGCTAACGAATGTGCGTGGCGTGTTTGGTCCGCTAATCGCAGAGTACGTCCTCGGATATTGCATCAGCCACTATCGTCATTTTATGCACTACCACCAGCAACAACAAAACAAGCAGTGGCAACCGCATCTCTACACATCACTGCAAAGCAAAACCATGGTGATTCTCGGTACGGGTAGCATTGGGAAATGCCTAGCACAAACGGCCCAGACGATGGGGATTAACACGATTGGTATTAATCGTACAGGAATTCCAACAGCCAATGATGAATTTGCACAAACCTTCCACATCAATGAACTAGCAAATGCTTTAAGAAAGGCAGATATTGTCGTTAATACATTACCGAGTACACCTAATACTCGTGCCTTGCTCAACCGTGAAACACTTCAACATCTCAACCAAGCTTTATTATTCAATGTAGGTAGAGGAGATGTGTTGGATGAAGCCAGCTTGTTGCTCGCCATCAAGAATCGCTGGGTAGAACACGCTTTCTTGGACGTGTTTGAGCAAGAACCATTGCCACCAGCGCATCCGTTTTGGAAGTTACCGCAAGTGACCATCACGCCACACATTGCCGCATTGAGCTTTCCTGAACAGGTGGTCGACATTTTTGCCGACAATTACCGACTTTGGCGCGATGGTTTCTCATTAAACAATCAAGTGGATTTCGAGAAAGGGTACTAAAGATAGATGTCTCTAGAGAATCTACTCCAACAAGTGCGCGCGTGCCAGATCTGCGCTGAGAGTTTACCTCTCGAAGCCAACCCTGTGGTTCAAGCCGGTAAAAACGCACGCATTCTAATTATTGGCCAAGCGCCAGGAACAAAAGTCCACAGCACTTCGATACCTTGGAATGATCCAAGTGGTGACCGACTGCGCCAATGGCTTGATATCGACAAAGACGTGTTCTACGACCCGAATAAAATTGCCATTGTACCAATGGGATTCTGCTATCCGGGTAAAGGTAACTCGGGAGATCTGCCACCGAGAAAAGAGTGCGCTCCTACATGGCACAAAAAGATTCTCGAACAGCTCCCCAATATAGAGTTGACTCTGCTTATTGGTCAGTACTCTCAGCAGTACTACCTCACCAACAAGCCCAAAACTCTCACGCAAACCGTTCAGCAATGGCAAGATTGGGAACCTGAGTTTATTCCTCTACCTCACCCTTCCCCACGCAATACGCTGTGGTTAAAGAAGAATCCATGGTTTGAGTCGGAAGTCGTTCCCTATATCCAACAGCGCGTTCACTCGATGCTTTGAGTTACCGATGATCTAATTGCTAGTTAATCTGAATAAGAAAATTGAAACACAAACAACATAAATTTAAGTCATTGTTTATAATTGACTTTAATTTTTATTGTACAGCTTAGATAGTAATTAGATCATGACAGGCCAAATGCTTACTAAGCTGTACAATTCAAATTTCAGGTAAAAAAATACCGGCACTGATGGCCGGTATTGGATTTCAATAAATCGAGATTATTTGTGGTAAGGCTTAGATAGCTCATGTACCGCTTCAACAAACACACCCGCGTTTTCTGGCGGCACATCTAGGTGGATGCCATGACCTAGGTTGAATACGTGACCTGTACCAGCATCACCAAAACCTTCTAGGATACCCGCTACTTCTTCACGGATACGCTCAGGTGAAGCGTAAAGCATAGATGGATCCATGTTGCCTTGCAGTGCCACTTTATCGCCGATACGCGCTTTCGCATCTGCAATATTGATCGTCCAGTCTAGACCAACCGCATCACAACCCGTTGCTGCGATTTGCTCTAGCCACATACCGCCATTCTTAGTAAATAGCGTAACAGGTACGCGACGACCGTCATTTTCGCGAATCAGGCCATCCACTATCTTGTGCATGTATTGCAATGAGAACAGGTTGTAATCACGAGGAGTCAGAACGCCACCCCATGTATCAAATACCATAACTGACTGCGCGCCGGCTTTGATTTGTGCATTTAGGTAGTCAATCACGCTATCTGCTAGCTTATCCAGTAGAAGATGCAGAGTTTGAGGTTCTGCGTACATCATCTTCTTGATCTTCGTGAAGGCCTTAGAGCTACCACCTTCAACCATGTAAGTCGCAAGCGTCCATGGGCTACCAGAGAAACCAATTAGAGGTACATCACCATTCAAATCTTTGCGGATTTGACGCACGGCATTCATTACGTACTGCAGTTCACCTTCTGGATCTGGCAGACCGATTTTCTCTACGTCGGCTTTGCAAGTAATTGGGTTATCGAAGACCGGACCTTCACCAGCAGCAAAACGCAGACCCAGACCCATTGCATCTGGGATAGTTAGGATGTCAGAGAACAAGATCGCTGCATCAAGAGGAAAACGGCGCAGTGGTTGAAGAGTTACTTCAGACGCCAGCTCCGCATTCTTACACAAAGACATGAAATCGCCCGCTTGAGCACGCGTAGCTTTGTATTCTGGTAAGTAACGACCTGCCTGACGCATCATCCATACTGGCGTGTAATCTACCGGCTCTTTAAGAAGCGCACGCAGATAACGATCATTTTTTAATTCAGTCATTCCGTAGTTCCAATTGTTAGGCTTTCTTTGAAAGGGGGTATTCTATCACTGATTTAAGGCCAATAGCTGTGTGCTTTGCAACCTGGATCAAGTTATTAACTTTTAAATCAATGCTTAATTTGCACACAATCCGCATCAGTGTTAAAAATTTGTTCGCTAGCGAAAACTACAATTATAAACTGAGTACTCGGTACTCAGCATCTCATAACGACATCTTACTTACCCCCTCCCTCTCGGAGGGTTTTTTTTGCCTAAATTTCAATAAATTAAAAAGCCACCTTGCGGTGGCTTTAAGAACGAGCAGTTATGACTGGCAAACTTTTTTCATTAACCCTTTTACATGTCCTTTAGACAAATATGTCGGGCAAAGAGCTTCTCTTACGGTTTGCGACTCAATAATGTAATTCTCAAAGTTTGTTAGTGCGGTGTTAGCACACCTTTGTGTAGCAACCTCTTTCGCCAAAGCGAAGTTGGTATTATTTGGTCTGTCCAAGGTGTAGAGCAACGCATTTGCGACGTTTTCATCCGCACAGTAGTTCTCAGCTTGCTGCACTGCTGCTGCAAAAAAAGGAACCGACAGTGACTTCGAGACATTCTGGAAAACTTTGGTTCCTTCTTCGTAACTCACCTCAGCGCTTGGTGCCAAGGCATTAAGAAGCTGACCATAATTTTCCACACATCCCTCTATCGCATATTGAATACATGGTTGTGCTGCAGGCACCAGCTCTTTCGAGAACTGCTGAGTAAAACTCTTAGATTGAGAAAGAAACGGGTAAGATAGGATTAACTGCTGACCCAGACCAATCGCATCATCTTTTGCTCCAGATGCAACATAGTGTTCAAACGCTCCCAACGCCGCATTTTGAACTAGGCTTTTCCACTCGCTATTACGTTGAGATGGACGAATATCTTCCGCATGCGCTAATAGCTCGTTCCAATTTTTAGAGCCGTTCAATGCCTTTAAGTCGTCCATGGTGTAACGAGCTTCTTCACCGACCACGGCAAAGCTGACGGACACCATGAATAACGACAATAACGTTTTCTTCATCGTTTTAGTTCCATGCCTGCTTAAGGTACTTCAACGTTGAAGAGTCGTAAGCCGCATTTGGATTCAGGGCAACTTTGAGTACGCTACCACCTTCATCTAACGCGAAGCCTGCTTTTTTCGCATTCACTGAATCTTGACCTACGAATTGGATTTTTTGAACTTTTTGAAACTCTTCTTTATACAAAGCTGCGTGCTCAGTTGTCGTGCACAACTTCACCATATCATCATAGATGTAGTTAATAAGGCCACCTAACCAACCTGTGGTTTTTACTTTATCAAGTCGAGTTTCAGAAAAATCATAATTATCCCACTGAGCCCAATCGATATTGGTTTCTAGTACTTCATTACCACAAGCCTGCTGCACCTTGGTTACATTTTCTGTCATGGTATTTTCTGTCAACATGCGCTTCGCTTTTACTTCGATACTTGCATTTGCCGACATGCTTACCATTGTGCACGATACTAATCCTAGCCATAACGCTGATTTCAACTTCATTCGGTATACTCCATTATTTATAAACCCATCAATACAGAACGTCATACCAAGCCAGTCTAGCAACAGTGATGTCTCAAAAATGATTAATTTTTAACCTTTACTTCCTTTACGATCAGCATCTCAGTCTGAAAGAATATCACTAACGGTCTGCTCAATTAGCGCTCTTGCAATAGTGCCTGTTGGTGCCACTGGTGGCATCTCTTTCACACCGAACCATTGCGCATCGGATAACTCCGTATAATCCGGATTGAGCTCACCAGAATCATAATCGGCGAGGAACGCCATCATCATACTGGATGGAAAGGCCCAAGGCTGACTGCCAAAGTAACGAATGTTTTTCACGTGAATGCCCGTTTCTTCATGCACTTCGCGCGCGACACAGTCTTCTAAGGTTTCTCCCGCCTCTAAAAAGCCCGCAATCACGGTGTACATGCCATTTCGATGCCTTGGGTGTTGCGCTAGTAAAATCTGATTTTCTTTACGCACAGCAACGATGATGCATGGGAAAATGCGCGGGTAGTGCAAAGTTCGACACTCTCCGCATTGCATGGCAAATTGATTATTATTAAGAAAGTTGCGTCCACCACATTGCGGACAAAAGCGTAAGCTTTGGGTCATGTGCCCATATTGGATAGCCTTGCTCAACAGCATAAATAGCGGTTCAGGGAAATGTAGACAGTCGCGCAATGAAACGAGTGGGAGATCTTGCTCCAAATCTGCAAAATTAATCCACATAACTGGCGAGCCAAGATAGTCACCAATTTGCCTCGCATTCTCTTCTGGCAGTGAGAACTGCTCCGCACAACCAAAAGGCACAGCACCATCCACCAGCCAAATTTCACTTCCTGCAACAACACACCAGTGTGCATTTGCCACACGGTTAACATCACCTTTTCTTAACATTACACCATTCCTTTGCTTGAAGTTCGTTCATTTTACTGGCAATCTAATTTCATACTAGAGTTTGTTCTTAACGATATTTGCAACTATAAATTCTAGTAAGGACAAGAGTTTGTAATAACTTTACTAACTTTGCTTTGCAAAGGATACGTTCGCCAGCCGGCGATCAGATCATGAGGGCATGGTCATGCTAAAAAAATTCAAACAAACACAAGACCAGTGGGGTGGCTCAAGTGATGTCATTGATCACTGGTTAGAGACGAGACAATCCTTAATTGTCGAATACTGTAAGCTTGCAGCACTGCAACCTTGTTCGAAATCCAACGTTCTAGAACTTCCTTCTCCCTCCGAGCTACAAAACTTCTGCCAACACCTAGTCGATTATATTTCCGAAGGCCACTTCAAAATCTACGATATGGTGATGGATAAGTGGAAAGCCACAGGCTTTGTCGCAACAAACGAAATCAACCAAACTTACGGCAAAATCGTGCTAACCACAGAACCGTTGTTAAACTTCACCGATAAGTACTCAGACGTGACAGAAGATGATGAGTTAGAGGATTTCGACTCCGATATGTCTTTGATCGGAGAGATCATTGAAACGCGCTTTGAAGTAGAAGACCATTTGATCCAGCTTATCGCGGATAGCCTTGCGATGCCTCCTGGCGCATAAATGATAATAGAAAGAAGTGAAAGGGTTGATGACTATGTCAGCCTTTTTTGTACCTCACTACCGAGTGAAGCGAATAGATACAAAAAGGCACCCGAAGGTGCCTTTTCTTTTAAGCTCTTAACGATTACTCGTCAGAAGAGAAGCCAGCGTTTAGAAGTGCTGCTAGGTTATCTGTTGCTTGTTCAGCAGATGGACCTTCTTGCGCTTCAGCACGTTTAGCTTGACGCTCTTGGTGGTATGCGAAACCAGTACCAGCTGGGATCAAACGACCAACAATTACGTTCTCTTTCAGACCACGTAGGTCATCACGCTTACCAGAAACCGCAGCTTCTGTTAGTACGCGAGTTGTCTCCTGGAACGATGCCGCAGAGATGAACGACTCAGTTGCTAGAGACGCTTTAGTGATACCTAGAAGTTCACGTTCAAAACGTGCAGGCTCTTTGCCTTCAGCTTCTAGATTACGGTTAGCAATCTTAACTTGTGAGTATTCAACTTGCTCGCCAGGTAGGAACTCAGAGTCACCAGCGTGAGTAATTGTACACTTACGTAGCATTTGACGAACGATAGTCTCGATGTGCTTATCGTTAATCTTAACGCCTTGTAGACGGTAAACTTCTTGTACTTCGTTAGCGATGTACTGAGTTACTGCGTGTACGCCACGTAGACGTAGAATGTCATGTGGAGACTCTGGACCATCAGCGATTACATCACCACGTTCAACGCGCTCACCTTCGAACACGTTAAGCTGACGATGCTTAGGAATCATCTCTTCGTAAACTTCACCGCTATCACGAGTGATAACTAGACGACGCTTACCTTTGGTCTCTTTACCGAAGCTAACTGTACCTGTGTGTTCAGCAAGAATCGCAGGCTCTTTAGGCTTACGAGCTTCGAACAAGTCAGCAACGCGTGGAAGACCACCGGTGATATCTTTGTTACCGCCAGATTTCTGAGGAATACGTGCTAGCGTATCACCCACACCTACTTCTGCGCCGTCTTCAATGTTCACGATCGCTTTACCAGGTAGGAAGTAGTGAGCTGGCATTTCAGTACCAGGGATCATTACGTCGTTACCTTGCTCGTCAACAAGTTTGATAGCTGGACGCATATCTTTACCTGCTGCTGGACGAGCTGCTGCGTCCGTTACTTCGCTTGAAGATAGACCAGTTAGGTCATCTGTTTGACGAGAAACTGTTACGCCATCAATCATATCTACGAACTGGATACGACCAGCTACTTCAGTGATGATTGGCAGTGTATGCGCTTCCCAGTTCGCTACTGTTTCACCAGCTTCAACTGCGTCGTTGTCGCCTTTGCTTAGTAGCGAGCCGTATGGCAGTTTGTGTTTCTCTTTCGTACGGCCGAACTCATCGATGATGGTTAGTTCAGATGCACGAGAAGTGATAACTAGCTTGCCATCTTTGTTTGTTACGAACTTAGCGTTGTGAAGCTTAACAGAACCGTTGTTCTTCGCTTGGATGCTGTTCTCTGCTGCTGCTGTCGATGCCGCACCACCGATGTGGAACGTACGCATCGTAAGCTGTGTACCCGGTTCACCGATAGACTGAGCAGCGATAACACCTACTGCCTCACCTTGGTTTACTAGGTGACCACGTGCTAGGTCACGACCGTAACACTGTGCACAACAACCGAAGTCAGAATCACACGTTACTACAGAGCGCACTTTCATGCTGTCTACTGAGTTCTCTTCCATGATTTGACACCACTTCTCATCGATCAGGGTGTTACGTGGAATAAGAACATCTTCAGTACCAGGTTTTAGAACGTCTTCAGCAACTACACGACCTAGAGCTAGCTCAGACAGTGCAACTTTAACATCACCACCCTCGATGTGAGGCATCATGTCAACACCCTCGTGAGTGCCACAGTCATGTTCAGTTACAACAACGTCTTGAGCAACGTCTACTAGACGACGAGTTAGGTAACCCGAGTTCGCTGTTTTCAGTGCCGTATCCGCAAGACCCTTACGAGCACCGTGCGTTGAGATAAAGTACTGAAGTACGTTTAGACCTTCTTTAAAGTTCGCTGTGATCGGCGTTTCGATGATTGAACCATCTGGACGCGCCATCAGACCACGCATACCGGCAAGCTGACGAATCTGTGCTGCAGAACCACGAGCGCCCGAGTCCGCCATCATGTAGATGCTGTTGAATGACTCTTGCTGTTCCTCTTCACCTTCACGGTTAACTACCGTTTCAGATGAAAGGTTTTCCATCATTGCTTTCGCAACGCGGTCGTTGGTCGATGCCCAGATATCGATCACTTTGTTGTAGCGTTCGCCTGCAGTAACAAGACCTGATTGGTACTGTTCCTGGATTTCACGTACTTCTTCTTCCGCTTCTGCGATTTCAGTGTACTTAGCTGGCGGTACAACCATATCGTCGATACCAACAGATACACCAGAAAGTGCCGCGTAAGCGAAACCTGTGTACATGATTTGGTCAGCGAAGATTACAGTGTCTTTCAGACCTAGCTTACGGTACGCCTCGTTTAGTAGGTTAGAGATTTGCTTCTTACCTAGTTTTTGGTTAACGATGCTGTACGGTAGACCAGCTGGCACGATTTGCCATAGCATTGCACGACCAACAGTGGTATCTACCATCTTGGTCTCAGTTGTGCTGTTGCCGTCTTCGTCTACAACTGTCTCTGTAATACGTACTTTAACGCGCGCGTGAAGCTCAGCTTGTTTAGTGCGGTATGCTTTCTCAGCCTCTGCTGGGCCAGAAAGGTACATGCCTTCACCTTTCACGTTGATCTTTTCACGAGTCATGTAGTACAGACCCAATACAACGTCCTGAGAAGGTACGATGATCGGATCACCTGACGCTGGCGACAGAATGTTGTTTGTCGACATCATCAGAGTACGAGCTTCAAGCTGTGCCTCTAGAGTTAGAGGTACGTGAACCGCCATTTGGTCACCATCGAAGTCCGCGTTGTACGCCGCACAAACAAGTGGGTGTAGCTGGATCGCTTTACCTTCGATTAGTACTGGTTCGAACGCCTGGATACCTAGACGGTGAAGTGTAGGTGCACGGTTCAATAGTACTGGGTGTTCGCGGATTACTTCGTCTAGGATATCCCAAACAACCGCTTCTTCACGCTCTACCATTTTCTTCGCAGCTTTGATTGTAGTCGCAAGACCACGAGTCTCTAGCTTGCTGTAGATAAATGGTTTGAATAGCTCAAGTGCCATCTTCTTAGGAAGACCACACTGGTGCAGACGAAGGTATGGACCTACTGTGATTACAGAACGGCCAGAGTAGTCTACACGTTTACCTAGAAGGTTCTGACGGAAACGACCTTGTTTACCCTTGATCATATCAGCAAGAGATTTCAGAGGACGCTTGTTAGAACCTGTGATCGCACGACCACGACGACCGTTATCTAGTAGCGCATCAACAGACTCTTGCAGCATACGTTTTTCGTTACGTACGATGATGTCCGGAGCCGCTAGCTCTAGAAGACGCTTCAAACGGTTGTTACGGTTGATCACACGACGGTATAGGTCGTTCAGATCAGAAGTCGCAAAGCGACCGCCATCTAGTGGTACTAGAGGACGTAGATCTGGCGGAAGTACTGGAAGTACAGTCAGGATCATCCACTCTGGGTTGTTACCCGATGCGATGAACGCTTCTACCAGTTTAAGACGCTTAGTGACTTTCTTACGCTTAGTTTCTGAGTTTGTAGTCTCAAGCTCTTCGCGCATTTGTTCCGCTTCAGCGTGCATATCCATAGAACCTAGTAGGTCCTTGATAGCTTCTGCACCCATCTTAGCTGTGAACTCGTCACCCCACTCTTCTAGACGGTCTAGATACTCTTCTTCAGTTAGCATCTGACCTTTTTCTAGATCAGTCATACCCGGTTCAGTTACTACGTACATTTCGAAGTAAAGAACACGTTCGATATCACGTAGAGGGATATCCATTAGTAGACCGATACGAGACGGTAGCGATTTTAGGAACCAGATGTGAGCTACTGGTGAAGCAAGCTCGATGTGGCCCATACGGTCACGACGAACTTTAGTTTGTGTAACTTCTACACCACACTTCTCACAGATAACACCACGGTGCTTCAGGCGCTTGTATTTGCCACAAAGACATTCGTAGTCTTTAACTGGGCCAAAGATACGCGCACAGAACAAACCATCGCGTTCAGGTTTGAACGTACGATAGTTGATCGTTTCAGGTTTTTTAACTTCACCGAAAGACCATGAACGGATCATGTCTGGTGAAGATAGACCGATTTTGATTGCATCAAATTCTTCGGTCTTATGCTGTGCTTTTAGAAAGTTTAATAAGTCTTTCACAATCAGCTCCTGTAAGGAGTTAAAAGGAGCTCACCCGCAAAAGTGAGCACCTTTCTACCGATAATCCCGTGGGGATTACTCTTCGTCTTCTAGCTCGATGTTGATACCTAGCGAGCGGATCTCTTTCAACAATACGTTGAACGATTCTGGCATGCCAGGTTCCATGCTGTGGTTACCGTCTACGATGTTTTTGTACATCTTAGTACGGCCGTTAACGTCATCTGACTTAACGGTTAGCATTTCTTGTAGAGTGTAAGCCGCACCGTATGCTTCTAGTGCCCATACTTCCATCTCACCGAAACGCTGACCACCGAACTGAGCTTTACCACCTAGTGGTTGCTGAGTTACTAGGCTGTACGAACCAGTTGAACGTGCGTGCATCTTGTCATCAACAAGGTGGTTCAGTTTCAGCATGTACATGTAACCAACAGTTACAGGACGCTCAAACGCATCACCTGTGCGACCATCAAACAGCGTTAGCTGACCAGATGTTGGCAGGTCTGCTAGCTCAAGAAGTGCTTTGATTGATGCTTCTGGAGCACCATCAAATACAGGTGTCGCGATTGGTAGACCGCCACGCAAGTTCTTGATCAGAGTACGTACTTCATCATCAGATAGAGAAGCAATGTCTACTTTCTGGCGAGTGTCGCCTAGATCGTAAACTTTTTGTAGGAACTCGCGGAATTTCGCTAGTTCTTGCTGCTCTTTAACCATCTGGTTGATCTTGTCACCGATACCTTTCGCTGCCAGACCTAAGTGAACTTCCAAGATCTGACCGATGTTCATACGCGAAGGTACACCCAGTGGGTTAAGTACGATGTCTACAGGCTGACCTTTCTCATCGTATGGCATGTCTTCAACAGGGTTGATCTTAGAGATTACACCCTTGTTACCGTGACGACCCGCCATCTTATCACCAGGCTGAATGCGACGTTTAACCGCTAGGTAAACCTTAACGATCTTCAGTACGCCAGGTGCTAGATCATCACCTTGAGTGATCTTGCGACGCTTAGTTTCGAACTTCTTATCGAAGTCAGCTTTTAGCTCGTCCCACTGCTCAGCAAGTTGCTCAAGCTGAGTTTGTAGTGAGTCATCTTCTAGCGTTAGTTCTAGCCACTTCTTACGATCAGTCGCGTCTAGTTTCGCTTCAGAGTAACCGCCTTCAATCAATACAGCTTTAACACGGTTTAGAAGGCCACCCTCAAGAATCTGGAATTCTTCAGTTAGGTCTTTCTTCGCTTCTTTAAGCTGCATCTGTTCGATTTCAAGCGCACGCTTGTCTTTCTCTACGCCATCGCGAGTGAAGACTTGAACGTCGATGATCGTACCTGATACAGAGTTCGGTACACGTAGTGAAGTATCTTTAACATCCGATGCTTTTTCACCGAAGATAGCACGTAGTAGCTTCTCTTCAGGCGTTAGCTGAGTTTCACCTTTAGGTGTTACTTTACCAACTAGGATGTCACCACCCTTAACTTCAGCACCAATGTAAACGATACCTGACTCGTCTAGTTTAGACAGAGCAGATTCACCTACGTTTGGAATATCCGCTGTGATCTCTTCAGAGCCCAGCTTAGTGTCACGCGCCACACAAGTCAGTTCTTGAATGTGGATTGTCGTGAAGCGGTCTTCTTGAACTACGCGCTCAGATACTAAGATCGAGTCTTCGAAGTTGTAACCGTTCCAAGGCATGAACGCGATACGCATGTTTTGGCCAAGCGCTAGCTCACCAAGGTCTGTTGAAGGACCATCAGCAAGAACGTCGCCACGTGCGACAGGTTCACCTGGCATCACACATGGGCGCTGGTTAATACATGTGTTCTGGTTAGAACGTGTGTATTTAGTCAGGTTGTAGATGTCGATACCAGCTTCACCTGGTACTAGCTCTTCTTCGTTCACTTTAACAACGATACGAGAAGCATCTACTGACTGGATTACACCACCACGTTTAGCAACAGCCGTTACACCTGAGTCAACGGCTACGTTACGTTCGATACCAGTACCAACAAGCGGTTTGTCAGCTTTCAGTGTTGGAACTGCCTGACGTTGCATGTTCGCACCCATCAATGCACGGTTCGCATCATCGTGTTCTAGGAACGGGATAAGCGATGCAGCGATAGATACAACCTGGTTTGTCGCAACGTCCATGTACTGAGCGTGCTCACGAGGGTGTAGACCAGATTCACCTTTCTGACGAGCTGTGATCAGCTCATCTGCAAAAGTACCATCTTCGTTTAGCTTAGCGTTCGCCTGAGCGATAACGAATTGGCCTTCTTCGATTGCAGATAGGTAATCTACTTCGTCTGTTACAACACCATCTACAACGCGACGGTATGGCGTCTCAAGGAAACCGTACTCGTTACAACGCGCAAACGCAGATAGAGAGTTGATCAGACCGATGTTTGGACCTTCCGGCGTTTCGATAGGACATAGACGACCGTAGTGAGTTACGTGTACGTCTCGAACTTCGAAGCCAGCACGTTCACGAGTCAGACCGCCAGGACCCAATGCAGAAATACGACGCTTGTGCGTTACTTCTGACAGCGGGTTGTTTTGGTCCATGAACTGTGAAAGCTGTGAAGAGCCAAAGAATTCTTTAACCGCTGCAGAAATTGGCTTCGCGTTGATCAGGTCTTGAGGCATGATTGCGTCAAGATCGCCTAGGCTTAGACGCTCTTTAACTGCACGCTCAACACGTACTAGACCTACACGGAACTGGTTCTCAGCCATTTCGCCGACAGAACGGATACGACGGTTGCCTAGGTGGTCGATATCGTCCACTTCGCCTTTGCCGTTACGGATCGCGATAAGCTTCTTCATCACTTCGATGATATCTGTTTCATCAAGTGTGCCTTGCTCTTGAGCATCTTCACGACCGATAGAGCTATTAAACTTCATACGACCAACAGTCGATAGATCGTAACGCTCTTCAGAGAAGAATAGGCTTTCGAATAGTGCTTCTGCAGCTTCTTTTGTTGGTGGCTCACCAGGGCGCATCATGCGGTAGATTTCTACCAATGCAGAAATACGGTCAACAGTGCTGTCGATGCGTAGTGTTTCTGACATGAATGGACCGTGGTCTAGATCGTTCGTAAACAGAACTTCTAGCGCTTTGTGGCCAGCTTGAGACAGGTTCGCTAGCGCTTCCAGGCTGATTTCCTGGTTAGCATTAACAATGATCTCGCCTGTTGCTTCGTTGATGTAATCTTTCGATGCAACTTTACCAACGATGTACTCTACTGGTACTTCGATGTGATCAACGCCATCTTTCTCTAGTTGGCGGATATGACGAGCTGTTACGCGACGACCTTGCTCTACGTAAACTTTACCATTCGATTCGATGTCAAATGACGCAGTTTCACCACGTAGACGATCTGGAACCAACTCCATCAGTAGAGTTTGGTCTTTCACTTCGAAGTTCACTTTCTCGAAGAAGATATCTAGGATTTCTTCAGTCGATTTACCTAGTGCACGAAGGATGATCGATGCTGGTAGCTTACGACGACGGTCGATACGAACGTACAAGTTATCCTTAGGATCAAACTCGAAATCAAGCCATGAACCACGGTAAGGAATAACGCGCGCGTTGTATAAAACTTTACCTGAAGAGTGGGTCTTACCCTTATCGCTGTCGAAGAACACGCCTGGGCTTCGGTGCAGCTGGGATACGATAACCCTCTCGGTACCGTTAATTACGAAGGTACCATTGTCTGTCATGAGTGGAATTTCACCCATGTAGACTTCTTGTTCTTTAATGTCTTTTACAGTACCTGCTGGCGCGTCTTTATCAAAGATAACTAGGCGTAGTTTTACACGTAGTGGCTTTGAGTAAGTTACACCGCGGATTTGACATTCTTTAACGTCAAAAACTGGCTCACCAAGACGGTAGCTAACGTATTGCAGCTCAGAATTGCCGTTGTAGCTCTGAATCGGGAATACAGAACGGAAAGCAGCTTCAAGACCGTATTGACCTTCAGGATCCTGTTCGATAAATTTGTCGAACGAATCGAGCTGGATCGATAGCAGGTATGGAATGTCCAAAACTTGTGGACGAGTACCAAAGTCCTTACGGATGCGCTTTTTCTCGGTATAAGAGTAAACCATGGGGTTCCTCAGCTCGCTGATAAGTGACCCAAACTGTCCGCCCACTCCTAGTTACTTAAGGGGGGTAAGGGACAGTGACTAATATAGCTGTTTACTGTAGTGACATTTCATTTCGAAAGAATGAAATGTTTTTTGCATGGATATCAGGCGCTTAAACAGCGGGAAAATTCGCCTATACCCTACAGCGCAAAAAGGCCGGTGGTTAAAAAACCACCAGCCAATTAGCCGTTAGGCTAAGAAACTATGCAATAATTACTTAACAGCAACAGTTGCACCAGCTTCTTCTAGCTGAGCTTTAAGAGCGTCAGCTTCTGCTTTGTCAACACCTTCTTTAAGAGGTGCTGGAGCGCCGTCTACAAGAGCTTTAGCTTCTTTAAGACCTAGGCCAGTTGCGCCACGTACTGCTTTGATTACAGCAACTTTGTTACCGCCAGCAGATTCTAGGATTACGTCGAATTCAGTTTGCTCTTCAACAGCTGCACCAGCAGCAGCGCCGCCAGCTACAACAGCAGCAGCAGCAGAAACACCGAATTTCTCTTCCATTGCTTCGATTAGTTCAACAACTTGCATTACAGACATTTCTGCAACTGCGTCTAGGATTTGCTCGTTAGTAATAGACATAACAATTCTCTTTTAAGTCAACAATAAGTTTATTAAGCAACCAGTAAAAAGCAAGGCTTATTAAGCAGCTTCTTTTTGATCGCGGATAGCAGCGATTGTACGAACCAGCTTGCCAGCAGAAGCTTCTTTCATGCACATCATTAGGCGTGCGATTGCTTCGTCGTAAGTTGGTAGTGTCGCTAGTACTTCAGCGTCAGTTAGCGCGCCTTCAAATGCAGCAGCTTTGATCTCGAAGTCTTTGTTCTCTTTAGCGAAGTCTTTGAAAAGACGCGCTGCAGCACCTGGGTGCTCGTTAGAGAACGCGATTAGAGTAGGACCAGTGAAAGTGTCAGTTAGACACTCGTAATCTGTACCCTGAACCGCACGACGTGCTAGAGTGTTACGCACGACTTTCATGTAAACGCCAGCTTCACGAGCTTGTTTACGTAGAGAAGTCATTGCGCCAACTTCAACGCCACGAGAATCAGCTACAACTGCAGAAAGTGCACCACTGGCAGCTTCGTTGACTTCAGCAACAATTGCTTTTTTGTCTTGAAGGTTTAAAGCCATCTTGGATTTACTCCTGGTTGTCGTTACACCACTCACTATCATCACGACAGTGAGAGCTATTGAGGTGCATTCCCAGAAGAAAGTTAACTATTTACATAGAGCTTTCTGTCAGTTCGGGCACCATCTACGTAGGATAATTAAGTCAACGGTTAGGCTGACACCTACGGTCTTGGACGGAGACTGGGTCTTAATTCATTTCGAACTAGGAGACAGTTCAAAGAACCAAAGTTCAGCCCCAACCACAAATATTAGGCGCAAAATTATACACAAATTTTGCGCCTAAGCAAATAAATTATGCTTGAGTGTTCAGGCTAGCCTGATCAACAGCAACACCAGCACCCATAGTAGTAGAGATGCTTACTTTCTTCAGGAAAGTACCTTTCGCTGAAGATGGCTTAGCTTTCTTCAGAGCAACTAGAAGTGCTTCTAGGTTCTCTTTGATCTGCTCAGCAGAGAAGTTTGCTTTACCGATAGTAGTGTGGATGATGCCGTTTTTGTCGTTACGGTAACGAACCTGACCAGCTTTAGCGTTTTTAACTGCTTCAGCAACGTTAGGAGTTACAGTACCAACTTTAGGGTTTGGCATAAGACCGCGAGGACCTAGGATAGTACCTAGCTGACCTACAACGCGCATTGCATCTGGAGAAGCAACAACTACGTCAAAGTTCATTTCGCCTTTCTTAACTTGCTCAGCAAGATCTTCCATACCAACGATGTCTGCGCCAGCTTCTTTAGCTGCTTCAGCGTTTGCACCTTGAGTGAACACTGCTACGCGGATGTCGCGGCCAGTACCGTGAGGTAGTACAGTTGCACCACGTACGTTCTGGTCAGATTTACGAGCATCAATGCCTAGGTTAACAGCAACGTCTACAGACTCAACGAATTTAGCAGTAGCTAGTTCTTGAAGAAGAGCAACAGCTTCGTTGATTTCGTATTCTTTTGTTACGTCAACTTTTTCGCGGATTACGCGCATGCGCTTAGTTAGTTTTGCCATCTTATTAACCCTCTACCACTAGGCCCATTGAACGAGCAGTACCAGCGATAGAACGCTTCATCGCTTCGATGTCAGCACCAGTCATATCTGCAGCTTTAGTTTCTGCGATTTCTTGGATTTGAGCGTCAGTTACAGTGCCCACTTTTTCAGTGTTTGGACGGCCTGAACCAGACTTAACGCCAGCAGCTTTCTTAAGAAGAACAGCAGCAGGTGGAGTCTTAGTTACGAACGTGAAAGAACGGTCGCTGTATACTGTGATAACTACTGGAGTTGGTAGACCCTTCTCTAGAGATTCTGTTTTCGCGTTGAACGCTTTACAGAATTCCATGATGTTAACACCGTGTTGACCTAGAGCAGGACCAACTGGTGGACTTGGGTTCGCAGCGCCAGCAGCAACTTGTAGCTTGATGTAAGCTTCAACTTTCTTAGCCATGATAATTCCTAAGTTTGGGTACAAACGCTAATCACGGATCAGCTCCCCGTTTGTGTAAGAAACTTTTTACTTCACAAGAAGTAAAAAGGCGCGAAATTATAGTCATAATTCGCGCCTTATACAACCCTAAAAAGGTGATTTTTTATACTCTTTAAATCAGAGTATTAGTCCAGTTTTTCAACCTGACCAAATTCAAGCTCAACTGGTGTTGCACGACCAAAGATCGACACAGACACTTTCAGGCGGCTCTTCTCGTAATCCACTTCTTCAACGGTACCGTTGAAATCAGCAAATGGACCTTCATTAACACGAACCACTTCACCCGCTTCGTACATAGTACGAGGACGAGGAGCTTCACTCGCTTTCTCAAGACGGTTAAGAATAGCGTCAGCTTCTTTATCAGTGATAGGTGCTGGACGGTCTGAGGTACCACCAATGAAGCCCATGACACGCGGCACACTACGTACTAGGTGCCATGATTCATCGTTCATAATCATCTGAACAAGGACGTAACCTGGGAAGAACTTACGCTCAGATTTGCGACGTTGACCCGCGCGCATTTCCACTACTTCTTCAGTAGGAACTAGTACTTCACCGAATAGCTCTTCCATGCCGTGCATTTTGATATGCTCGCGCAGAGATTGAGCTACACGACCTTCAAATCCAGAGAAGGCTTGAACCACATACCAGCGTTTTTTTGGAGCTTCACTCATGAATTAAAACCCTCTATACCCCAGTTGCTAGAGCTACTAGACGAACCATAATTCCGTCAATACCCCATAGCACTAGAGCCATTACAATACTTACAGCTAAAACGATCAGTGTTGTTTGCATGGTTTCTTGGCGAGTAGGCCAAACAACTTTACGTACTTCCATACGCGATTCTTTTGCAAAACTGATCGCTGCTTTACCTTTAGTCGTTGTTGCTGCAACGCCAAGGGCAGCTGCAATTAGAACAACAACGCCTGCAGCGCGAACCACTACAGACATTTCACCATACAGGTAATTACCCACAACAGCGGCAGCTGCCAATACGAAAGCGGCAACCCACTTAAACGTATCTGCTGCATTTGAGCTATCAGGAGTTTCAGCATTATTTGCTTTCATAAAACCAACCTGTTACAAGTCTTAATATAGACGACAACAACCCCGCTGTTGCAGGGCAAACTCCATATCGCTGAAAAACAGCGAACTCTTCTTAAGATTAAGCCTCTTTGCCTAATCTTGCTCTGCACCCAACCCACTTCTGAACAAGAAAACAGCAAAAATAATGTTGAGCGCAGAAAAAGGGCATCAAATGATGCCCTTTTTGCTACTGGTTCGTCAAATCTAATTCAAGATTTTCCGAAAGCATTCGTTTAATTCGTTAAGAATTATTCGAAGATCTTAGCAACAACACCAGCACCTACTGTACGGCCACCTTCACGGATAGCGAAACGTAGACCTTCGTCCATTGCGATTGGTGC
>NZ_JBICJM010000026.1:0-51429 GCF_043103065.1 Vibrio sp. YQ_11 | reverse complement strand
GTATCGAATTGGATTATCATCAACGAGTGCCCACACAGATTGATAGGTCTATATTGTTAAAGAGCAACTCTTCTTTGTGATTGACATCACTTCGGAAGAGGCGGCCATTCTAGCGAGATAATTTATTGTGTCAAACACTTTCTTCAAATTATTTCGTTTTTCTTTTCAGCCTTATCAACTTCGCTTAAACCCTTGTGAGGCCTTGCCCTGTCGACGAGGAGGCATTATAGAGATCGCGCTCACATTGGCAAGTGTTATTTTTCAAAAGTTGCAAAAATAATGGTTAAACGATGAGTTTTCGATCAAACCTTTATTTATTCAACTTTACCCAAAACTATCAAACAACTTATCCACAGAGTTATCCTAAAATGTGTATTTTTAATACCATTACGCATGCCTATAAATAAAGAAAGCTGCGTGATCGCAGCTTTCTTCTATAGATAGATATATCTGTACCTAGATACCTGAACCATCTTGTTCATTACCATCATCTTCATGAAGTCCACATTCACGCTTTAAACCAAAGAAGCGAGTTTCTTCCTCTGACATTCCTGGCTCCCATTTACGTGTCGTATGTGTATCCCCAACAGACAAGTAACCTTCTTCCCAAAGTGGGTGATAGGTAAGACCATGTTGCTCGAGGTAGTAGTGAACATCTTTATTAGTCCAATCGATTACGGGCAGAAACTTAAACACGCCATTTTGAATCGACAGTATCGGTAAACCCGCTCGTGATTTACTTTGCTCTCTACGTAAACCTGAAAACCATGTTCCAACATTAAGTTCTTTCAATGCCCGACGCATTGGTTCGACTTTATTTATTTTGTTGTACTTCTCGATCCCCTCAACGCCCTGCTCCCATAATTTGCCATAACGTGCTTCTTGCCATTGAGCACTTTGCTCCGCTCGATAAACTTTTAGATTAAGGTTGAGTTTTTCTGTCAACTCATCAATAAAGCGATACGTTTCCGCAAACAGATATCCGGTATCCGTAAGAATAATTGGGATGTCAGGTTTTTCTTGAGTCACAAGATGAAGCATGACAGCGGCTTGGATACCAAAGCTTGAGGATACCGCAAACTCTCCATCCAGATTTTCCAAAGCCCACGTTACTCGCTCTTGTGCCGACAGCTGTTCAAGTTCGACATTGATTTGTGCAAGACGGAGTATTTGCTCCGTCTTTGTTAATGTCAGTAACTCCGCCAGCTCCGGTTTGGAAGCCACAGAATCAAGCATAGAAGTCCCTCTTTGATACGAACACTTCTTGAATGATGCCTGCACGAATGGTGAAATCGCCAAAGGCTTCGCCTTCCTCACGCTCTTTCGACCATCGAGCCACCAGCAGATCAATCTCTTCTAGGATTTGTTTATCCGTGATGTTCTCTTTATACATTTTAGGTACACGTGTACCAGCACGATTCCCCCCCAAATGTAAGTTGTAACGACCCGGCGCTTTACCTACCAGACCAATTTCAGCCAACATCGCACGGCCACAACCATTTGGGCACCCCGTCACGCGTAGAATGATATTGTCATTTTCTGGCAATCCGTGTTTTTCCAGAATGCCTTCAACATCCGTGACAAACTGAGGGAGGAAGCGTTCAGCTTCTGCCATCGCTAGAGGACAAGTTGGGAATGCCACGCACGCCATTGAGTTTTTACGTTGATCGCTGACGTTGTCATCCATTAAGCCATGTTCACGAGCGATCTTTTCAATCTTCGCTTTTTCGCTTTTAGGTACACCCGCAACAATTAGGTTTTGGTTGGCGGTCATACGGAAGTCGCCTTTGTGGATCTTCGCGATTTCAGCGACGCCCGTTTTCAGCGGCTTCCCCGGATAATCCAGCAATCGACCATTCTCGATAAATAACGCCAAGTGGAATTTACCATCGATACCTTCTACCCAACCAATACGGTCACCACGTTCAGTGAACTCATACGGGCGGCTAGCTTCAAACTGAATGCCCGCACGTTTTTCTACTTCTGCTTTAAAGACATCTGTACCGACGCGGTCGAGTGTGTATTTGGTTTTGGCGTTTTTACGGTTTGAACGGTTACCCCAGTCACGCTGAGTTGTCACAACTGCAGCCGCGACATCTAAGGTTTTTTCTAGAGGAATGAAACCAAAGTCATCAGCTCGACGTGGGTAAGTCGACGTATCGCCATGTGTCATCGCCAAACCACCACCCACTAGCACATTAAAGCCAACCAATTTGCCGTTATCGGCAATCGCAACGAAGTTCAAATCGTTCGCGTGGACATCCACATCATTTTGTGGAGGAATGACTACGGTTGTTTTGAACTTACGTGGTAAGTAAGTTTTGCCCAGAATCGGCTCATCTTCTTCGGTCGATTCGACTTTTTCTCCGTCTAACCAAATTTCAGCATACGCGCGAGTTTTAGGTAGAAGGTGTTCACTGATCTTCTTCGCCCACTCGTAAGCTTCTTGATGCAATTCAGACTCTACCGGGTTAGTGGTACACAGTACGTTACGGTTAACGTCTCCTGCTGTCGCGATTGAATCAATACCGATGCTGTTTAGCGTTTGGTGCATCAACTTGATATTTGGTTTTAGTACGCCGTGGAACTGAAACGTTTGACGCGTCGTCAGGCGAATACTTCCATATAACGAGTGTTCTGTAGCAAACTTGTCGATCGCCAGCCATTGTGTTGGCGTAATAATACCGCCAGGCATACGAGCACGAAGCATCACGTTATGAAGAGGCTCAAGCTTTTGCTTGGTGCGCTCGTTACGGATATCGCGATCGTCTTGCTGATACATACCGTGGAAACGAATAAGCTGGAAGTTATCCGCTGTAAAGCCGCCTGTGATTCGGTCTTGCAAGTCTTCGGCGATGGTTCCACGTAATAGATTGCTTTGTTTTTTTAGGCGTTCGTTATCAGATAGTGGCCCTAGCTCTTCGCCTAATACAATCTGCTTGTTATTTTCAGTAGAAAAAGTCATTAGTACACATCCCTCTGATAACGTTTCGCTTTACGTAAATCATTAATAAATTGTTCTGCATCGTCACGCGGCATCTTGCCTTCTTGCTCCGCAACAATGACCAATGCGTCATGTACGTCTTTCGCCATACGAGTCGCATCACCACATACATAGATGTAAGCGCCATCTTGAATCCACTGCCATACTTGCGCGGCGTTTTCTAAAATGCGGTGCTGTACATAAACCTTTTCTACTTGGTCACGACTGAAAGCAACATCTAAGCGGCTTAACACTCCCGACTTAAGGTATTTTTGCCATTCAACTTGGTACAAGAAATCTTGTGTGAACGTGCGATCACCAAAGAACAACCAGTTTTTACCTTCAGCATCGCGGTTTTCACGCTCTTGAATAAAGCTGCGGAATGGCGCAATACCAGTGCCCGGCCCAACCATGATGATCGGTGTAGTATCATCTTCTGGCAGTTTGAAGTTATTGTTGTTCTCAACAAATACTTTTACGTCACCGCCTTCTTCTAGACGTTGAGCCAAGAAGCTCGATGCGCCACCGTAACGTTTTTCATCATTGTGGTCATATTCAACCAATCCGACGGTAAGGTGCACTTCTTCATCCACTTCGGCTTGGCTAGAAGCAATAGAGTAAAGACGAGGCGTCAAACGGCGCAATAAACCAACCAACTCATCCGCGGTCAGTTTGGTTTTCTTCTCTGCGAATACATCAACAATTTGAGTGTTGGCTGAGTACTCACGAAGCTTGTCTTTATCTTCCACCAGTTTTTGTAGTTTCTTGCTACCAGATAACTCGGCAAACTTAGCCACTAGCTGTGGGTTAGATGTCGTGATCTCGAACTTACTCACCAAAGCACTATGAATCGATAAGCTTTCGCCATCAACATCAACTGTTTCAACACCAGACAAACCAACTTTACCTAGAATTTCATTAGCAAGCTCAGAGCTGTTTTCGTACCACACACCCAAAGCATCACCAGGTTGGTATGTCAGACCCGAACCATCTAGATCGATTTCGATATGGCGGACATCTTTACCCGAGTCTCGACCCGTGATCTTTTGGCTGGTGAGTAACGTCGCTGTGTATGGATTTTGTTTATTGTACTGAGAATGTGAAGCTGCCGCTTGTCCTACAGGAAGTTGAACAATTTCCGCTTCATTGCCAGAAGATAGTGCCTCTTTAACTTTACCTATCGCATTCTTGCGCCATTCTTCCGCTGCCGCTTCGTAATCAACATCGCAGTCAATACGGTCAATAAAAGACGTCGCGCCCAGTTTTGCTAAGTACGTGTCAAAGTCTTTACCTGTTTGGCAGAAGAACTCATAACTAGAATCACCCAATGCAATCACACCATATTGAAGGTTTGATAGCTTAGGTGCTTTCTTAGATTGTAAGAACTCGTGCAGCTCAATGGCATTGTCTGGCGCTTCACCTTCACCGTTGGTAGAAGCAACAATGATGACGTGCGTTTCTTTGGCTAAGTTTTTGCCTTTGTAGTCGCTTGCGTCAAACAGCTCTACTGCAATTCCTTCTGCTTTTGCTTCTTGTTCCAACGCTTCGGCAACACCTTTTGCGTTACCGGTTTGAGAAGCAAAAATGATGGTCAACTTACCGGCAGACTTTGCTGATACTGCGGCAGCAGCTTGGGCGATTGGTGTTGCCGCCGCACTTGGTTGATGTTGAGCTAAACCCCAAAAGTACCCACTGACCCAAGCAAGTTGCTGCGAAGACAACTCAGAGACAGTTTGTTGGAGTGAATTAAATTGTTGGTCATTCAGAGGGCTTGCGATCGGAGGATTTCCGCCTTGCCCATTATTATCTTCAGACACATTCTTGTGAGAATACTCATTCTTTTGAAAAGACATTATCACGACATCCCTATTCATTGCGTGACGATAGAGTACCCACTCTCCTTAATAACAAGAAAGAATAGAAGTGAATGTTTTATAACTTTTTGGAAGTAAGAACGGCTTACTTTTTGCTCAGCGATCTTCGATGCGGACTTGTTGAAAGCCCACCGCCATGGCTGATTTTGAGGCCGCATCTAAATCTTCATACAAACATTCTTCACCGTGACTGTCGGTCAGAAACACGAAACCACCTCGCGCGTGCCTAAACTCAACAACCCATCCACCTTCTTGGATTGCTGGCTCAATAATGGCTTCAACAAGCTGGTTTTCACGAAATAGATGTCTTAGTTCATTTATTGTCATCGCTATCCCTGCTCTAACTTTCCCATTGCTCCTAAATAAGCATGGTCTACCTGAACAAAATAGGGAGAGAAATTCGAATAGATATAATGAAGTGGTATAAAAAAACGCCACTTATATCGTGGCGTTTTTAAAACTGAAGAAAGGCGTCGAATTAAAATGAGTATTCCGCACTAACAAAGAAGCCATTTGCGAAGATAAACTCTTTACCTAAGCTTGAGAGAAACACTTCCGACTCTAAATCGATCACGCGGTATCCACCACGGAAAGCCAACTGAGCGTCTTGTAGTGGCACATGGTATTGAATGCCAGCCATTAAGTCCGTGCTCTTGATGCCTTTGTTGTCACCAAAGTTCATCTCACCAATCACATCAAAGTTCGTATTAGGCACTTGGATCTCTGCGTAGCCGTACCAAGCCCAGATAAGCTCATCAAACTCTTCAGTACGCTTATTTGTACCAGCATCAATGTATTTCGTATCGCTTAGATTGCTGAATGTAACACCCGCATCAAAATGCAATAGATCATGGTCTAGCACTTGGTAGTACATGGTTAAATCGAGTTTATCAAAGCCCATGTAATCAGCATCAACACTTGAGTAACGTAGACGTGCATTCGGTACGTATTTCACATCGTGCTCAATGGCAGCGTAAAAAGTACCCGTTGTACTGCTATCTCTTCTTACTTCATTAACTTTTGTATCTGCACCCCATACTTCTGCCCCCACTTTTGCGGAAAAAGAAGATTCTGCGAATGTAGGAAGAGATGCGGCTAATGATAATGCTGTTAAAGCGATGGTCGCTTTATTTGTCATGGAATGTGTACTCCGAGATAGCTGATATTCAACAATGAGGGCGTGAGGGGAAATATACCATACTCTCACGCCTCGCTATCAACTAAATCGTCTATACCCAACTATTTATAACGCGGTTGGGCAACGAAGTTTTTAAAGAACCAAATACCCAATGCGATGACTATCAGCCATGGTAATAGTTTGAGTACCGCGCCGATCATGCCAAGTAAAAACATCACAACCAACGCAATACCTGTTGCTGCGAACACTGTCATCATCGTGATGCCTGTTACTAATAAGGTCGCGGCAAATACTAAAATAAAGATCAGCTCCAACATAATCACTTCTCCATTTGTTTTAAACGACTAGAGCAGTTTCCATACCAACTTATCCAAAACAAATTAAGATTATGATTTTTAAATAAAAATAAAGCCAGAGACATTTCTGCGTTCTGGCTTCGCTGTCCGTAAGTTGGTATTTTTAGCCAACCACTGGTGAATTTTACACATTCAGCTCTTTTGGAATCTTCGCTAACGCATCCTGCAGCACTTCTAGGCCAGAACCTGGCTTGTGCGCATTTTCACTGATGTGACGACGCCATTGGCGAGCACCCGGCATATTTTGGAACAAACCCAACATATGACGCGTGATATGACCAAGATACGCACCTTTCGCAAGCTGCGCTTCAATGTATGGGTACATCTCTTCAACAATTTCACTGCGCTTCTTCACCGGAGCATTAGAACCAAACAGTTCTTGGTCTACCGAGGCAAGCAAGTAAGGGCTTTGGTAAGCTTCACGGCCAATCATCACACCATCTAGGTGCTGGAGGTGCACTTTTGCTTCTTCCAGAGATTTCACACCACCATTAATAGCAATAGTTAAGTGAGCAAAATCTTGCTTCAATTGGTAAGCACGTGGGTAGTCCAGCGGCGGAATCTCGCGGTTTTCTTTCGGGCTCAGACCACTTAGCCACGCTTTACGCGCGTGAATAGTGAACTGCTCACAGCCGCCTTTCTCAGAGACGATCGATACGAAGTCCGTTAGGAACTCATAAGAATCTTGATCGTCAATGCCAATACGTGTTTTAACCGTAACAGGAACATCAACCACCTCTTTCATTGCAGCGACACACTCCGCGACCAATTGCGGCTCCGCCATCAGGCAAGCACCAAAGCGACCGTTTTGCACACGATCAGATGGACAACCCACATTTAGGTTGATCTCATCATAGCCACGTTCTTGCGCCAACTTGGCACACTTGGCCAAATCTTCTGGGTTTGAACCACCCAACTGAAGGGCTAACGGATGTTCCTCTTCGTTGTAAGCGAGGAAATCTCCTTTTCCATGAATGATCGCACCTGTCGTCACCATTTCAGTGTACAGCAGGGTTTCTTTGGTCATTAAGCGATGGAAGTAGCGACAATGACGATCGGTCCAATCTAACATTGGTGCTACGGAGAGCCTGCAAGAATGAGTCATGATTTAAACACCCGTTTTTATGTTGCTAAGGTCGAGCGCAGCAGTACGCTCAAAAAATAAGTCGGGTATTGTATACCCAGTGTCCAGCGGATGCGAGCGTTGCCCATCAATCAAAGAAAAGTGAACAAGGGACGATTCCGGCACGGTTATCTCGTTCTGTGATGGCTATTCCGGCTTCAGACCCTGTGCGACTTGCTTTAATTCATGATTTTCGTTCTGATAGTGGGTAAAATGAAGCATTTCTAAACGAACTTCGTATAGAAATGATTTATCATAGAGCACGTCCGATAGTTATGGTGAAAGGTTTGAACCCAACAATCATTGAACAAATTGAAAGTATCTGCGCAGAGCGTGGAGTAAGATTGACTCCGCAACGCCGACGCGTGTTTGAACTCATTTGTTCTAATCGCCGCGCCTCAAGTGCGTATGAGCTATTGGAGCAACTAAAAGAGAGTGAGCCTCAGGCCAAGCCTCCAACTGTTTATCGAGCGTTAGATTTTCTCTTAGAGCAAGGTTTTATCCACCGAGTGGAATCGACAAATAGCTTTATTACTTGTTGTTCTTTCAATACTCAACAGCACTTTTTCCAATTACTAATTTGCGATAAATGTGGTGATGTCGTTGAACTCGAAGATGAGACACTGATATCCTTGTTAGCTGAAAACGCCGAGAAGCATGGATTCAAACTGACCAACCAAGTTATTGAAACTCATGGTGAATGCCAGGCCTGTTCCTCCGAGACGAAAGAAAAAGTATAGAAGAACGTTATGCGCGCTGAATTTGTAAACCCGTTTTTAGCTTCTTTAATGAACGTGCTAAAAACCATGGCTTCTCTTGAGCTGAAGCCACAAAAACCGCGAATCAAGAAGGATGAGATCGCACGAGGTGACGTTTCTGGTTTGATTGGCATGGTTGGCCCACAAACACGTGGTTCAATGTCAATTACCTTTGATGAAGCGTTAGCGCTAGAAATCATGCAGAACATGCTTGGTGAGCGTCCAAACGGACTCAACGAAGAAGTGACCGATATGGTGGGTGAGATCACCAACATGGTTACTGGTGGTGCGAAGCGCATTTTGGCTGAAAGCGGTTTTGATTTTGATATGGCGACACCCGTTGTGGTATCTGGCCGAGGCCATACGATTCGCCACAAGTGTGAAGGTTCAATCATCATCATGCCTTTCTCTTCCCAGTGGGGAAATGCCTTTATCGAAATCTGCTTCGAATAAAAGAGAAAAAATAGGTTGGCCAGTGCCAACCTATTTTGTTTCTGCCTCAGGCAATAAAAAGGTCAGCATTTGCTGACCTTTTCTTTTTCTATTCAAACATTCACTAAGCTTTGAACGCTTTAAATGCGTTGATTAGACCGTTTGTTGAGCTGTCGTGCGAGTTGATTTGAGACGCATCTGCAAGCTCAGGTAGGATTTGGTTAGCCAGTTGTTTACCTAGCTCTACGCCCCATTGGTCAAAGCTGAAGATGTTCCAGATAACACCTTGTACGAAGATTTTGTGTTCGTACATCGCAATCAAGTTACCTAGCGTACGAGGCGTGATTTGCTTCACTAGGATAGAGTTTGTTGGACGGTTACCTTCAAACACTTTGAATGGCGCAATCGCTGCCACTTCTTCAGCGTTCTTACCTGCTTTCACCAACTCTTCTTTCACGGTTTCTTCACTCTTACCAAACGCTAGTGCTTCAGTTTGCGCAAAGAAATTCGACATCAGTTTTTGGTGGTGGTCACCCGCAGGATTGTGGCTGATTGCAGGTGCAATGAAGTCACATGGGATCAGCTTCGTGCCTTGGTGAATGAGCTGATAGAAAGCGTGCTGACCGTTAGTACCTGGTTCACCCCAAATGATTGGGCCTGTTTGGTAAGTCACTGTATTGCCTTCACGGTCAACATATTTACCGTTTGACTCCATGTTACCTTGCTGGAAGTACGCCGCGAAACGGTGCATGTACTGATCGTAAGGTAGAATAGCTTCTGATTCCGCACCGTGGAAGTTGTTGTACCAAATACCGATAAGCGCAAGGATCACAGGGATGTTGCTTTCTAGATCTGTTGATACAAAGTGCTTGTCCATCTCGTGAGCGCCATCAAGCAGCTCAACGAAGTTGTCGTAGCCTACCGCTAATGCGATAGACAGACCGATCGCAGACCATAGTGAGTAACGACCACCAACCCAGTCCCAGAATTCGAACATGTTCGCTGTATCGATACCAAATTCAGACACGGCTGTCGCATTCGTTGAAAGCGCAGCAAAGTGCTTAGCCACGTGAGCTTGATCGCCTGCTGACTCTAAGAACCAATCACGTGCTGTGTGCGCGTTAGTCATGGTTTCTTGCGTTGTGAACGTCTTAGACGCGATCAAGAATAACGTCGTTTCTGGGTTAACTTTCTTCAACGTTTCAACGATGTGAGTACCATCAACGTTAGATACGAAGTGAAGATTTAGATGATTTTTGTACGGTGCTAGTGCTTCCGTCACCATGTAAGGGCCAAGGTCAGAACCACCGATACCGATGTTCACAATATCTGTAATTGCTTTACCAGTGTAACCTTTCCACTCACCGCCGATAACGCGGTCAGTGAATGATTTCATTTTTTCTAGAACCGCGTTCACTGCTGGCATTACGTCTTCGCCGTCTACCATTACTGGAGTGTTCATGCGGTTACGTAGTGCAGTGTGAAGAACAGCGCGACCTTCTGTTTGGTTGATCGCTTCGCCACTGAACATCGCTTCAATTGCAGATTTCAGCTCAGTCTCGTTCGCAAGAGCGAACAGGTGCTTCAGAGTTTCCTCATTGATGAGGTTCTTTGAGTAATCGACTAGGATGTCTGAGCCGAAACGTGCAGAGTATTTGTCGAAACGCGCTGCGTCTTGAGCAAATAACTCTTTAAGATCCATATCTTGTGCAGATTCGAAATGCGCCGTTAGCGCTTTCCAAGCTTGTGTTTGCGTTGGATTGATATTTTTCAACATGGTCTTTATCCCGATGTTACAGTAGGTTCCATTCCTTACAGTCTAGCGAAAACTGTGGAATCCCCGATTTAGCAAATAGAATATTAATTAGATGTTTGGGCGAATTGCCACAAAACAAGTCTTTGTAATTTTTTTTCAGGCGCCAATTATGACCGAGTGCTTTTACACTCACATTGAGTTAGGTCACGTTCCCTGCCCTGAATTTGAACAATTCATTTATGGTGGCAAGAATCATATCATTTACTTATGACAGGCTCTAATTGGAATAGGATAGACGCCAATTTATAAATTTCCAAAGGAACACGTATGTGGGCACAAAAAACACTGCAATTAAAAGCGAGAAGTCGCGGTTTTCATCTAATTACTGATGAAATTGAACAACAATTACCGCAAATACACGAGCTTTCAGTAGGTTTGTTACATCTATTTATTCAGCATACCTCCGCCAGTCTGACCTTAAATGAGAATGCAGACCCAACTGTGCGCATGGACATGGAAGCGCATTTCAACAAGTTCGTGCCGGAGAGAGCTCCTTATTATCAGCACACCTATGAAGGTGATGACGACATGCCAGCACACATTAAAGCATCGCTGCTTGGCAGTAGTGTGACGATACCAATCCAAAATGGTCGATTAGCATTAGGAACATGGCAAGGTATTTACTTGGGAGAGCACCGAGACTTTGGCGGAAGCCGACGCATCATTGCAACCATCAATGGCGAGTAAGAGAGGTAAAAAAAGGCTAACCGTAAGATTAGCCTTTGTTTTTGTCATCTTGCTTAGAAGGGTTGATTAATCATCACTCGGAACGTCCCTTCGTCTGCGCCCTTGGCAACTTCAGCGCGAACCACAACACCTTCAACTTGGAAACGAACCGCGCCACCGACGCTCCATTTCATGTCTTCATGGAGTGTTTTTAAATCGTATTCGTCAGCAACTCGCCCCACCTCAACAAACGCTACCCATTGCCACCAAGGCATATCGTAGTAATTGATAATGGGAATATCGTCCAGAGGCTGCCAGTCTGGTAATACCCGATATTCGGCAGAATAGTGAATTGCAGAGCGTCCATGGTAACGACCCGCGGTATAGCCTCTCAAACGGTACAACCCACCCAAGCGAACTTGTTCCTGTTCTGGCGGACGACTACAAACAACACCATCACATTGATTCCAAGTTGGTGTGTCGGCTGTATAAAAATCCAAGGCAAGTACTTGTTGATCAAACCAATCCCCAAGAGGCCCCAGCGAGTAATATTGGCTATTTTGGAATTCCCACTTGAGCCACAGATCCTCTGATTGCCAACTTTCTGCGCCCGTAGTCAAATTCAAAGAGGTATGCGAGCCTCGGGTCGTGTTACGTGCGCTATCGCGGTTGTCCCAATCAAAACCCAATGTAAAACCGTAAGCTTGCTCTTTCCTATCATTGTATACATCCAACGCTCGTGATGAATAAAAAGGCGTCAGCAGGATAGAGCTAACGCCCGACGCCAAAGGCGATGCATAGCGAACGTCGCGGCTGGGTAGAAACGCGCCTTTCAAACCATGATCTTTCACCGCACCCCACGGCAACAGGTATTTGAATTCGAACTTATACTTTTGCTCATCACTGTTTGTGATCGTCTGAGATTCAAACGACGAGTTGTTATCGCCTTGCTCACCTAAGTAATAGGGACTGTCATTAAAACGAGCTTGGTACATCTGAGTACTGAACAGCACATTGGGGGAGAGCGCATAATTAAATGCAGAGAGGAAACCAATATAGCTGTCTTTCTCTGAATACAGCCCCATACCAAATAGTGCTGCTTGAGGCTGACCAACCCCTTTAGCAACCCCTGCGACTCCAACGGTACTGCCCAACGTATCGGTACTGAAATAGAACGGGACGAAAGCTGAGTCTTTCTCTGAACTTAGCACCGGAGAAGACAAAAAAATGCTGGCAGAAAGTGCCAGCATTGAGGTGATTCGTTTATTCATGGATTACTTGGTATATTCCATTTCGACACGAGGCGTCAATTTGGTCACCAACTCATAAGCTATCGTACCAATGTGATTCGCAACCTCTTCGACAGGTAATTCTTTACCCCAAAGAATCGCTTCGTCACTGACCTTATCTGTGGCATCAGGACCTAAATCTACCGTCAGCATATCCATTGATACTCGACCCGCAATCGGTACTGTACGCCCATTCACCCACACCGGTGTACCATTGGGTGCACTTCTTGGGTAGCCGTCGCCATAGCCCACTGCAATAACGCCGACTTTTGTGTCGCGTTCACTTGTCCAGATACCACCGTACCCCACGCTTTCACCTTTCTTGACTTCACGAACCGCAATAAGATGAGACTTCAACGTCATCACTGGTTGGTAACCCAAATCTTGAGCCGTTTTGTCGCTAAATGGTGATACGCCGTACATAATAATGCCCGGACGAACCCACTCTAATTGGCTTTGAGGCCATGCTAATAAACCCGCAGATGCCGCTAGCGAGCGCTCGCCCTGACAGCCCGAGGTTAATGACATAAACAGCTCAATTTGTTGCGGCGTGATGCTGCTATCAAGCTCATCCGCACAACCAAAATGACTCATGTATCGCAATGGCTTCGCCACATTCGGGCACGTTTTTAAGCGAGAAATGAACTCATCATACTGCTCCGGGCGAACGCCCAAACGATGCATACCACTGTCGATCTTCAACCAAACGACCACTGGCGTTTCTAAATCCGCCTGTTCCAACGCGATAAGTTGCTCTTCACAGTGCACCACGGTTTGGATGTTGTTCGTCACTAACACAGGCAGATCGCCCGGCGAATAAAAACCTTCGAGTAAGAGAATTGGCTTTACCACGCCACAAGCGCGCAGTTGCAACGCTTCTTCAATGCGAGCCACACCAAAGGCATCGGCATGGTTAGCATGTTTCGCCACATGACGTAGACCATGGCCATAACCGTTGGCTTTCACTACCGCCATCACTTTACTTTCTGGTGCTTGCGCTTTCACACGCTGCAAGTTGTGCTGCAACGCAGACAAGTCAATGCATGCTTTTGCGGCTTTCATGTAGCTCATAGCATTACTCATCATCAATATCGAATGCTGGACCCGCGTAATTATCAAAGCGCGAGTGTTGTCCTTGGAATGTTAAACGCACCGAGCCAATAGGACCGTTACGTTGTTTACCGATAATTATTTCCGCCGTGCCTTTGTATGGGCTATCTGGGTGATAGACCTCATCACGGTAGATGAACATGATCAAGTCGGCATCCTGCTCGATGGAACCCGATTCACGCAAGTCCGAGTTAACAGGTCGTTTATCCGCTCGTTGCTCTAGGGAACGGTTTAGCTGCGATAGTGCAACGACAGGCACGTTCAACTCTTTCGCCAGTGCTTTAAGCGAGCGAGAAATCTCGGCAATCTCAAGAGTACGGTTATCGGTTAGCGAAGGTACGCGCATCAACTGAAGGTAGTCGACCATGATCATTGACAGACCTCCGTGCTCACGAGCAACACGACGGGCACGTGAACGCACTTCGGTTGGCGTTAAGCCTGAACTGTCATCGATGTACATATTTTTCTTCTGCATCAGGATACCCATGGTAGAAGAAATTCGTGCCCAGTCTTCATCATCCAACTGACCCGTACGGATCTTGGTTTGATCTACGCGAGACAAGGATGCCAACATACGCATCATCAACTGTTCCGCCGGCATCTCTAACGAGAAGATCAAAACGGGTTTGTCTTGCTGCATTGCCGCGTTTTCACACAAGTTCATCGCAAAGGTGGTTTTACCCATCGATGGACGCGCGGCCACGATAACTAAGTCAGAACCTTGGAGACCCGCGGTCTTTTTGTTGAGGTCAGTAAAACCAGTATCGACACCTGTCACGCCATCTTGCGGCGTTTTGTACAGCAGTTCGATACGTTCTAGCGTCTTTTCTAGGATGTTGTCGACGTTTTGCGGACCTTCATTTTCACTGGTGCGAGACTCGGCGATAGCAAAAACTTTACTCTCCGCCATGTCTATCAAATCTTCAGAACTGCGACCTTGAGGATCGTAACCCGCGTCCGCAATTTCGTTCGCAACACCAATCAAACCACGGACGATCGCACGTTCAGCCACGATATCTGCGTAGGCATTAATGTTGGCAGCACTGGGCGTGTTTTTCGCTAAGTCAGCAAGGTAAGCAAAACCACCCACATCTTCTAGTTGCTCGTGTCGCTCTAGGTGCTCAGACAGAGTGATAAGGTCAAGCGGTTTGCCCGACTCAAGAATGGTTTTCACACCTTCAAAAATAAGACGGTGCGGACGGCTATAGAAATCACTGGCGACAACTCGCTCAGCAACGGTATCCCAACGTTCATTGTCCAGTAAGAGACCACCAATCACTGATTGCTCTGCTTCTAGTGAGTGAGGTGGCACTTTGATTGCGTCGACCTGACTATCTGAAGGTTTGCGATTTCTGTTTTCCGCCATGACTTTGCTCGATAACTACTAATGACCCACGATTATAACCTTAAAGTTAACTAAGATGCTTCCCCGAAGCGACAATTACTTGTTAAGAAATCAACATGCCGATAGCTAGCCTAAACGTTTTAAATTCACCCCTCTCATCAAAACATATAACCCTTAGATAAAACGATTGAAGCGGAAGATTTGATGCAGGTGTCGCCTTAGCAATAAGTGGGAATTCCATTCAGCTCTAATAAAATTTAACCTACCATTGACCCAACAAAATATCTGTATCAGTATCATGCCCCTCCTTTTTAATTACGTTCGAGGTTGATGTGTCCCGATACTGGTTACTTGGCTTGAGCTTACTGTGCACGACTGCATCGTACGCTGAAGAATCAGTACAGCCAGAGCAAAATATTGATGTGCCCAACCCTCTACAAACTGAGGTCGAGTTTGGCTATCAAGCTCACACAGGTAACACGGACTCTCGTTCCCTGAATGCTCGTTTGAGTGCTGAATATACGTCTGGCAGGCACCGTTCAAACGGTGAATGGAAGTACTACAACCTGTACAAAGACGGCGAAGAAGACAAACGTTCATCGACATATTCTGTTCAAAGTGACTACAAGTTAGGACCAAAAACCTACTTGTATGGAAGCTTTAAAGGCGTTGATTCGCGCTATAGCGCCTATTTCAAAGATTACACCTTATCAGGCGGTCTGGGTTATCAGTTTTCCTACACCGAAAACTTTATCTTAGAAGCTGAGATTGGCCCTGGTTTTCGTTATCAGGAACCGAATTTGGATGAGATTGATGATGACGATATCGTCTTTCCTAACATCGTTCGTGAAGGCATTTTCCGTGGCAACCTCAATACCACGTGGCATGCTCTGGATAACTTGAGCTTTGCCGCTGATATCACGCTTGTTACGGGTAAAAGTAATACGCGAGTGGATAGCGAACTCAGTGTCACTAATGACATTACCGAAGACATTGCCCTGAAACTGGCTCACTCGCGTCAATACCACGATAAAGTGCCAGAGGGATTAAGCAAAGCCGACAGTGTGTTCTCCGTCAATCTGCTTTTCGCGTTTTAATCTCCAATTTTTATCACTCAATTTCAGACCAAAAAAAAGCACCTCCGAAGAGGTGCTTTTTAGTATTTCGTCTTGATACTGAATTACTCAGCAGCAACAA
Source organism: Vibrio sp. YQ_11 (assembly GCF_043103065.1). Lineage (NCBI taxonomy): Bacteria > Pseudomonadati > Pseudomonadota > Gammaproteobacteria > Vibrionales > Vibrionaceae > Vibrio > Vibrio sp. YQ_11. The sequence continues at coordinate 35,342 of NZ_JBICJM010000026.1, read as the reverse complement.
CCTGTACTTTCGCAGTAGCGAAAACTTCAGAGTGAAGTTGAACGCTGATCTCGAACTCACCAGTTGTACGTAGAGCACCTTCAGGAAGGCGAACTTCGCTCTTAGCAACTTCAACGCCTGCAGCTGTGATAGCTTCAGCGATGTCACGAGTACCGATTGAACCGAATAGTTTGCCTTCGTCACCAGCTTTAGAAGCGATAACAACTGCTTCTAGAGCGTTAACTTTCTCAGCGCGAGCTTCTGCAGCAGCTAGTTGCTCAGCAACTTTAGCTTCTAGTTCAGCACGACGTGCTTCGAACATTTCAACGTTGCCTTTAGTAGCCATAACTGCTTTACCCTGAGGGATAAGGAAGTTACGAGCGTAGCCAGATTTAACGTTTACTGTATCGCCAAGACCACCTAGGTTACCGATTTTATCAAGTAGAATAACTTGCATTGCTTAATCCTCTTTCTTAATAAACGGAACCGATTACTGATGCTTGTCAGTGTACGGTAGTAGAGCTAGGTAGCGTGAACGCTTGATAGCACGTGCTAGTTGACGCTGGTACTTAGCGCTTGTACCAGTGATACGGCTAGGTACGATTTTACCAGCTTCAGTGATGTAGTTTTTAAGAGTTGCTACGTCTTTGTAATCAATCTCTTGTACGCCTTCTGCAGTGAAACGGCAGAATTTACGACGACGGAAGAAACGAGCCATGGGCTATCTCCTGATCTTAAATTTGAGTAATATTGTCAGCATGTAACACTAATTTCCCAACGCCATTTCGGCCGGTCTGATAAGCGACAAAACCACTTACCTTAATGTTACTGCCTTGTACTAAATTCTGAGTAATTGCTTGTGACCTAAGCCCGCTGACGACTACCGGCATACGACAATAAACTTGTCTCGGTAAATCAGCTTCGATAACAGTAGAGCGATGCTCTAACCAAAACCGACAGTGTTCAATGCCACCAGGGCTTTTACTACGAATGGGCGGTTTGGCAATGGTGCCGCTCAGCTCCATTCGGTTGGTCATAACAAAACTTACTCAGCAGCTTCTGATTTAGCTTCAGGCTTAGCTTCAGAACGCTCTTCACGACGTGGAGCACGCTCTTCTTTTTGCTTAAGCATGATAGATTGCTCAGTGATCGCTGCTTTAGTACGCATGATCATGTTACGTAGAACTGCATCGTTGAAACGGAAAGCAGTTTCTAGCTCATCGATTACAGCTTGGTCAGCTTCAACGTTCATTAGAACGTAGTGAGCTTTGTGAAGCTTGTTGATTGGGTAAGCCAGTTGACGGCGGCCCCAGTCTTCTAGACGGTGGATTTTACCGCCAGCTTCAGTGATAGAACCAGTGTAACGCTCGATCATGCCAGCAACTTGCTCGCTTTGATCTGGGTGCACCATGAATACGATTTCGTAATGACGCATGGGTTGCTCCTTACGGATTATTCAGCTTCCACAAATGGCTCAGTCGTCCAGAGGAAGCAAGGAACTAAAGAAAATTGACTGAGTTTAAGGAGCACGAATAGTACAGAAAGGCCGCAAAATAGGCAAGTGATTATTTGCGCAGCGCGCGGGATATTTTTGTTTGGCTCGTGCCAGAAACGACAAAGGCTGCCAGCAAAGTGGCAGCCTTTAAAATCAGAGCGTTATAACGCTTATTTTTAGCACTTATTCTACTTGAGCAAGCTCAGTGCGCATTTGGTCGATCACTTGTTTGTAATCTGGCTGACTAAAAATCGCAGAACCCGCCACAAACATGTCCGCACCTGCTTCAGCAATTTCACGAATGTTGTCGACTTTCACACCACCATCAATTTCCAGACGGATATCGCGACCAGACTCATCGATCATCTTACGAACAGCGCGAAGTTTATCTAGCGTGTGAGGAATGAATGACTGGCCACCAAAGCCTGGGTTTACCGACATCAGTAGAATCAGGTCAACTTTGTCCATGATGAACTCAAGATGCGCAAGCGGTGTTGCTGGGTTTAATACCACACCCGCTTTACAGCCGTGTTCTTTGATAAGCTGAAGAGTACGGTCTACGTGATCAGAGGCCTCAACGTGAAAAGTGATCATTGATGCGCCAGCTTTCGCAAAATCAGGGATGATGCGATCTACCGGTTTTACCATTAGATGAACGTCGATTGGCGCAGTGATACCGTAATCGCGTAGCGCTTTACACACAGGAGCACCAAAAGTCAGGTTTGGTACATAGTGGTTATCCATAACATCGAAATGCACCACATCCGCACCCGCTGCGAGTACTTTTTCTACGTCTTCACCTAGACGTGCAAAATCAGCCGATAAAATGGATGGAGCAATAAGAAAATCTTTCATACCTGACCTCAGTAGTGACGAGCAAAACAGCAAACCAATTTGCGCGCAATTCTACCGAAGCCAGTGGGGAGATCCACTATTTAGAGAAAATAGTGTCAGAACTATGAAGCAGCGCTATCTGATTCCGGCGCTTTGAACAAGGCGAGCAGTTCGTCAACTTTGTTACGACCACTACCGTTTCGGCTAATGGTGCGTTTCACTTTCACCACACTTAAATCCGCACCGTGGTAAAGGCGGCGCGTTAGTGTTGTGTCGTGATTTGAAATCAACACCGGAATCCCACGCTCAGTAGCCGTTCTTTCTGCCATGTCGGCTAGTGCCGCTTGGTCGTCCAACGTAAAACCATTACCTGCGTATGAAGTGAAGTTTGCCGTGTTTGAAAGTGGCGCATAAGGTGGATCGCAATACACAACGCTGCCCTTGCGCGCACGACGAAATGTTTCAGGATAACCTTCGCACACAAACGTGGCTTTTTTGGCTTTCTCAGCAAAAAACTCCAATTCCGCCTCTGGGAAATAAGGTTTTTTGTAAGAGCCAAACGGCACGTTGAAGCCACCTTTTTTGTTGTAGCGGCATAAACCATTAAAACCAAAGCGGTTCATGTAAAGGAATGCAAGTGAGCGATACATTACGTCATCGGTTTTATTAAACTCAGCACGAATGCTTAAGTACGCTTCTTTGCGATTGTTTTCGGCGACAAACCAGCGCTTCGCTTCTGAGATATACTCCTCAGGACGCTCTTTAAGCAGGTTGTAGAGATTAATCAGGTCGGGATTGATGTCCGCCAACAGATAGTGGTCATAGTCGGTATTAAGAAAAACCGAGCCAGCACCAACAAAAGGTTCAACTAGCTTTCGAGCCGGTGGCAAATGACGTTGGATGTCTTCAACCAGTCCGTATTTTCCTCCTGCCCATTTAAGAAAGGCTCGTTGCTTTTTCATCTACTGCTCTATCTATCGACCAAAAATTAAGGCTGCGGAATGTAACATATTTTTCAGCGAAGCTCAGGATTATTTCACGCGATCAATTTCTCGATGAACCTGGCCTAGCGATTTTGCCCACGGGCTCACCGACTTAAGTGAATCTGGCAGCTTCTCTACCGCGTCTCGAGCCATTTGAATTGTCGGATAATCTTGGTAAGTCACGATGTACCATTCCGTTCCACTACGAACCGTCGGATAAATGCGTACCTTGTTATTCAGCTGATGCTCATCAAGAAAAGCTTGTACGTCTTCCATTGATGTCATGGCTGCTAACTGCAAGGTGTACGCTCTTGGGGATAACGCTTTTAGCTCTTCACGTGCAAACGAGAATTTGACGATAGGTTTACTTGAGGTCGTCTCTGTTTTCGCAACCTCTTCTGATGCGGCATCGCTTGGCTTCACCACTTTAATCAAAGAAGAGTTTGTCTCTGACTGGGTTTTCGCTTGAGGTTCAGCCCCTTCTACTAACGCTTTAATATTGTCTGTATTCGCTTGCTCAGGCTTACCTTCTAACAGAGCATCAACCACGTCAGATTCAATCACAACACGCTGCTGGCTGTCATCATTCCCGACGCTTGCTACTTCTTCTGTCACCGTTGGTGGCAATGAGTTGGAATCGTCAGTCGCATCTGATAAATCGCCATCATTTGGCAAGTCGTCAGTCGCTGAGGTTAAATTAGATTCTGATGGCGAAAGAGTCGGCTCAGTGAGTGTCGGAATGGCAGTTTGCTCGATGCTTCCCGTGATCTGCTGCGCTTTGTCATCTGGGCTTGGCTGATTAAACATCCACCAATAGCCTCCAGCGGCCAGCAACAGTAGCACCAAAACCACTAATGCGATGTTGAGTGGCGATCCGACAATTGAACGGATAATGATCCTTTTTTCCACTTTCATCTCTCCTAATGCCATGATGTCACCCGGAATCGGGTCGACTTTCTTAAATGCATCTCGAACACGTTTCTCCGCATCGTCATCGACATACCTAACCACTAGTGATTCGAAGAAACGACGCGCTTCCACTTCGGATAGCATATCGATATCAAGTTCAACTGGCTTAAGTTCTTGCCCATAACTCAATCGAGACAAGACCGACTCCAAACGCCCAGACTGAGTAAAAAGCAACACGTTGATCGTCCAGTTCGGCTTTTCATGCGCCTCTAAGACTAACGTCCATAACTCCGAAACGAGCGTTTCACTAAGTAAATGAGCGTCATCAATAACAATCGCAATATCGCAAGGCTCACCTTCGAGAATACGCTCTAGACTGTTGAGTAAAGGCTCTTGTTGATTAAACAATGCATCGGAAACCAGCTGACTCAAGATGAGGACGCGACGCTGCACGTCATCTTGGGTCGCATGGCAAAGTAACAAACATTGATTTTTGTTACTTGCACCCAGTTCAAGGTATCGTTGCGCCAGCCAAGATTTTCCATACCCATCAGGGCCATTGATCGCAATAAGGTTGGATCCAAAGTTGGTCAACAACTCCAATCTATCCAATAACTCGGTTTGAGAATCTAATTCCAGAACGTGAGCAAAACTCATCTAATAACCTTCTTAAACAACAAGAATGACGCCAGATGGCGTCATTACAAGGTTAAATATTGCGACCGAAATCAATAGCCTGCTGAATCACTTCTTGTGAAGTATCGGCTATCACTTCCGCACAGCCAATTCCGGTTGGTAGAACTAAGCGCAATTGACCTGACAGCACTTTTTTATCACGCATCATATGCTTGATAAAGTCATCAAAACTCATGCTGTCGGGTGTGTGGACTGGCAATTTCGCTCTGCGCAACAATGCCACAATACGCTCAAACTGCTTTTCAGAAATCAGTCCACGCAGAAGTGACGTTTTGGCCGCCATCACCGTACCAGAAGACACCGCCTCACCATGTAACCAATTGCCGTAGCCTAATTCAGCTTCTATCGCATGACCGAAAGTGTGACCCAAATTGAGCAACGCTCGAATTCCAGACTCTTTTTCGTCTTGTGCAACCACTTCAGCTTTAATTTGGCAGCAACGTGCAATGGCATAGGTAAGCGCGTCTTCATCCAACGTGTATAAACGGTCTAAATTTTCTTCCAGCCAATCAAAGAATGCACCATCATAAATAATGCCGTATTTGATCACTTCAGCTATACCAGCAGCAAATTCACGCTCAGGTAGCGTCGATAAACAGTTGGTATCGATGATCACTGCTTTCGGTTGGTAAAATGCGCCAATCATGTTTTTACCTAGCGGATGATTGACTGCCGTTTTGCCGCCAACGGAAGAATCCACTTGGGACAACAACGTCGTTGGAATTTGGATAAAGTCCACACCTCGCTGATAGCAGGCTGAAGCAAAACCGACGAGATCTCCGATTACACCACCACCGAGGGCAATAATGACCACATCACGAGCATAACTTCCCTCTAGAAGGAAATTCATGACTTGGTTAAACACATCCAAGTTTTTGTACTGCTCGCCATCAGGTAACTCAAGTAACGAAGCATCACAACCAAGTTGTTTTAGTTGATGAAGGATTTTATCGGCATACAAAGGTGCCACTGTGACATTACTGATCACAACGACTTTTTGATTGGTATTTTTGTTTGAGAGAACTTGAGAAAGGTACGCCGGGTCCTCAAACAACCCGGCGCCTATAGAGATTGGGTAGCTACGCTCTGCTAGATTGACCGTAATCCGTTCCATCGGTGTGCTCCAATTAAAAGAAGATAAGTACTTATCTCTCTTCTAGCATTTTTACGATCTGGTTGGCTACCACTTTTGCACTTTGATCGTCAGTGCGAACAGTGTAATCCGCTACTTCTTCGTATAACGGGTTACGTTCTTCAGCTAATTGCTCCAATACTTCACGAGGGTTGTCCGTTTGAAGTAGAGGACGCTTCTTGTCACGGTTAGTACGTGCAAGTTGCTTTTCAATTGTCGTTTCTAGGTAAACAACTACACCGCGAGCAGAAAGACGGTTACGGTTCTCTTTGCTTTTCACAGAGCCGCCGCCAGTTGCCAGCACGATGCCTTGTTCTTGAGTCAGATCTTCAAGTACCGCTTCTTCACGCTTACGGAAGCCTTCTTCACCTTCTACATCAAAAACCCAAGAGATGTCTGCACCAGTGCGTTCTTCAATCACTGTATCGGAGTCAACAAACTCCATATGCAGTTGCTGTGCTAGATGTCTACCAATTGTACTTTTGCCGGCGCCCATTGGGCCAACAAGGAAAATATTACGTTTCTCAGCCATGTTTAGCAGTAATTTACAACATTGATTCAATAAGATCGCCACAAGAAAACACAGCTAAACCGCTGTTCTACAAGGCTTGTGGCACCAGTTCCTCACAGATAATTCGTGATAAGACCCGAAATTATCCAAGCATGGTGCCACTAATGCAACTTTATTTTTGATCTAATCGCCTATTTACTTGATAGCCACTACTGAATAACGACCTTAGGCGTAACGAAAATTAGCAACTCACTTTTACCAACGTTTTCGTAACTTCGGCGGAAAAGTGCGCCTAATAGCGGAAGATCGCCCAACAATGGCACTTTATCGACTGAGTTAGTAATGCTGTGCTGGAAAATACCACCGAGCACAACCGTCTCACCATTATTCACCAGAACTTGGGTGCCAATGCGCTGCGTATCAATTGCCATTGCCTCTCCTGTGCCCGTTTTCACTACCTTACCAGGTCGGTCTTGGGTCACACTCAGATCTAACACTAAACGATTGTCAGGTGTGATCTGCGGTGTCACCTTCAAGCTCAACACCGCTTTTTTAAAGGTCACTGACGTTGCACCACTCGATGAAGATTCTAGATAAGGAATTTCGGTACCTTGTTCAATGTACGCGGGCTTCTTATTGGTCGTGATCAATCGTGGACTCGAGATGATTTCTGCTTTTGATTCTTGCTGCAATGCAGACAGCTCTAAGTCCAATAATGTATCAGAACCTAACTTTGCCACTTGGAACGCAATACTCGCCGCATTCGGGTTGGTCGCTGCTAAATTCACATTAAGGAAATCATCGATACCAACACCATCACCACCCTCTTCACCTTCGCCATCACCACCACCTTCGTACAAACCAATTGTCGCTAGGTTGTTCTCAATAGAGCCACCAACGGTGTTGTTACCATTAATAGAAGTAAAGCCCCAACGAATACCTAACTCATCCATGTTACCTTCACTGATGGTCACAATTCGGGCTTCAATTTGTACTTGTTTTACTGGGATATCGAGCGATTCAATGATTTCGCGAATAACGGCGATGTTCTCTGGCAATTCTCTGATTAATAGCGAATTGGTTCGCTCATCAATGGTCATACTGCCACGCTCTGACAACATGCTAATGTTGCCTTCACCATTGATCATCTCTGCAATATCCGAAGCTTTAGCAAAATTGACTTTGATGATTTCTGATGAAAGTTCCCCCATTTCTTCCGTCAGTTTTTGTTTTTCTAACTGCTGCTTCTCGCGCAAATCCAGCTCATCGGTCGGGGCGACCAAAATCACGTTGCCATCAACACGCTTATCTAACCCTTTCACTTGCAAGATGATGTCGAGCACTTGCTGCCACGGCACACCATCAAGACGCAATGTAAGGTTGCCTTCGACAGAGTCCGAAACCACCAAGTTAAACTGGTTGTAATCTGCAATCAGCTGCAAAACGTTACGCACAGGAATGTCTTGGAAGTTAATCGAGATCAGCTTGCCTTCTTTTTCTAAGATGCTCTTGTCTGGCACTTTTTCATTTGGTTTAAGCTTGCTGACAGTGATTTCAAGATAACGCCCCGTCAAACGATAGTCATGCGTGTATTCTTCATCGATATACGCAACTAATCGTGTGGTGGAGGTATCGCGGAACACTTCCACACTTTCCACCACCGTCGCGAAATCTTTCACGTCGAGAAGGTAAAGCTGCTCGTCTTTTACCGACGTGTTCATTAAATCAATGCTTAATCCTTCTTGAACACGTTTAACATCAACAATAGCCGCCGGGGATGCAAGCTCCACCACAATCACGGCATCTTTGCTTTTGTTAGTGCGAAAGTCGATGCTCTTGAGCGCATTAGACTGTACATCTTCTGCTGCTGCTAAAGGGGCCAGAAGTAAAAACAACCATAAGGAGAAGAGCCCAGTAAGCATCCTTGGTGTACGTGTTAATCCTTGTCTCATTTTCATTACTCAATATCAAAAATAAATGCAGCTATATCTATCTCAAAGCCAACTTAACTTTACGTTTTTGCCAGCACCCCAAACCATCGGGCAAGGTTTCATTAATCAACAAATAGGAGTGGGTAACATGGGTGACCTTACCGTTATTACGCCCGAGGTATTGACCTGGTTTCACTTTGTAAACCGTGCCATTCGGGGCTTGAACTAAACCAGAAACGGTGTTCCCCATACCCATCACTCCTTTTAAACGAAGTTGGCTGAGTGGGAATTTTTCTAACTTGCCAGATCTCGCTCGGTTCGGCGGTTGCCAACAATCTTTTCTCGCCACAGGTTGAGTCGCGATGGTCGCCTCTTTGGGCAATTCGAAAGGAGCACGCATCACTTCTGGGGCATACGCCACTGCGATGTATTTGTCAGCAGGTTTGAGCTTCTCCACATCTCGCCGCGCCTGACTCTCAATACCACGAATAAAATCCGTTAATGATTCATCATTCGCCTGGCAGCCGACCAATAGAGCGCTTACCAATACCGTCAGCAAAGATTTATTTCTCATCTTTCTTTTCCTCAGGCTTGAACTGGTAAGTGTTTGCTCTCACTCGGAAGTGCAAAGTTTCACTCTCTTGGCTGACACGCTGCCAAGTCACGTCTTTAAAGGTGATGATGCGTGGCAGTGTGGCAATGGCCTGTGAAAAACGACCGATATCGTGGAAATCACCTGTTAGCTCGATATTTAGTGGCAATCGATACAGGAAGTTTTCTGATTGCTTTTCTCCCCAATCGATGCGAGTAAACGTTAACTTGTTGTCGATACCAAGTTCGTTTACCGACGCCAACATTGTGGCCAACTCTTTTTGTGCCGGTAGTTGTTGCAACAGCAACTCATAACGCGTAGTGAGCTCGTCCAGTTGAGATTGCAACTGAGGCAATGCAGCCACCTTATTGGCTTTTATGCGCAATGCCACTTTTAATGTTTGCTCCTCTTGAATCAAAGTGTTCAAACGAGCGTCTTCTGGCTTTAAGTAAAACCAATAACCAAACCCTTGGATAAGAAGAACAAGCAGGCAGATCACTACAAGCTGAGGCAGTAATGGCCATTCAGCAATCTCATCCATTTCTAGATCTTGCCAATTAACCATGTTGTTTTCCCTCTTTTTTCTCTTCTACCGTGTTGAACATGAAGGACACTTTAAAGGTCTGAAACTCTTTACCGAAACGGGCTTTTCCGTGCACGATAGAGTGCATTTCAACGTCCAGTAGCTTGGCAGAACGTTCCATGTTATCGAGCATGGTTGCTAGCCGAGGTGTACTGTCTGAAATACCTGAGATTTCAATTTCTAGATCGTTCATTTTGATCTTGTCGACATACACGCCTTCTGGAATAACAGCAGGCATGAGGTTCATAAAATCAGTGGTTTTATTCCGACCATTTTGCAACGCTTCCACAACTTTCAAGCGTTCCAAGATTTTGCTGTGTTCAAGCTCCGCGATCTTCATCGCTTCTATCCGCTTATCTAGATCAGAAATGTACGTTGTTAGATAGTCGAGTCGCTCTTGTTGAAGATCTTGTTGATACTCATAATATTTGCCAACGCCCCACTGAATCCCCAACGCCACCATGACGCCCAATACCACTAAACCGACAAATCGACGACGATGCTCTTCCCTTTGATTTTCGCGCCAAGGCAATAAGTTAATGCGATACAGCACGCACACCTCCTAACCAATGAATGCCACGGACCGCCAGCCCTGCAGCTGTCGAAAAATGTTGCCAATCAGCCGCTCGTCGCTTGCGTTTCGACACTTTCATTTCAAACAGTCCGAGTGGGTTTAGCAACTCGCACTCCAATGCCAACTGATGCGAGAGCTCTTCTGCCAACATTGGCGTCGATGCCCCCTCGCCCGATAACCAAATGCCTTTAATGTTTTGCGAACCGTTGATCGACGTATAGAGCTGCATTTGACGTTTTACGCGCTCAACCACTTGACGATTGAACTGTTCCGTTTTGGCTTGAGCATCATCAGAGAGTAAGTCTTCTTGTGACGTCCCCATTGAAATACGAGTACCGCACGCAAACTCCTTATGAAACAGTTCGCCTTGCTCGGTAAACATGGTGAATGAACTCGCTAACGAGCCGATGTCTAACAAACAGTATTTGTTTTTATCAGGAAAACGCTCTGCGGCAAGCTTCCAGATATGACCTAGACTTTGAGAGTGCACGTCAACCAACACAGGCTTTAAACCAGACTGTTGTAACGCCTCAACTCGGCTTTCAACCACATCTTTCCGCGTAGCGAATACTTGATAACTGTCCGTTCCACGCATCCCTTCTTCCGCACGAAGGCGTACGAAATCCAAACTCAGTTCTTCCACAGGAAAAGGAGATTGATGAGAAAAAGCTTGTACCACCGCAAACTCGATTTCGCTCTCATCAAGGCTTTGTTCGATTTGCAGTTTCTTGCTAATAACTGAGTTGTCTGGAACAGAAATTGCCACTCGCTTGGCCCCAAAAGGCAGCTCTTTTTTCATCTGCTTTAGGGTCTTTACAATTTCTTGATGATTTATAGTGTTATTTTCAGCGACAATACCTTCCTTAAGTAATATTTCTTTGTAACCCAATAAGGCGTATTGATCGCCAATGGGTTTAAGTACTACGGCTTTGAGGCTGTTATGGCCAATATCTATGCCGGTAACGATTAGCTTATCCATCTCTACTCTCGCTCCGAAATTTCTTCGCGCAAAGGTTGTTATTAGCACCCAAATAAGAGTTAATATCCTATGTGCTAAATTTTTGACCTAAGAGTACAAGGGTTTGCCGTTACACAGCCTCAACCAATCAGGGATTCTCCGGTGAAGTTCATAAAGCGTTTATTATTTTTAACATTGATTTGCATAATTCTTGGAGTCACCACAATTTTTGGCTTCTATCAGTACGTGAAGCCTGAATTGCCAGACGTTGCAACTCTAAAAGACGTTGAATTACAAACACCTATGCAGGTATTTAGTCAAGACGGGAAGCTGATCGCACAGTTTGGTGAAAAGCGTCGTATTCCTGTTACTTACGATGAAATTCCTCAAGATCTAATTCACGCACTGATCGCCACCGAAGACAGCCGTTTTTACGAGCACCCTGGTATCGATCCAATCGGTATTACTCGTGCAGCTGTCGTGGTCGCTCTTTCCGGCTCAGCAAAGCAAGGTGCGAGTACCATCACTCAGCAGCTAGCGCGTAACTTCTTCTTATCCAACGAGAAGAAACTAATGCGTAAGATCAAAGAGATCTTCATTGCCATTCACATTGAGCAACTGCTGAGCAAACAAGAGATCATGGAGCTTTACGTTAACAAGATCTTCCTTGGCTATCGCTCATACGGTTTTGGTGCAGCAGCTCAGGTGTATTTTGGTAAGAGCTTAAATGAGCTCTCGCTTAGTGAAATTGCGACACTGGCGGGGATGCCAAAAGCACCTTCAACCATGAACCCAATATACTCGCTAGAACGTGCAACAAAACGTCGTAACGTTGTGCTAATGCGTATGCTCGATGAAAAGTACATTACGCAAGAACAATTCGATGAAGCACGTAACGAACCAATCATTGCTCGTTACCACAGTGCAGAAATTGAAGTGTCTGCGCCTTACGTTGCCGAACTTGCACGTGCATGGGCAGTAAAAGAGTACGGTGAAGAGAAAGCCTATACGTCGGGTTTGAATATCTACATGACGGTTGACTCTAAACTGCAAGACGCTGCCAATAAGGCTGCGGTAAACAACCTAATGGCTTATGACGAGCGTCATGGCTACCGCGGCGCAGAAAAAGTGTTGTGGAAAGAAGGGGAAGCCGCTTGGGATGCAGAACAAATTGAGAAGCATCTAAAAGGCCAGCCAACTTACGGCGATCTTTACCCTGCTGTCGTGACAAAAGTGGAAGGCAAAACGGCGCAAGTTGTTGTGAAAAATAACGATGCACAAACCATCCCTTGGACTGGCATGAACTGGGCACGCAAATTCCTCACCGATAACCGTCAAGGTTCAACACCAAAATCTGCACAAGAGGTTTTAGCTGCAGGTGAACAAATTTGGGTTCGCGAGCTAACGACCACCGATGAAGATGGCAACACTCAAAGCAGCTGGAAGCTAAGCCAAGTGCCTAGCGCGAACACCGCATTTGTCGCGATGAATCCTGAAAATGGCGGCATTTTGTCACTAGTAGGTGGTTTTAACTTTGTTCACAGCAAGTTTAACCGCGCAACCATGTCCGTGCGTCAGGTTGGTTCTAGTATCAAACCATTTATTTACTCAGCCGCTATCGATAAAGGCCTAACGTTAGCAACTCTGATCAACGATGCGCCAATCAACAAATGGGACGCAGGTTCAGGCTCAGCATGGCGACCAAAGAACTCACCTCCAACTTACGGTGGTCCAACTCGCCTTCGCATTGGCTTAGCACAATCGAAAAACGTAATGGCGGTTCGTACCTTACGTGAAGTGGGTCTGGATGAAACTCGTCAGTACCTAACTCGCTTTGGATTCGATATCAACGAAGTGCCTCGCTCAGAAACTATCGCCTTGGGTGCGGGTAGCTTAACACCAATGAAAGTGGCGCAAGGTTACTCGGTTTTTGCAAACGGCGGTTACTATGTTGAGCCGTTTTACGTAGAACGCGTTGAAGATGCATTTGGCGAAGTTTTGTTTAAAGCCAACCCTAAGAGCGTTTGTCATCAAGATTGCCCACAAATGAGCCCACAACCAGAAATGGATCGCTTTGCCAGTGAGTTCGGTGAGCAAGACGTTGCCGTTGATGGCCAAGCTCCAGAGAACGCACTAGAAAATGATGAACCAAAATACGCACCACAAGTTATCTCTGAACAAAACGCATTCTTGATGCGTGAAATGATGTACAGCAACATCTGGGGTGGCGGCAACTGGCGTGAAGGAACTGGCTGGAACGGTACCGGCTGGCGTGCGCAAAAACTTGAGCGTCGTGATATTGGTGGTAAAACTGGTACGACTAACGATTCAAAAGACGCATGGTACAACGGTTATGGTCCGGGCGTGGTTGCTATTGCATGGGTGGGCTTCGATGATCACTCACGCGCGTTAGGCCGCACGACGGTGAACAGCAATTTGGGTCAAGGCCAAGTATCTGGTGCTGAATCAGGTGCGAAAACAGCAGAACCAGCATGGATTGACTTTATGCAAGTGGCATTGGAAGGCAAACCAGAACAAGGCAAGAATATTCCAGATGGCATCGTGCGCGTTCGCATCGATCGCAACAGCGGTCTGCTGACTCATAAAGTCGATAGCACGTCCATGTTTGAATACTTTGAGAAAGGCACGGAGCCAACCGAATACGTTGGTAACAGCCTCGAAGACAGCATTTATTCAAGCGGTTCTGGTGGCACAACGGAAGAGTTGTTCTAAACCAAACGAAAGAAAAGATAAGGGGAGAGCGTTGGCTCTCCCCTTTTTTATAACGTTAAGCGGCCATAGAAGATGGCTGCGACTCTAGAATTGCTTTGATTTTCGCTGCTAATGCTTCAAAACGAGCACGCAACGGAGAGCCAGGGCGGTACGCCAAAACAATGCTACGTGAAGGCGTAGGGTTGACGGCAGGAATGTAGCAAACGCCATCTTTTTGTTTTTCGGCTGGAATAGAAAGCTGAGGCAACAAAGTAATACCCGCTCCCGCAGCAACCATATTACGCAAAGTTTCTAAACTGGTGGCTTTAAAGCGCTCATCATCTTTTGCTCCTGCCGCAAAGCAGAAACCTAACGCTTGGTCGCGTAAGCAATGCCCATCACCTAAAGCCAACACGGTCTTCCCATTGAGCTCTAACATATCAACCTGGTCGAGCTGTGCCCATTCATGACCACATGGTACAGCAACACTAAGCGGTTCGTTGTACACTTCAATCTCTTTAAATGGGGCAGTTTCCGCCACAGAAGCCAATACCAAACAGTCCAGCTTCCCTTCCTCTAGCTGACGAACCAACTGATGAGTTTGAGCCTCATGCAGGAACAGCTCAAGCTCAGGGAACTCTTCTTTCAGCTGTGGAAGAATTTTAGGCAATAGGTACGGGCCAACCGTCGGAATAAAACCGATGTGCATTGGACCGGTCATCGCCCCACTCTGTCCGCTGGCCATATCTTTAAAGGTTTTCACCTCACTCAAAATGCGTTTAGCTTGATCCACCAGCTGTAAACCAGAGTCGGTGAACAACACTCGGCGGCTGCTTCTTTCTAACAATGCCGTGCCGAGTTCATCTTCCAGCTTACGTATTTGACCACTAAGCGTTGGCTGACTGACAAAACACGCCTCTGCCGCTTTGCGAAAATGCTTGTGCTCCGCCAGTGCGACTAAGTACTCAAAATCCCGAATATTCATAACACACGATTCGCTTCTATTTGATGATAGTCAATGTCTATCAAAACCATAGCATCAAACGATTAGAGCTATCAAAGGATTTTTACAATAATGGGCTCAACAAAACGAAACAGAGCCAAACGACAAGTCACGCTCTAAACGCTTCACTCGAATATTTTAAAGGAATCAATATGTTTGTATCTAAAGAAGGTCAAAACGTACCACAGGTTACTTTCCCGACTCGCCAAGGTGATACTTGGGTGAACGTTACCTCGGATGATCTATTCAAAGGCAAAACCGTGATCGTATTCAGTTTGCCTGGAGCGTTTACACCGACTTGTTCTTCTAGCCACTTACCTCGTTACAACGAGCTATTCCCTGTGTTCAAAGAACACGGTGTTGATGAAATTTTGTGTATTTCGGTAAACGACACATTCGTTATGAACGCTTGGAAACACGACCAAGAAGCCGAGCACATCACCTTTATTCCAGATGGTAATGGAGAGTTCACCGATGGCATGGGCATGCTCGTGGACAAAAATGACATCGGTTTTGGTAAACGTTCTTGGCGTTACAGCATGCTGGTAAAAGATGGTGTGATTGAGAAGATGTTCATCGAGCCAAATGAGCCAGGAGACCCGTTCAAAGTATCGGATGCCGACACTATGCTGAACTACATCGCACCAGAGTACAGAACTCAGGAATCGATCACTGTATTTACCAAGCCTGGTTGTCCTTTCTGTATGAAAGCCAAACAAAACTTGATTGATCACGGTCTTCAATATGAAGAAGTCATTTTGGGGAAAGATGCAACTTCCGTCAGTCTTCGTGCTATTACAGGCCGTACGACCGTCCCGCAAGTATTCATCGGCGGTAAACACATCGGTGGTAGCGAAGAGCTAGAAACTTATCTAGGCTAACCTGTCCATAGCCTACACCCCCGGTCTCCGGCGTCTTTGACTCGGAGGCCACCCTGCCTCTTCCCGCTCAAATCTAAGTCCTTAGTTCTTAAATCGTTCTACTACCTGAATCAACGATTTTAAATACAACACTTTTTGTTCATCATAACGTCTCGTTTCTATTCCCAAGCCAAATACAAAAAAACCTCGCAGATACGAGGCTTTTTTCTGGACTAGAGTTTAATGGATTACATCATCGCATAACGACTCACTAGCACAATCGCGGTGAACCCAATGGTGAAAAATCCCCCGGCAAGTCCTAGTGCTACTCTCAGTTCTGTCGACATTATCTTTTCCTATTTTCTGGCTGACGCGGCACCATACACCAGTAACGTGCTACAGAATTTCATCAAAGCTAATTTTCCATTTTTGGGTCCGTACCACCTAACAAGCGCACATGGTAAAGCCTATTCATCTTCTGCTAATCTTGGGCAAGTTGAATTGAGGTAAACATCATGGCTTGTCGTAGCTGCCAAGAACATTGGTTTTGGAAAAAGATCGGTCGTTGTCAACGATGCATGGATCAATTGACCGTACTTTCAGTTGTATGTTGGATCATTTGGTGGTTTGCTTTTCGCGAACACCCACAAAGCATTGAATCGATCGCCCTGATCTTTGCGGGCTTTGCATTTAACATTTTATTGTTTCTGCACTTATGGATGCGTTTTGTCATCTTGCCGTGGCAGCGTCGTCGTGGGAAACAGAATGGAGAGGATCACCACAAATGACAGATAGAAAAAAGCCCCAAAATCAATCTCGATTCTGGGGCTCTCTTAGATTCTTCTAAGAAAAAGCAGTGGTACTTTAATAGACCGAGCTTCCTCTCAAAGGTTCAAAGTTTTTTCGATTTTTTTAGCAAAAACTTATGTAAATGATCGTTCTCTAACGATACCTGTTTAAATGCTAATAAAATCAATACGCTATGCGACATGGCTGCGTTGGATGATCTGTTCAACTAAATTGATCTCTAACGCGACTTCATCACAGGCATGTTGACGCGGGCATTGGTCGCAATCTTTCAACACTTTTTCTGGCAACAGAGACTTAGATGTTGGCAAGAAACTCTGCTTCATAAAGAACTCTGGCGTACGTGTTAGTACGAAGACTTTCTTAATCGCCATTTGACGTGCTTTATCCACCAAATAGTTCACAATCGCGCTGCCTTGCCCTTGTCCTTGCCAACCCGCCTCAATACCGAGCGAGCGAATTTCCGCAAGTCCAGAGTCATACACATACAGAGATGCGCAACCAGTCACTTCACCATGATGTTCAGCAACGGCAAATGAGCCAATGTCGCGAACGAGTTCATTACGAGAACGAGGTAAGTTTTCGCCCATATTCGCCCAGTACGCAACCATGCCCTCAAGCGTTTCGATATCCGTTAAACGTGCAGGACGTACTTTAACGGCCGAACTATCACGCTGCGCCAAACGCTTGTCCGCTTGGTCAACGGCATAAGCGACTTGTTTTGGTGACACGCCACCAAGCGCGCTACGTTTTTCTAGACAAGACTCAATCGTTAGGATGTCGTACACATCGTTGTCGATGACGTCAGAGAACTCTTGTAACTCTTGCAGTGACAGCTCTTCCAGTGCACAACCTTTGGCAATCGCGCCAACGACAGCTACACCGACAATATGATGCGCTTCTCGGAAAGGAATGCCTTTCGCGACCAAGTAGTCCGCTAATTCTGTGGCATTGGCGTAGCCTTGTTTCGCAGCTTCTAACGTACGTTCGCCATTAACCTTGATACCATCGAAACACAACGCTGCCATTTCCATACAGTCGTTCCATGTATCAAGCGCATCGAACAAGCCTTCTTTGTCTTCTTGCATGTCTTTGTTGTACGCCAGTGGCAGGGCTTTGACTGTCATCATCATGCCAGCAAGTGCGCCGTACACGCGACCAGTCTTACCACGAATGAGCTCTAGCGCATCTGGGTTTTTCTTCTGTGGCATCAATGACGAGCCAGACGTCACTGTATCTGCCAACTCAATGAAGTTCGACTCACCTGAGTTGTAGAAAATCATATCTTCCGCGAGACGTGACAAGTGCAGCATAGAGATAGAAGCGACAGACATCAGTTCCATCACATGGTCACGATCCGATACCGAATCGAGTGAGTTACGCGTAGCACGATGAAAACCAAGATTATGCGCCAGTTGTTCACGATCAATTGGGTAAGCAGTACCAGCTAATGCGCCAGAGCCTAACGGACAGGTATCTAAACGTTGCAGCGCATCACTCAGACGTGAGTAATCACGCTCAAACATTTCAACATACGCCAAACACCAATGAGCAAACGTCACAGGCTGAGCACGTTGTAAGTGAGTATAACCAGGCAAAACCGTACCTTGATGTTGTTTCGCCACTTGCACCATTTGCGATTGTAGACGATCAAGTGCAATAAGAAGTTGCTGCCCTTGCTGACGACACCAAAGCTTTAAGTCGGTCGCCACTTGGTCGTTACGAGAACGACCAGTGTGCAGCTTTTTACCTAAGTCGCCGACTTTGCTGATCAACTGCTGTTCCACCCACGAGTGAATGTCTTCAGCATCAGAGCGTAAAATCTGATGCGGATCTTCCATCACTTCGAGTTTCAACTCATTTAAAGCGAGCTCGAGCTTTTGCTGCTCTTCTGCTGATAATACACCAACCGAAAGCAATGCTTTAGACCACGCAATTGAGCCTACGATATCTTGCTCAGCCAATCGGTAGTCGAAACGCAACGAATCGTTGAACTCTTTGAATCTGGTATCTGCCGCTTGGGTAAATCTTCCGCCCCATAATGCCATTGCGTCTCTCCTGATGACTATTGCTTACTCTAACGTGTCTAATGAGTGATGACGAAATCGGTGGTCATTTGCTCACTTTTTCTTATACGCCAACGTTACGGCAATTCAATATAAAAATAAAGTATAAATTCAATATTTTTACATATATATTCACCCAACTTAATTTGCGACTCTTTGGGTAATAAAAAAAGACCCGCCATATGTTGGCAGGCCTTTATTCAATCCGAGATGGGGAGTGATTATTTTTTCTGGCTATTCAATGCACGAATACGGCTTGATAGCGAGTAAAGACGGATGAAGCCACCAGCATGACTTTGATCGTAAACCTCATCTTCACCAAAAGTAGCGAACTCTTCTGAGTACAAGCTGTTGTCAGAACGTTTTTGCGTTACCGTTGCTTGACCTTTGTATAGCTTAACAACCACTTCGCCATTGACGTCTTGTGCTAGCTCTTCTGAGGCAGCAAGAATCGACTTACATAGCGGTGTAAACCAACGACCGTCGTACACAAGGTGAGAGGCTTTTAGACCAAGTTCTTCACGGAACTCGAATGACGATTTGTCTAGCACCAATTGTTCAACTGCGCGCAGAGCTTCCATCATGATGGTACCTCCCGGAGTTTCGTAACAGCCACGAGACTTCATTCCCACCAAACGGTTCTCTACGATATCAATACGACCCACACCGTGTTTTGCGCCTTTTTCGTTTAAGTAAACTAGCGCATTGTATGGTGTCATCGCTTCACCATCCACTGCCACAACTTCACCTTTTTCGACTTTCAACGTAACGTATTCAGCTTCATTTGGCGCTTGTTCAGGGTCAACGGTCCAGACCCAGCAATCTTCGTTTGGTGCATTCCATGTATTTTCTAGCACACCACCTTCAGTAGAAATGTGCCATGCGTTCGCATCACGCGAATAAATCTTCGTTAGAGACGCTGAACAAGGAATGTTACGCTCTGCAAGGTAATCCAGACATTGTTCGCGGCTCACTAAATCCCACTCACGCCATGGAGCGATAACGTGTAGATCTGGTGCTAACGCAGCAAACGCGCCCTCGAAACGCACTTGGTCGTTACCTTTACCAGTACAGCCGTGACACAATGCGTCCGCGCCCACTTTACGTGCCACTTCAACTTGCGCTTTAGCAATGATAGGACGCGCCATTGATGTACCCAACAGGTATTTACCTTCGTAGTAAGCACCGGTTTTTAGTGTTGGGTAGATGTAGTCTGCCACCATTTCTTCTTTTAGGTCAGCGATGTAGCACTCTGATGCGCCAGATGCTTTTGCTTTCGCTTCGATGCCTTCGAGTTCTTCAGCACCTTGACCTACATCGGCCACGAAAGCGACGACTTCACAGTCATAATTCTCTTTTAGCCACGGGATGATTACTGAAGTATCTAGACCGCCTGAGTATGCGACTACCACTTTATTTACGTTCACTTTGCTCATGTTTTTTCTCCAAACTTAACTGGCGCTGCGCTCGGCGGTCAGTGCCAACCACTTCCTAATGTTGAATTCTTTAACTGTTTTGCTTCCGCTTATTGAGGCAGAAACTGTGTTCCAATACTTTCACCAGCAAATAACTGCGTGAGTTTTTCTGGGTAGCGCCACGTCGCCACTTCTATCGGACGACCAAGATCGTTGGCGGCTTCGAGAGCAGCTTTCACTTTGACGATCATCCCATCAGTGATCACTTGGCCTTCGATCAGCGCATTAGCTTCTTTCTCAGATAAGCTTTTAAGCAGATGACCTTTGCCATCTAACACACCGCTTACATCTGACAACAGCACCAACTCCGCGTCCAAAGCACCCGCAACGGCAACCGCTGCTTGATCCGCATTCACGTTCATCATTTGACCTTCAGCCGTGAGACCAATAGAGCTGATGATAGGCAGTGCGCCCGTATTTAAAATCGCTTGAAGTAGGCTTGAGTCACCCGGTGTCGCTTTGCCCACCGCGCCTAATTCAGGATCTAACTCTTCGACATGACAAAGGCCACCATCCGCTAGGCTCAAGCCCACCGCATTCAAACCATCGGCAATCGCTTGACCTTGCAGTAACTTATTTGCCGTTCCTGCCAGCGCACCGGCAATGACTGGAATTTGATCGTATGGCGTCACACGTAGACCATGTTTCTTTACGGTCTTAAGTTGAAGTTTCGCCATCAACTCATCCACCAAGTAGCCACCGCCATGAACGATGGCGATTTGTCGCTGCGCCGACTTCTGGTATGCCGCGATGGCACCAAACAGTTGGCTTAAGGTTTGAGTGCAAGATAGAGCCGCACCGCCTAGCTTAATGACTAAAGGAGCTTGATTGGTTTGCGTCATTGCTTTTCCCTCTTTCAACGACTACAGCAACGCTGTCAGTTCTGGGTAACCGTAATGAATATTTAAACACTGCATCGCTTGACTCGATGCACCTTTAAGTAGGTTGTCGATGGCTGAAATCACAATGATGTGTTCGCCTTGCACCTTCCAGCCGATATCGCAGAAAGGGGTATTTTCAACATCCTGAATACGTGGAATGCCATCACCTTTGAGGCGTACGGCTGGCTTACCTTGATAAGCTTGTTCAAAAGCTTGAGCAACTTGTTGCTCCGTTACACCTTGCGCCAACTTCATCGTGACAGTAGCAAGAATGCCGCGTTTAAAGTTGCCAAGATGAGGAGTAAAAATCACATCACATCCTAAATGCTGGGCAATTTCTGGTTGGTGACGATGATTGAATACACCGTAAGGCTGAAGGCTAACCTCACAAAAACTGTTGGTCATTGAGGCTTTACGCCCTGCACCAGAGACACCGCTTGTCGCGTTAATGACTGGCCATTGCTGAGTATCCAGCAAGCCACTGACAAGTAGTGGTTTAATTGCCAATTGCGACGCCGTTGGGTAGCAGCCAGCTACCGCAACTAAAGGAGCGCTTTTAATCTCTTCTTGGTTCCACTCCGCTAAGCCATACGCCGCTTTATCTAGCCAGTTGTTGAATTGATGCTCAAAGCCGTAAAAGGTGTCGTAAAAGCCATCGCTTTTGACACGAAACGCGCCGGACAAATCAAAGACCTGACATCCAGCGTCGAGAAAGATAGGAGCAAGATCATGGCTGACCTCATGAGCCGTAGCTAAAAAAACCACATCAGAGTCTTGCGCGACTTGCTTTGGATCGGTCAACGCATTCACCACCATATCGACCACGTTCGCCAATTTACCGTGTAACTGTGCAATGGTTTTTCCTGCATCGACACTGTTGGCGGAAACGTATAAACCTGATAGCGTGAGTTGTGGGTGTTTATTAACCATGAACGCTAACTCTGCGCCGGTGTAACCGCTGGCTCCGATAATTGTGGTTTTTAGCATTGTGTGACATCCATATACTTAAAGCTCAAAATGATTATTCATATTTAAAATTAGCTTTATTTTGATTTTTTATTCATTAAATATGAGTTAATATGTGTTTTACATTTTTGTGTTCTGTCTGTCAATAGGAGAATTGAAGAATCCATGCAATTACCAACTTTTCTAGAGGTCTATGAAGGACTCATTAGTACCTCTTCGATCAGCTCGACTGATCCAAGCTGGGATCAAGGCAATGCCAAAGTGATCGAGAAACTCGCCACTTGGTTTAAAGATCTTGGCTTTCATGTTGAGGTTATCGAAGTCGAGCCAGGCAAACACAATATGATTGCACGCATGGGCGAAGGCGAAGGCGGTCTGCTGCTTGCTGGGCATAGCGATACCGTGCCATTTGATGAAGGACGCTGGAGCTTTGCTCCCCATAAGCTCACTGAGAAAGACAACCGCTTCTACGGTCTGGGTACTGCAGACATGAAAGGCTTCTTTGCTTTCATTTATGAAGCAGTAAAAAAAGTGGATTGGAGCAAGCAAAACAAGCCGCTTTACGTATTGGCCACCTGTGATGAAGAAACTACCATGCTCGGTGCAAGACACTTCACCACAAACGCGCCGTTCAAGCCGGATTACTGCATCATTGGAGAACCCACTAGCTTAGTTCCTATTCGTGGCCACAAAGGGCATGTCGCCAATGCGATTCGGGTTACCGGTAAATCCGGCCACTCCTCTGACCCAGCTTTGGGCGTCAACGCGATTGAAATCATGCATGAAGTGTTGTTTGCGATGATGCAACTGCGCGACAAACTCATTAAAGAGTATCACCACCCAGGATTTGCCATCCCTAGTCCAACGTTGAACTTAGGCCATATCCATGGCGGTGATAGTGCCAACCGTATTTGTGGTTGTTGCGAGTTGCACTATGACGTTCGCCCATTGCCGGGCATCAGTTTGGACGGTTTAGAAAACATGCTGCGCAGCGCACTACAAGAAGTAGAAGCTAAATGGCCGGGACGAATCGACATCGTACCGTTGCATGAGCCAATTCCAGGATATGAATGTCAGCACGATCATCCATTTATCGGTGGTGTTGAAGAGATCTGTCAAACCAGTTCGCAAACCGTCAACTACTGCACGGAAGCGCCTTTCTTGCAGCAACTGTGTCCGACTCTGGTACTTGGCCCTGGTTCTATCGAACAAGCGCACCAACCAGATGAGTTTCTCTCCTTTGATTTTATCGACCCAACCATTGATGTGCTCTCAAAGGCGATGGTTAAGTATTGTTGTTGATTGAGTTTAAAAAAAGCCTTTATGCAGCTCCGATGAGCTGCATATTTTGGCTCTCAAAGCACAAGGTTTTATGCACCGTTAACACGAATTTAACTTGTTATTTTGTAATTAATTTTCACTTTTAATTCTATGCCCGTCGAAACTTTGCTCTAAATCAGGAGAGACGCCGAATAATTGCAAACTTAGTCTGCTTTATTTGACTAGAACTGGTGCTTTTCGCTAGATTGGAGTCTTAACAAGGACAATGGATGTAGTTTTTTTACGAGGCAGGACGACAATGAACGAGAAATACGCCGCACTTAAAAGCAATGTGCGCATGTTAGGCCACTTACTGGGTAACACGATTCGCGATGCCCACGGCGAAGAAATCTTCGAGAAAGTGGAGACCATTCGTAAATTATCCAAATCGGCTCAAGCAGGTAATCAAGCAGACAGGGAAAGCTTGATAGAAGAAATCAAACACCTACCCGATGAGCAACTAACGCCAGTCACCCGTGCGTTTAACCAATTTCTAAACCTCACCAATATTGCCGAGCAATACCACACCATTTCACGTCACTGTGAAGAGCACATCTGTGAACCAGACGCGATCAACTCGCTGTTTTCAAAACTGGTACAAAACGATGTTAGCAAACTCGATACGGCTCAAGCGGTACGTGATTTGAATATTGAACTGGTATTAACCGCGCACCCAACGGAAATCACTCGCCGCACCATGATCAATAAACTGGTCAAGATCAACGAGTGTTTATCCAAACTAGAACTCAGCGACCTGTCTTCTAAAGAACGCAAAAAAACAGAGCGTCGCTTAGAGCAACTTATCGCACAAAGCTGGCATTCTGACGTGATTCGTCAACAACGCCCTACTCCATTGGATGAAGCGAAATGGGGCTTTGCCGTAGTAGAAAACTCACTGTGGGAAGCTGTGCCAGATTTCCTACGTGAAATGAATGATCGTCTGAAGTCTTACCTAGGTGAAGGTTTACCAATTGATGCTCGTCCAGTGCATTTCTCTTCTTGGATGGGGGGTGACCGTGATGGCAACCCGTTCGTTACTCATAGCGTAACGCGTGAAGTATTGCTTCTGTCTCGTTGGAAAGCCGCTGACCTTTATCTCAATGACATCAATGAATTGATCAGCGAGCTCTCGATGACCGTTTCTAACGATCAAGTTCGTGAACTTGCTGGTGAAGATCAACACGAACCATACCGCGCAATCCTGAAACAACTACGAGCTCTGCTCAATGAAACCAAAGATATTCTTGATGCGAAGATCCACGGTCAAAAACTGGCAGTCAAAGCACCGCTACAAAAAGTTGAACAGCTTTGGGATCCTCTGTACGCGTGTTACCAATCACTGCATGAGTGCGGCATGGGCGTCATCGCTGACGGCTCGTTGCTAGATACGCTGCGTCGTGTGAAAGCGTTTGGCGTTCACCTAGTTCGTCTTGATATCCGCCAGGAAAGTACGCGCCACGCAGATGTACTCTCTGAGCTGACTCGATACCTCGGCATTGGTGATTACGAACAGTGGAGCGAGCAAGATAAAATTGCTTTCCTCACCAATGAACTTGCGTCTAAACGTCCGCTACTGCCACGCGATTGGGAACCATCAGAGCCGGTCAAAGAGGTGTTAGACACCTGTAAGATCATCGCTCTGCAACCGCGCGAAGCGTTCGGTGCTTACGTCATCTCAATGGCTCGTACCGCCTCAGACGTACTCGCTGTGCACCTATTACTGCAAGAAGCGGGCTGCCCTTACCGTATGGATGTTTGTCCTCTGTTCGAAACTCTAGACGACTTGAACAATGCAGAGTCGGTCATTAAGCAGCTAATGAGCATCGACCTTTACCGTGGCTTTATTCAAAACCACCAAATGGTCATGATCGGCTACTCTGATTCAGCAAAAGATGCGGGTGTCATGTCGGCAGGCTGGGCTCAGTACCATGCTATGGAATCTCTAGTTAAAGTGGCAGAAGACGAAGGTGTTGAGCTGACTCTGTTCCATGGTCGTGGCGGCACCGTTGGTCGCGGCGGCGCACCTGCACACGCGGCTCTGCTGTCTCAACCACCAAAGAGCTTGAAAGGCGGGTTACGCGTAACAGAACAAGGCGAAATGATCCGCTTTAAACTGGGTCTACCAGATGTTGCGGTAAACAGCTTCAACTTGTATGCAAGCGCCATTTTGGAAGCAAATCTACTGCCACCACCAGAGCCAAAACAAGAATGGCGCGACTTGATGGAAGTGCTGTCGGAAGTGAGCTGTGAAGCTTACCGTGGCGTCGTCCGTGGCGAACCAGATTTTGTTCCATACTTCCGTCAAGCGACGCCTGAACTAGAGCTAGGCAAACTGCCGCTTGGTTCACGCCCTGCGAAACGTAATCCAAATGGCGGTGTAGAAAGCTTACGTGCAATTCCTTGGATCTTCTCGTGGAGCCAAAACCGTTTGGTGCTTCCGGCTTGGTTAGGCGCAGGTGAAGCTATTCAGTACTCAGTAGACAAAGGTCATCAGGCGCTACTGGAAGAAATGTGTCGCGAATGGCCGTTCTTCTCAACTCGCCTAGGTATGCTTGAGATGGTGTACACCAAGTGCAACATGGAAATCTCTCGCTACTATGACCAACGCCTAGTTGAACCTCAACTTCAACCATTGGGTGACCGACTGCGTGAACAGCTTCAACGTGATATTAAGTCCGTACTGAACGTAGAGAACAACGAAAACCTAATGCAAAGCGACCCATGGGGCCAAGAATCAATTCGCCTACGTAACATCTACGTAGAGCCATTGAACATGCTTCAAGCTGAATTGCTATACCGTACTCGTCAAACAGAAGAGGCGTCTGCAAACCTTGAAGAGGCTCTGATGGTGACCATCGCGGGTATTGCAGCAGGTATGCGTAATACGGGTTAAAAATAACCATTCGTAATACAAAAGGCTGAGTTCATACTCAGCCTTTCTTATATTCATAACTTCCAACCACATAATTGCGCAGCAAATAAGCAGACATTCACACTACAAAAAACCCATAAAATACCAACAAGTTAGAATTATTAACTACAAAATAACTCTATTGAGTATTATGTTAGTTTTTCAGGGTAATTTTGTCCTAGTATTCCACTTCATGCTTATTATTTATATACTACTTGCCTGCTGAGAGCTCATAAATCCAATCATACCTGCTCCAGCCCTGATGGGGATCCCCATCTCTAGGTGATAAACGGCTTTAAGGTGACAGGACCAACTTTGTTGGTGCTACTTATACATTAAAAAACTCAAGCGCCAGTAAGAGCGCAGCTGAAAGTATAAGTAGCTTGTTTACAAGTTTATTGACCATTTGGATTGAAGACATGTCATTACCACACGTAATCTTAACTGTTCTTAGCACTCGCGACGCAACCGGTTACGATATCACTAAAGAATTCTCTGCTAGCATCGGTTACTTCTGGAAAGCAAGCCACCAACAAGTTTACCGTGAGCTAAATAAAATGGCCGAGAAAGAGCTGGTTACTTGCGTACTAGAACCTCAAGAAGGCAAACCAGACCGTAAGGTTTACTCCATCACAGATGCAGGCCGTAGCGCTCTTGGAGAATGGTTTGATCAACCAACAGCACACCCAACCGTTCGTGATGAATTTTCAGCGAAACTTATGGCTTGTGCTGTTCAACCATCAACACCTTTCCGTGATCAACTAGCAGAACTTGTTGAAGAGTCTCGTAAACTGGTTTCTCACTACAAAGAAATTGAAGCGGCTTACTACGCAACGCCTTCAACTTTGGACAAACAAGCTCGTTTAGAGCGCCTAACGCTTCGTCGTAACCTACTGTTACGTGAAACGTGGATCACTTGGGCAGAAGAAGTCCTAACAGAACTTGAAGTGATTGGTTAATTTCCTTTTACTTAGAGACAATGAAAAAGGCTTGCCACTTGGCAAGCCTTTTGTCTTTTTGATCGGATTTACGCTTCTACGGCTACACGAGGACGAACACCTAAAGTATGGCATAACGCATAAGTCATCTCCGCACGATTCAGCGTATAGAAGTGGAAATCTTTCACACCTTCGCGACTTAGTACACGAACCATATCAATAGCTTGGCTTGCACCTACAAGTTGGCGAGTCACAGGATCATCATCCAAACCTTCAAACTGTTTGCTCATCCATCCTGGCACTTTAACGTTATTCTGCGCTGCAAAGCGTGAGGCTTGCTTAAAGTTCGAAACTGGCAAAATACCCGGTACGATTTCTACATCGATTCCCGCCGCAACACAGCGGTCACGAAAACGCAGATAAGATTCCACATCAAAGAAGAACTGAGTAATGGCACGGTTTGCACCAGCGTCCACTTTACGCTTTAGGTTTAGCAGATCCGATTGAGCACTTTTTGCCTCTGGATGCACTTCTGGAAAAGCCGCCACAGAAATATCAAAATCGTGACGAGATTTTAGTAGCTCAACCAAGTCCGAAGCATACATATCTGGAGCACCGCCACCAGGTGGGATGTCACCACGCAGCGCAACGATATTTTCGATGCCGTTATTCCAGTAATCATCAGCAATCTCAATCAACTCTGAACGTGTTGCATCGATACAAGTGAGGTGAGGCGCAGCAACTAAACCGGTCTCTGCTTTGATTTCCTTGATAATGGAGTGAGTTCTATCACGCTCACCAGAGTTTGCTCCGTATGTTACCGAAACAAATTTAGGCTTGAGCGTTTTGAGACGATGCACAGAGTTCCACAGCGTTTCTTCCATCTTTTCACTGCTTGGCGGAAAAAACTCAAACGAGACATTAATGTTATCTGACAACTCAGCGATATTCTGGTTTAAGGCGTCGATATGGCCTGCGTGCGTGTATCCCATCTTACTCTCCCTGTGGCACTCCGCCACGAAATCAAAATCCTTGAATCGACGTTTAGACGTCTATATGTCTACAGAATGTATTGAATGTGATTTAATGTCAACCTTGTGATTATGAATTTTTCTCACGTTAATAATGAGGATAGTTCAAGTTAATTCGCATCTGCTATTTACTCATAACAACGTTTGAAAATGGCGAATCTTATTTTAAGTATGGCACTGAGGAAGGAATAAAAAACCCCGGATGAATTCCAGGGTTTTTAGGTCTCTCGAAAAGTTTAGAATAATCCAGCTAAGCGGTTGAGATCCGATTGGATTGCACCAGCGGTCACCTCGCGTCCTGCACCTGGGCCACGAATCACCAAAGGGTTGTCCTTGTACCATCTACTTTCAATCGCAAAAATGTTGTCGCATGGCAGCAAGTTAGCCAGCGCATGTTCGCGCGGTAATGCTTCTACGCCCACCGTCGCTTTGCCATTTTTCTCTAAGCGCGCCACATATCGAAGCACCTGCTCATCTCTTTGTGCTTTGGTTAGACGCTCTTGAAGAATCTCACTGAGCAGTGCGCCATTATCAAAGAACTCATCCAAACTCAGAGAGCGCAGCTCTTCAGGTACGAGTGATTCCACTTTTACGCTGTCCGGTTCAATATCCAGACCAGACTCACGCGCTAAGATAACCAGTTTACGCATGACATCCGAACCATCTAAATCAGCACGCGGATCCGGTTCTGTTAATCCTTGTTGCCACGCTAAATCGACCAACTCATTAAACGGCACCGAGCCATCAAACTGCTGGAACAGCCAAGAAAGTGTTCCCGAGAAGATTCCGGATAGCGCCACAATCTCGTCACCACTTTCACGCAGATCTCGCACGGTATGGTTGATAGGTAACCCTGCCCCAACCGTCGCGTTGTAGAGCCAGTAACGACCGATTTTCGCGAATGCATCTTGCACTTGATGGTAATACTGACTGTCGGCAGAGCCTGCAACTTTGTTAGCAGAAATTAAATGAATGCCTTGCTGAGCGATATCAACATAACGTTGCGCCAACTCTTTGCTCGCGGTCACGTCCAATACCACGGCTTCATCATAACCTTGTAAATCGCCTAACCGACTCAGCCACGTCCCATCGTTCTCAATACTTTCATCATCAAACTTGTCGGCAACCGCCGCCGCATCGATACCCTTTTCATCAAACCAATATGTCTGGCTATCGACAACGGCGACTAAGTCAAAGCTCATACCGTGGCGTTTTTCGAGTTCTGTTTTCTGAATCGCAAATAGATTTAACCAGCTAGAACCGATATTGCCTTTGCCACATAACGCTACCGCTACGCGCTTTTGCGCTTGGAATAACTGGCTGTGAATCAACTGCACTAATGCTTCGGTATCGGTGCGACGTAGTACCGCAACTAGGCTTAAACCTGATTCAGTTTCAGAAACAAATTCAACTGGTGCGTGCTTCAATTTTTGGTAAAAACCAAAACAATGGTTGGCATTCTTCGTTACGCCCGCTCCGACAGCGGCCACAAGTGAATAGCCTTCTTTGAGTTTGATTTCAGCTTCAACCGCAAGATCTTGTAGATACTTCAGCGCACCTGTCGCAATCTCTGCGGTGTACGCTAAGCGTAATTTTTGCTGATCGGCTTGGGCTTCGTAAGAGAGTGGCTCGAGTTGCGCACGTTGAAGAGACTTTAAAACATCACTTTGGGTTTTGTTGAAGTCATGACCATGTCTAAAGGACAATTGAATCAACAATACCTCATCCAAAGAAGTGATGATTTTCGCTCCACGCCCAGAAGCAAGTACACGCTCAATACGCGTTGAACCCGATTCAGGTTGATAGCTGCACTTGAGGCTTAAGTCCATCGTGCTTTGCGCGACAGGTTGTAACGTACGGCTATGCAAGACCGGCGCTGCAAGGCGGGCCAGTTCACTCGCTTCGTCTAAGCGCAGTAAAGGCAACAGACATGCGTCCGACACCAAACGAGGATCCGCACTGTAAACACCAGCAACATCACTCCAAATGGTTACGGTTGTCACTTCCGCCAAAGCACCGATTACGGTTGCGGAATAATCCGAGCCATTCCGCCCCAACAGCACGGTTTCTCCTGCCTCATTTTGCGCCATAAATCCGGTAATGATGACGCATTTGTGGCTGTGTTGCGCCAACGCCTCCTTAATCAGGGGATAAGAACGCGCACGGTCAACTTCCGGTTGAGTACCTGCTTCTGCACGTAAAAATGCACGTGCATCTTGTGCGACCGCAGGAACATTTTGTTGTGAAAGCAAGGCAGCCAATAAACGTGAAGACCACACTTCACCGTGACCCAACACTGCCGCTTTTTGCGCATCCGTCAGTGGCGCAGTCAGCTCGGCTAAGGTACTGAACTCATCGTGCAAAGAAGCGAGCAATTGCGTCTGCACCTCGCCTTCTAATAGAGATTCAATTAGCTCCGACTGGAATTGTCTTAAGCCTTGTAGTGCTTCATGCGCAATACGGCCATCTTTGTCTAAACCTTCCAGAAACTCGATCAAGCGATTAGTGGTCTTCCCTGCGGCGGATACCACCACCAGATCATTCTCGACAGAGTATTCTTTGAGAATATCGGCCACACGTAAGTAACATTCAGGGTTTGCTAAGCTGCTGCCACCAAATTTATGTAACTGACGTTGTACACTCATTTTTAGTTCTCCTATTACTGAGCAGCTTTTACAAAGGCTTGAGCGAGATCGGCAATCAGGTCTTGTGCATCTTCTAAACCCACAGACAGACGAAGCAGCTGATGCGACACGCCCGCTTCCGCTAACGCCTCTTCCCCCATGGCTCGATGCGTCATAGATGCGGGGTGACAAATCAAACTCTCCACGCCACCAAGCGACTCTGCAAGAGAAAACAGTTCGAGCTCTTTAACAAACACTTTAAGTTGCTCAAATGAGCCTGCAAATTCAAAGCTCAACATAGACCCAAAACCCGACTGCTGCTTTTTCGCGATTTCGTGACCTGGGTGATCTGGCAAGCTCGGATGGTAAATCTTCGCGACCAAAGCCTGCTGTTGTAGGTAGTTGAGTACGTGTTGAGAGCTTTCTTCGTGCACTCGCATACGGGCGCCTAAAGTGCGGATCCCACGCAACGTCATGTAACTATCGAAAGGCGTACCCGTGGCGCCAATACAGTTTCCCCACCATGCAAGTTCTTCTGCGTGCGCTTCTGTTTTGGTGATCACCACACCACCAATCACGTCCGAGTGACCATTAATGTATTTTGTGGTTGAGTGGATAACAAAGTCAGCACCGAGATCCAAAGGCTTTTGGTACACCGGTGTCAAAAAGGTATTGTCTACCGCAACCAAAGCGCCTACTTGTTTGGCTTTTTCGCATACCGCAGCAATATCAACCACACGAACCAAAGGGTTCGATGGAGTTTCTAACAAAATAAGCTTTGGCTTTTTCGCTAGTGCAGCCTCTAGAGCTTGCTCATCCGATTGATCAACGAACTGCACTTTGAAGTCGCCTTTGTTAGCTCGTGTATTGAACAAACGGTATGTGCCACCATAGCAATCATGCGGTGCAACAATCAGATCATCTGGCCCAAGAAAAGCCGATACCCACAAGTTAAGTGCGGAAGTACCGCAGTTAGTCACCACTGCGCCTTTGCCAGACTCTAACTCTGATAACGCACTCTCTAGCAAACCACGGTTTGGGTTACCTGAACGCGTGTAATCGTATTTAGGGACTTCACCAAAAGCAGGGAAACCATAGTTGGTTGAAAGGTAGATTGGTGGAACAACAGCGTGGTATTGGCTGTCTGATTCGATACCAGTGCGTACAGCAATGGTCGCAGGCTTGCGGGTGCTCATGGGTGTATCCTTTCACGGGTGATGACTTCTAAATAGGAATGCGCTATATCTAATTTGTTAGATCTATCTGAACAACACTCTTCCTTAACTGTTCTGTTCTGTTCTGTTCTGTTCTGTTCTGTTCTGTTCTGTTCTGTTCTGTTCTGTTCACTTTACTTGTCAAAAAATGAGACGTCAACACTTCTAGACGTCTATATGTCTTTGCTTGTGGCAGTAAATGCAGCTAAAATCAGCACCTATATTAATTTTCAACTTATTACATAAATGAAGGTGTGCAATGGCTGACTGGAATGGCGAATACATTAGCCCATATGCTGAGCACGGTAAAAAAAGCGAACAAGTAAAAAAAATTACCGTTTCTATCCCGCTAAAAGTTTTAAAAGTGCTGACTGATGAGCGTACTCGTCGTCAGATCAATAACTTACGCCATGCAACCAACAGCGAACTACTATGTGAAGCATTCCTGCACGCATATACAGGTCAGCCATTACCAACGGATGAAGACCTTCGTAAAGACAGACCGGATGACATTCCAACTGAAGCAAAAGCGTTAATGACGGCGATGGGTATCGAATTCGAAGCATTTGACGAAGAATAATTGCTTACAAATTCATCCGCTTTAGGAGCTGCGCCGGGGGCAGTTTTTGGAGATATAAAAAATGGGACGTCAATGCGTCCCATTTTTGTGTTCAATGTGGCTGAGTAAATTACTCTGCCATGTAGTTTTCTGGCATCTCGATACGAGCAACACCGGAATCTACTGCCGCTTGAGCTACCGCTTTTGCTACACGAGGTAGCAGACGTGGATCCATTGGCTTAGGAATGATGTAGTCGCTACCAAATTCTAGCTTCTCAACACCTGCAGCTTTTAGTACCGATTCAGGCACAGGCTCTTTTGCCAATGCACGAATTGCGTCCACCGCCGCCAGCTTCATGTCGTCATTGATTTCACTCGCACGTACATCTAACGCACCACGGAAAATGAAAGGGAAACACAACACGTTGTTCACTTGGTTTGGATAATCACTGCGACCAGTACCCATAATTAAGTCATCACGCACTGCGTGTGCTAGCTCAGGTTTGATTTCAGGATCTGGGTTCGAACAAGCAAATACAACTGGCTTGTCAGCCATGAGTTTCAACGCTTCTGGTGGCAATAGATTTGGACCAGATACACCTAGGAATAGGTCTGCACCTTCGATCACATCTTCTAGTGTGCGCTTATCTGTATTGTTTGCGAACAGTTGCTTGTACTCATTCAGATCATCACGACGAGTATGGATCACCCCTTTGCGATCCAGCATGTAGATCTTCTCGCGCATTGCGCCACACTTGATAAGCAGCTCCATACACGCAACGGCTGCAGCACCAGCACCAAGACAAACAATCGTTGAATCTTCAAGCTTCTTACCCTGCAGCTCGATAGCATTGAGCATACCTGCAGCTGTCACGATAGCCGTACCATGTTGATCATCGTGGAATACTGGTACGTCACAACGCTCAATCAAACGCTTTTCAATTTCAAAACAGTCTGGTGCTTTGATGTCTTCAAGGTTGATACCACCGAAAGTGTCAGCAATGTTCGCAACCGTATCAACGAACTCGTCGATCGTGCGATGCTTCACTTCAATATCAATTGAATCAAGGCCAGCAAAACGCTTAAACAGTAACGCTTTACCTTCCATTACAGGCTTAGAGGCAAGTGGGCCAAGGTTACCTAGACCAAGAATAGCAGTACCGTTTGAAATAACCGCAACCATGTTGCCTTTCGCCGTGTACTTGTACACGTTGTCAGGGTTTTGTGCGATTTCACGTACAGGCTCAGCCACGCCAGGACTGTATGCAAGAGCAAGGTCACCAGCAGTTTCGGCTGGTTTAGTTAATTCGACAGCGATTTTACCCGGGGTTGGGTAAGCATGGTAATCCAGAGCTTTTTGGCGATGTTCTTCTTCTGGGGTGGCTGCTTGGCGATTGTCTTCAGACATGGATCGTTTCTCTTTGTTATTTTTAGGTAAGGGGGCATAAATTCTAAAGGATAGAAATCAATCTTCATAGGTAAGATTGCGAGCAATATCCTTAAAAAGCCGATAATAAAAGAGATTAGACCAGATAAGTGTGTTAAGCACCTGATTTTCTGGTCAGGTGCTCTTTTTATGATATGAATTCTTTTTGAACAATGCGTCAGTATGTTCGTTACTCTTCATCGACATACTGAGCTTGAAGGTAGTTTTCAATACCTGACATTTCAATCAAGCCAAGTTGGGTCTCAAGCCAGTCCACATGCTCTTCTTCATCTTCGAGAATATCTTGAAATAAATCACGCGAAACATAGTCGCGAATATCTTCGGCATAGGCAATCGCATCTTTTAGATCCGGAATGGCCGCCATCTCCAGTTTAAGGTCGCATTCGAGCATTTCCTTAGTATCTTCACCAATCATTAGCTTTCCAAGATCTTGAAGGTTCGGTAATCCCTCCAAGAACAAGATCCGCTCGATAAGGTGGTCAGCATGCTTCATTTCATCAATCGACTCGTGGTATTCCTTATCGGCAAGGTGCTTTAACCCCCAGTCTTTATACATACGAGCATGAAGAAAATATTGATTGATAGCGATGAGCTCGTTACCGAGCACTTTATTGAGATGTTGGATGATGATTGGATCGCCTTTCATGACAAAGCCCTCCTATTTGGCTTCTATTAACTTTAGAAGCAAATGAGAAGGTGTCAAAGAGACCAAGTAACCCTCAAAAAGCAATGAGGTAGTTAACTGGCTTGTCTTAATTCTGTGTAATGTGTTTCTGCTAGGATTTCTTTTGCCTGCTTAATGCACTTACCACACTGACTCCCCAAAGCAGTGCATCTCTTAATACCTCGAATATCAGTTACACCTTCATCTATCGCCAACTTCCTAATTTTTTTGTCGGAGACGCCATGGCAAAGACAAACGTACATATAAAAACCTTTCTAATAAAAACCGAAGACAAGAATATAAACGGGAATGGTTCTTGTTACCACTCGTATTGAGAGCGTGTTGAGAACATTTCGTTATATAGGTTTTTGTTGGGAAAGAGAGGATCAATCACTTATGAGGGAACTGCGAATCAGAAAAAACATACTTCAAGTAAGAGGTTGTTTTTTAAAAACAAGAAGGGAGCACCTTCAGTTTATGCTTATAACTAAATAAAAAAACAAATACGAAAAAGGGAAGCCGAAGCCTCCCTTTTCTTGATGCGCTTTCTTCAAAAAGAAGAAGAGTGCAAGATTTCGTTTAATTCGTTAAGAATTATTCGAAGATCTTAGCAACAACACCAGCACCTACTGTACGGCCACCTTCACGGATAGCGAAACGTAGACCTTCGTCCATTGCGATTGGTGC